>JBGSOR010000408.1:0-24989 GCA_041738985.1 Chromatiaceae bacterium | reverse complement strand
GCCGCCCAGCTCGCCGCCCATGAGCGCGTGCGCGAGGCCGCCCGCACTAAGGGCTGGGTCAGCATCGTGCCCGTGCTCCCGGTCGACATCCTGGGGGCCTATGTGCTACTGCCGTCGCCTCCCCAACCCAACACCGGAGCCGGTTCATGAACGCCGTCGATCTGATCGCCCGCGAAGCGACCGATTTGCCCGAGGCCCTGCAAGCCGAGGTCCTGGACTTCATCGGATATCTCAAGACACGCCATCCCGCGCCCCCCGCGGCGGTTACGCCCGAGGCCAAGCTGGCCGAGTTGACCGCCTTTTTTGCGCCCTACCGCAAGGACTTCGGCACCTTTGTCTTCGACCGGGACGAAGCCAATGCCCGGTAGCTTCATCGACTCCAATGTCGTCCTCTACAGCCTGAGCAAGGAGGAGCCAAAGCAGCGCCGGGCATTAGAGCTGCTGGCCAGCGGTTGCCTGATCTCCACCCAGGTCCTTGGGGAGGTCGCCAACGTCATGCGCCGGAAGCTCGGTTACGAGATCCCGGCGATCCGCAACGTCCTCCTGCGGCTCATCGGCGACTGCCGTCTCCATCCGTTGACGCCCGCGACAGTTCTGCGCGCACTCGATGTCGCACAGCGTTTCGGCTTCTCGTACTACGACAGCTTGATCGTCGCCGCGGCCCAAGAGGGAGGCTGCGACACCGTCTATTCCGAAGACTTGCAGCACGGGCAGGTCGTCGGCCCCGGTCTGACCGTCGTTAACCCGTTTCTCGCCCCGATCAGCCAATGACCCGCCAAACCGCCGAGCTCCAAACCATCCGCTCCGAGGGCGGCCTACTGCCACCCGACCTGCTGCGCCGCGTCATCGACCCCAAGGCCAAGCTCGCCGGAACCCGCCCCGAGGATTACGGCCTTCCCAAAGGCGAACGCCTGAACGAGGTCATCACCCAATCCTGGAACCGCCTGCGCAAGCACTGGGCCGAGTTCCGCGCCGCAGTGGAGCACCTTCCACCCACGGAGACCGGCACCGCCCTGACCAACGACAAGTGGAGCCTGCCCCTCCTGCGGGAGCTGGACTTCGGCCCGCTGCCCACCAGCGCCGGCCCCGAGATCAACGGCCGCACCTACGCCATCAACCGCTTCGTCGGCCCGGTGCCGATCCATCTGGTCGGTTGCAACCTGAGCCTCGACCGCCGCGCCGCCGGGGTCCGCGGCGCCTCGGCCGCCAACCCCCATGGGCTGGTTCAGGAGCTCCTCAACCGCAGCGAGGGCCACCTGTGGGCCATCGTCGGGAACGGCCTGCGCCTGCGCCTCCTGCGCGACAACCAGGCCCTCTCGCGTCAATCCTTCCTGGAATTCGACCTGGAGGCCATTTTCGCCGGCGAGGTCTACTCCGACTTCGTGCTGCTGTGGCTCACCGCCCATGCCACCCGTTTCGCACCGCAGGGCGATGGGCAGCGTGCGGAGACCTGCTGGCTGGAGCAGTGGACCAAGCTCGCCGAGGAGCAGGGCACCCGAGCACTCGGGGAGCTGCGCGGCGGCGTCGAGAAGGCACTCCAGATCCTGGGCGAGGGTTTCACCAGCCATCCGACGAACACCGCCCTACGGGACAGCCTACGCACCGGTCAAACCCCGCTCCCGGACTTTCATGGGCAGCTCCTGCGCGTGGTCTATCGGCTGATCTTCCTGTTCGTGGCCGAGGACCGGACCCTCGACGGCCTGCCGCTGCTCCACGCTCGCGACGACTCGGAGAGCGCCCGCATGGCCCGCAAGCGTTATGCGGCCCACTATGGCACCGGGCGCCTGCGCGACCTTGCCGGCAAGATCAAGGGCAGCCGCCATGGCGACCTGTGGCGCCAATTCCAGATCCTGGTCGGGGCACTCTCGGGCGCCCCCTCCAGTGTCACGGTGCGTGAGCACCTCGCCTTGCCGACCCTCGGCAGCTTCCTCTGGGACCCCGCCAACACGGCAGCCCTCAATGACGCCGAGCTGACCAACCACGATCTGCTCGAAGCCCTGCGCCACCTGGCCTACACCCGTCAGGGCAAGGTCCTGCGCCCCGTGGACTACAAGAACCTGGGCGCCGAAGAGCTGGGCGGCGTCTATGAGAGCCTGCTTGCCCTAACCCCCCAGATCGGCGCCGACGGCGCCCGCTTCGGTTTCGCCGAGTTCGCCGGCAACGAGCGTAAGACCTCCGGCTCCTACTACACCCCAGACTCCCTGGTGCAGTGCCTGCTCGACTCCGCCCTGGACCCGGTGGTGGAGTCGGCCATCAAAGGCAAGACCGGGGCCGACGCAGAGCAAGCGATCCTCGCCCTCAAGGTCTGCGACCCGGCGGTGGGCTCGGGACACTTCCTCGTCGGCGCCGCGCACCGTCTGGCCCGCCACCTCGCGCGGGTGCGCGCCTTGGCCCAGGGCGACAGCGAGCCGTCCCCACTCCTGTATCAACACGCCCTGCGGGATGTCATCGGCCGCTGCCTCTACGGGGTGGACATCAACCCAATGGCCGCGGAGCTGTGTCGCGTCAGTCTGTGGCTGGAAGCCCTGGAGCCCGGCAAACCCTTATCCTTCCTCGATCATCACATCCGTGTCGGCAACAGCCTAATCGGGGCGACGCCGGAGCTGATCGCTGCCGGAATCCCTGACGACGCTTTCAAGCCCATCGAGGGCGACGCCCCGGCCTTCTGCCGCGACTACAAGAAGCAGAACAAACGCGAGCGGGAGTCCCGCATCGATGACATCTTCGGCCAGGATGGGGTCCCCTGGGATCACCTGGGCAACCTTGCCACGGCGATGCTGAGCCTGGAGGACCTGGACGACACGACTGTGGAGGGGGTGCGGGAGAAGGGTGCGCGCTACGAATCCCTGGTCCGCGACACTGGCTACCTCAACGGGCACCTGCTGGCCGACGCCTGGTGCGCCGCCTTCGTCTGGCCCAAGCAGGAGACGCCGGAGCACCCCTTCCCGATCACAACGGATATGGTCCGGAAGATCGAGGAGAACCCCTTCCACTGTCCACCCTGGATGCGCGAGGAGATCGAGCGGCTTGCTCGGCAATACCGGTTCTTCCACTGGCACTTGGAGTTTCCGGCGGTTTTCGGGCCTCAGGGAAAGGGCGGCTTCGACGTGGTGCTCGGCAACCCCCCCTGGGAGCGCGTCAAGCTCCAAGAGAAGGAGTGGTTCGCAGAGCGTAGCCCCGAGATCGCGAACGCCCCCAATGCCGCCGCGCGCAAGCGCATGATCGAGGGGCTCATAGCGGGTGACCCTGCACTCCACCAGCGCTTCCTCGCCGACTCGCGCAAGGCCGAAGGCGAGAGTCACCTGTTGCGCAACAGCAACCGCTACCCGCTCTGTGGGCGAGGTGACATCAACACCTACGCCGTTTTCGCCGAAGCGATGCGAAATCTGCTTGGACTTCAAGGCTACCTCGGTTGCGTACTCCCCACGGGTATAGCCACCGACGATACGACCAAGTTCTTTTTTCGGGACGTGCTGGAAACGATGTCCCTCATCAGCCTCTTCGACTTAGAGAACGAGGGCTTTTTCCCTGAAGTTGGGCAGGGGCATATGACGCGCTTTTGCCTTTTTTCGTTGGCTGCTCACGGAAAGGCACCGACTGCTGCCCGCTTCATATTTAGAGCGCGAGACTTAGAAGAACTGTCTGACTCTGAGCGAAATTTTGCACTCTCTCCCGCAGACATCGCGCTCCTCAACCCTAATACACGTACCTGCCCAATTTTCCGCTCGCGCCCGGACGCCGAGCTGACCAAGGCGATCTACCGCCGCGTTCCGATACTTATCCGCGAAACCGAGGATGGCCATCCAGAGGAGAACAGATGGGGCATCAGCTTCAACTCGATGTTTCATATGTCAAACGACTCCCACCTGTTTCGCAGTCGCGAACAATTGGAGGCCTATCACTGGCAGCTGCGTGGCAACATTTTCTGGAAAGAAGGTGCAAAATATCTGCCGCTGTATGAAGCGAAGATGCTTCAGCTATTTAACCATCGCTTTGGCGACTTCTCTCTGCTGAAAAGTGGACAAAAAGGACACATCCTCCCTGAGGTTCACGAGCTACTGCTGCAGGATGCCAGCTACGAGGTCCTGCCCCAGAGCTGGGTTCCGTCAGATGAGGTTGACCAGGCTCTTGCAGGATTGTGGCAAGCGGATTGGTTGATCGGCTTTCGCAATGTCGCAAACGATGCCAATGCGAGAACGCTCTTGGTTTCACTGTTTCCTCGGTCTGCGGTAGGAAACAGCCTACCGTTGATTCTATTTGGAACCAAGACGTCCGAGTGGGCGCCACATTTCTTGGCAACCTTGTCTTCGTTTGTGGTCGATTACGTTACGCGGCTAAAAATGGGGGGTACTAACCTAAATTTCTTCATTCTTCGGCAGGTTCCGATCTTGCCGCCGTCGACTTTTTCGTCTTCCGTGACTTGGCATGAAAGCACTATAGGACATTGGGTCCTACCTCGTGTGCTGGAACTCACCTACAACGCCTGGGACCTCCAGCCCTTCGCCAACGACTGCGGCTGGCCAGGCCCCCCCTTCCGCTGGGACGAAGACCGCCGCTTCCTGCTCCGCTGCGAGCTGGACGCCGCCTTCTTTCACCTCTACCTGCCAGCCGACGAGATCGGCGACTGGCGCCCAACTGAGGCCGAGACGGTCGAAGACCACGCCAGACTCAAGGCCAGCTTCCCGACCCCCCGCGACGCAGTGGCCTACATGATGGACAGCTTCCCCATCGTCCGCCGTAAGGACGAGGCGCGCTACGACGGCGTCTACCGCACGAAGCGCGTGATCCTGGAAATCTACGACGCCATGCAGGAGGCCATCCGCATCGGCGAGCCCTACCAGACCCGCCTGGACCCGCCACCCGCCGATCCGCGCTGCTGTCACCCGCCGCGGGAGCCCGCATGACGGTACTGCGGATACCGTATGAGGCCGAGGATTTTCCATCGGGAACACTCCAAAACGGGCAGAGCAACTTAGAAGTCTCTTGGAACGATATCCTGTGGGCCGCTGTGACAGTCGGGCGCCCAAACCTCCAGTATGTCTTTAAGCATGGCGACGCCTCGGCGTATGAGGCCTTATTTCGCTGGTCACTGGTCAGAATGGCCCTGGAGCAATCGGGGCCAAGGGCGAGCCGCCTCCGGCGGACCGCCGCCGCCACTATGCTTGATCCGACAGAAAAAGGGGCCGTTAACTACTTTCTGGGTATGACGGTGTGCAAGCTTTTCGCGGACAAGCTCCTGAATACCCCTTGGCTACTCCATCTGGATGTGTTTCGGGAACATCTTCACGCGGTACTGACTCAGCGCTCGCGCCCTGATTTAGTAGGCTGCGCGAACGGATGCACGAATGGACAAGAAATCTGGCACGCCTTTGAATGCAAGGGCCGAATCAGCCCACCGACCCAGAAGGTAAAGGACAAAGCAAAGGAGCAAGCCGTTCGGATCGAAAGCGTCAATGGCAGCGCCTGCACCTTGCATATTGGAGCCGTGACGTATTTCCGGAACAACGTGCTGCACTTCCACTGGCGCGATCCCCCGCCGGAAGCGCGGGGGGACATTGTGATTAAAACGACTCCAGACGTCTGGCGGCACTACTATGCACCGGTCCTTGAAACCATCAGGCGCCATAACCCCGATGCGCTAGGGAGCGAGAACCCTCCCTTGGTACCCGTTGCGGGCGCCGACCTGACGGTCGGGGTCCATCGGTTGGTTGCACGACCGCTTGCCGCCGGCCAGTGGGAGGAAGCCCGCGGGATCGCTGCTGACTACGCTGAACGGATCGCGGCGGACGGCTACCAGCGCGACGGTCTCTTCGTCCGGGCCGGCGATTCATGGTCCCAACGCTTCTCCGAATGACGCCGGAACCGGAGCTGGGGATATGCCAACGGCGGACTGACCCGCTGGGGCCTCCGCCGAGTAGGCGCACGTTCGTTTGCCTCTGGTGCGATCTGCGAGGCTCGGAATCGCCAAGAAGGACGTCGCGCAGAAAGGTCGGCGCGTCAGTTTCAATGAAAGCGCGCCCGCATGTCGCTTGGAGTCTGCGCCCCGCCTCGGACGCTCCGCGTCCGCTCTCGGATCGCACCCGCTCATATTAATGGGCAGCATTCATGCCGATGGAGAACTGGCTGTGAGCCTAGTCGACAAGAAATACGATCGACTGTTGCCGGCGCTGGACTATCTCACCGATGAGGTCGTTCTGGCCCAAGCCTGGAAGAAGGCCGAGCGCTACGCCCGGTGGCACAACTGGTATGCCGACGTGTTGGCGCTGGACTTGTCTGTCCTTGAGATTGAAGCGGCTCTCGCCAGATGGGGCGAGGAGATCAAAGACCCCGCATTTCGGGTACAGCCCATGCAACTGGTGCCTGCCCCGAAGACCTGCGTTTGGGAGTTTCCCCCGCCCGAGCCCAAGCCGAAGCCCGAGCCCGAGCCCGAGGACATCGACTTGGATTCCCTGATGTCCGAGCCGGACGAAGTGAACAGTGGGGCTTGGCGGCCGAAGAATACAGGCGAGCCGCAGCCACTGCGTCCCCTCGCGCATCTGGGCATCCGCGACCAGACGCTGGCCATGGGCTTAGTCCTCTGTTTCGCCGACGCGGTGGAGACGCTTCAGGGTAAGACAGACCAGCCAGATGCTGCGACCGCTCATCGTCGACGCGTTTACCGCTACGGTAACCGCCTTTGGTGCGACTGGGCCGGCAATGGCGAGGTGTCTGCTCCCCAAGCCCGCTTCCGCTGGGGCAACGCGTCGACCTACTCAGCCTATTTCGAGGACTACCGGCGTTTCCTGGCCAGGCCCGGTGACATCGCCCGAAACGCGGATACCTTGCGTAGGCCCGACAGGACGATCTATGTCGTCGAGTTGGACCTCAAGCGCTTTTTCGACCGCATCGACAGAGGCCGGTTATTGCGTCGGCTGGCGGCCATCTGGCGCCTGTACGCCAGAGTTTATGGCCACAGGGATTGCACCAGGCTGAACCCGGAGTTCATCGACGCGGCTCGGCGAATCATGTCCTGGGAGTGGTCTCCCGAGGCCAAGACGAGCTCGGAGCTGTTCACGGAAGGGCTGCCTAAGGGTCTACCCCAAGGACTGGTGGCATCCGGCGTTTTGGCCAACGCCTACATGCTGCGGTTCGATCGCTGGATGGGGCGACGGCTGGGCCAGAAGTCAGCGGGCGAAGGCGTCATCCATGACTATTGCCGATATGTCGACGACATTCGACTGGTGGTCGAGGTTGACCGGAACGAAGACGAAGACGCAGTAGGCGAGAGGATTTCGCGCGTCGTGCAGGGCCTATTAGACCGGTATTGCATGGGGTTGGTCGACCCGTTCCGTCTGGAAATCAACGAGAAGAAGACCAAAATCATCCCCTGGGCCGATTACGCCCTGCAAGGCAGCGCCTCAGCGCAGATGGCTTGGTTGCAGGGGCTCATCAGCGCCACGCCGGATCAGGATAGTCTGCGCCAGGCCACTGCGGGTCTCGACGGACTGTTGTGGCTCTCTGAGGTCATCGAGTCCAACGAGAAGCGTCACGAGAACCCCCTGGCCCTGTCCCGCATTGCCTTGCCGAAGATGGACGTTCGCGACGACACCCTGAAGCGTTTCGCCGCTTACCGGTTGCTAAAGTCGTTTCGGCTACGCCAATCCATGGCGACCGAGGATCAGGACGCTGAACTGGACTGGATGCCCGTCTTGGA
Source organism: Chromatiaceae bacterium (assembly GCA_041738985.1). GTDB lineage: Bacteria > Pseudomonadota > Gammaproteobacteria > Chromatiales > Chromatiaceae > Thiodictyon. Next base: position 17,296 of record JBGSOR010000408.1, on the reverse strand, counting down.
CGGGACCTCGAAGCGCCTCCTGGAACACGAGATGGAGGCCACGGCGCGCAAACTCATCGCGAGCTGGTCGCGCAATCCCGCCCTGGTTCCCGTACTGCGCTGCGGCCTCGCGCTGTTTCCCAGTCCCGAGCTACTTGGGCCGGTGATCGAAGCGCTGGATCTGAAGCGCGCCCGGGGCGCAGAAATCGACCCCCACGAGCGGGCGGTCGCCGACTACGTGACCGCCGAGCTGTTGCGTTCCGGTGCCGTGGAAATCGGTTACCGCGATCCCGAGATGTTACCCCGCCGATGCGACCTGGAGGGCGTACGCGAGAGGCTGGCGAGAATCGCGCGGCGAGAGCTTCGGGATGGGGCTGAAGCCCCCTGGTTCTTGCGTCAGCAGGCAGCGCTCTTTCTGGCGTCGGTCCTCCAGCCCGACGCCGACCTCGTCGCCGGGGACCGGATTGAGGACTACAAGCTGCTGCACGACGCCTTGTTGTTCCGCAAACCATCGAGCCAAAACGCGTCCCGAATGGTCTTCGCGGGTTTGATCGGGCAGCAGCTCGGTGCAAACCGGTCACGGTTCGCGACCTGGGTTGACGATATCCTTAACGATTTGCCGCCTGATGAGCGAAACGAGCTCGCGGTCTAGCTCGGCCACATGCGCCCGGACCTCCTGCTAGACACTTGGAAGGCGCATCGAGACAAACGCAGCGGATGGACACGTTCAATCCCACCTCATCTCCGCCCCCGGGCTTTCGCACCGGGGGCTTGGGGTCGCCTGGTCGACATCGGCAAGCAGAAGGTCGATCTTGTCAAAGTATTGTTGCGTCGGGACAATCCGTTCCGCCAGGAGAATGCGCTACTGGGTCTTGCCCTCGCCCTGCTGGAAGCGATGGCTCGTCCCGAGCACGCTGAGGCCCGCACATCCTGGAGCCTGCTCGATCTGACTGTCGGATGCGACCGCTGGGCGAGCCCACAGCATCCGGACGCGCGCTTCTCCATCGGCATAGAACCCCAGTCTGGCGCCACAGATCCCAGAATCCCGCCGCCCGCGTGGTGCCGAGAGGACATGCACTGGGCCTTCAGCCTGGGCCGGATACTTCGCTCTTGCATCGTCGGCGACCTCGACTTTACTGCCCGGGGATTTCTGGTTCGGGAAGATCACGGCAGATACAGGGGCCTGTCCTCGTCCTGGTTCAAGCGTCGCCTGGGTCTGCTGAATACGCCCGAGGGGCTGCTCGGAGAGCCCGCACCCCTTTCGCCATGGCTAAGCGAGCTGATTATGCAACTGTTGCAGTGGCCAGGGCTGCGACTCACGAATTCTTTGATCGAGGGCCTAACAGTTGTCGACACCCCTGAAAGCCTGCGGAAAATCGTTGAGACGCGCCGGGCCTATCAATTGGGTCTCTATGCGGTCCAGTCGCAGTTGCCCGTATATGCTTTGCCGGCCAGCCGAGGCGAGCGAGAGGGGAAGGGAGAGTTGCGCGTAGCCATGGTGCAGACCCTGCTGCCACGCCTGGACGACTTCGACACCAAGAACCCGCTGTATTGGTCCCCCGACTTCAGGGCGCGCCATCGCTCCCATCTGGCCGCCGTTTGCCGTCTCGTGGCACAACACTTGGCGACCGAGCGCAGCGCCAGGCAGACGAAACCCGAGAGACCTTCGACTCCCGCGGGCATCGATCTCATTGTGTTTCCTGAACTGTCGGTGCACCCGGATGACCTGTGGCTACTGCGGAGCCTCTCAGATACGACTAAGTCCAATCTGTTCGTCGGGCTGACGTTTCAGGAGGGACCGAACCGTGCGCCGGTCAACCGCGCGCTGTGGATGCTGCGGCACGAGCGGAACGGGAATCGGGAGATCGTCAGGGTCCACCAGGGCAAGCAGTGGATGACCAAACCAGAGGAAGACATGGGGATCGAGGGCGACCGCCCTTACCAGGTCCTGATCGAGCTTGCCGGACCCGCGGGGGTGGTCTACCGACTCGGCGGGGCCATCTGCTACGACGCAACGGACCTGAAGCTCGCGGCCGACCTGCGGGACAAGACCGACTGCTTGATCATTTCCGCGCTGAATAAAGACGTGCCGACGTTTGATGCCATGGTTCAGGCGTTGCACTACCACATGTTCCAGCCGGTGGTGATGACCAACAGCGGTCAGTACGGAGGATCGACCGCCCAAGCACCCTACCGGGAGCGCTACGACAAGGTAATCGCCCACGTCCACGGCGCCGGACAGGTGGCCGTGAGCGTCTTCGAGCTGAGCCTCGGCGATTTCAAGACAGCGAAGTCGGAGAAGACCGACAAGGCCCAGAAGACCTGGCCAGCGGGGTATGTTGGGCGGGCCGACCACCCCTGACGGTGGCTGGGAGTGGCCACAGCGCGGACTCTGAGGAAGTTGATGTGGAACAAACGGGACCGTAGTGTGGCGACCATCATCTATAACGACTACCTGTCGCAGGGCATCAACGACGCCTGACCGCGGGCCTGCTTGCGTATGCCACGACCCAGAGGGTCGCTAAGGCTAAGTTGGGCGAGGATGGCATCACCTAGGAGCCTGAAGGACTCTAGGCGCCAACACGCCCAAGTGGCCAAGAAGAGACCGATATCGATTGCGCGACCCGAAATCTGGAGTACTCGATCCTCGCGAACTTTTCAGTTTTGGCCTAGACGCGCCTCCCGATGTGCTAAGTCCGACAGACTCCTAGGCGCTGGCGACGCGGCCGGTGGGTTAAGTTGGAAGAGGGCGCGGGCGGCGAGACGCACCGGCGAGCGTTCGACCCCGCGAAGACCCGCAAACTGGGGAGGTGCAGACCCATGACCGAATCCGAGATCGCCCTGAGTAAGGCCATTGGCGAGCGCTTGTGCTACGCCCGGGAGTGCGCCGAGTTGTCGCTGAGTCGGCTGTCTGACCGGACCGACGGGCGGCTCTCGAAGTCGCGCATCGCCAACTACGAGCAAGGCACCCGGCGCATGGGCATCGAGGAGGCGCGCCTGTTGGCCGCCGCGCTGGGCACGGTGACGCCGGCATTCTTGCTCTGTGTCGAGGACCCGCTGAATCTCAGCGCCGACGAGCTCGATTTGCTCGCCCAGTACCGGGCCACCGACCCGCGCGGCCGGATCGAGGTGCTCAAGCAGGCAGCGGCCGAGGCGCGGCGGGTCGCCGCGCAAGTGCTCGCGGCATAGGGTTGTCCGCACGGGCGCAACGCCGAACGCGGTCTTGGTGCCCTGTTCGCCTTGGAGGATGACGCACCCTCGCCGCTGACCATTGCCCCGAGGTCTTCGCCCGGTTCACGCCCCAGACCGAATACACGCCAACCCGGCCGTTGCGCGGCAGGGTGTTCACGTAGCACCTGTACCCCACAGTTGGCGAGTTGAACGTCCCGGAAACCTACGTGGCGGTTGTTCTCGATAGCCCACCCGGGGTCGAGGTGTGGTTGCGCAGCATTGAGCGGCATCCGCACAGTTTCCGGCTGCCGTGCCCTTCCGAGCATGGGGAATGGTTCTATCCGGACTTCCTGGGTCGCCTGCGAGACACCTGCCTGCTGGTCGTGGAATACAAGGGGGGAATTTAGAGCCCTATGACAGTCGCAAACACCAGATGGGCCTAGCCTGGCAGCGGGCGATGGACGGGAAAGGTTGTTCCTGTGGATCGGCGATTCGGCCGAGACTGCCGGGGGGAGTAACATCGCCCAACAGATACAGGACGGCTTGCGCATAAACGGCGCGCGGGTTAACCCCTGACGGCCTTCACCCTGGCGTCACCTCCAAGGCACCCACCCGGCAAGGCCCCCAGGGCACGCGCACGGCTCTAGCTGGCGCCTGGCACCGTCAACCGCGGCAATAAAGCCCCCCTGGTCCGGGTCGGCAGCGCGCTGGTGGAGCGGCTACGGGCTCGGGCAGTGGCCACTGGCCTACCGCTTAGCGGGGCGACAAACGAGCAAAGCAGCCTTCAGGGATTCCCCAAGCCGCGGGGAAAGTGGGTACAAAAGCGGGTACGAAACGGCGCGCCGGGAGGTCATATGCTGCAACGGCAAGGCTTACAGGCGAGACTACCCGTTTAACGTCTGAGGCGTGCAAAGGGGCTGGCGCCTTCCGGTCTGGCCAGGACCCGGTTGACGGGCGCAGGCCGCGACATTATCCTTCGCCGTCTTTCCTGGCTACGTAGCTCAGCTGGTTAGAGCACCGCACTCATAATGCGGGAGTCGGTAGTTCAAATCTACCCGTAGCCACCAAACACTGGCCATCGGTTGTCCCCCTTGAACGGATCTCCCCGATCCGCCAGGTGCCCCAGGTTTCTACTCTGCCTGTGGGCGCCGACCACAGGCCCCGCGTCATTCCGCTCCGCAGACGATCGAGCAATCGTCGGTACGTCGCCAGCGATCCAGTCGTCTTTCCAGCACCCTGCGGGTTTGCACTCATGACCGATAAGCTCTCGTGCAAGGCAATCCCCGCCGCAGAGCGTCTGATCTTCGCGCTCGATGTACCGGATGTGGCCAGTGCCCGATCCTTGGTGGATGAGCTGGGCGATTCGGTCCGCTTCTATAAGCTGGGATTGGAGCTCTTCATGTCCGGCGGCTATTTCCAGCTCGTGGAGTGGCTGCGCGAGCGCGATAGACGCGTGTTCTGCGACCTCAAGCTATTCGATGTGCCCGAGACGGTGGCGCGTGCGGTCCGCCAGCTCAGAGAGACGGGCGCGGACTTCGCCACGGTTCACGGCAACGATGGGATGCTGGCGGCGGCCGTCCGGGAGAAGGGCGGCCTGAAGATCCTGGCGGTAACGGTGCTGACCAGTCTCGACCGCGGGGACCTCGAAGACCTTGGCTTCCGATGCGATCCCCAGGCACTGGTCTTGTCCCGGGCGCGCCGCGCTTTGCAGCTCGGGTGCGACGGGGTTGTCTCGTCTGGGCTGGAGGTGTCCGCCCTGCGCGACGAGGTCGGCGATGCGCTGATCGCAGTGGTGCCCGGGATACGTCCGGTGGAGAACCGGCCGGAGGACGACCAGAAGCGCATCGTCACGGTCTCCCAGGCCTTCCGCAATGGGGCCGACTACATCGTGGTCGGGCGCCCCATCCGCGGTGCCGCGGACCGACGCGCTGCCGCGCAGGCGATCCAGGCCGAGATCGCGGCCCTGTTTGCTGGCTGAAACGACATCGGTCAGGCACCGGTGAGGCGCTCCTCCGCCTCCCGGTACTTGGCTGCCGTTCGTTCGACGATGTCGGCGGGCAGGTCCGGCCCGGGCGCGCTCTTGTCCCAGTCCAGGGTCTCCAGGTAGTCCCGGACGAACTGCTTGTCGAAGCTCGGGGGGCTAATGCCGGGGCGGTACTGGTCCGCGGGCCAGAAGCGGGACGAATCCGGGGTGAGGACCTCGTCGATCAGGTGCAGCCGTCCGGTCTTGTCCAGACCGAATTCCAGCTTGGTGTCGGCAATGATGATGCCGCGGCTCAACGCATACGCGGCGCATTCGGTATAGATCCGCAGACTCGCGTCACGTACCTGGGCCGCCAGCTCGGCGCCCAGGAGCTTTACAGTGTGGGCGAAGTCGACGTTCTCGTCGTGGGTGCCGGCCTCCGCCTTGGTGGAGGGGGTGTAGATGGGCTGGGGGAGGAGGTCCGCCTGGACCAGTCCCGCGGGTAAGCGGATACCGCAGACCGCGCCGCTCGCCTGGTAATCCTTCCACCCGGAGCCGATCAGGTAGCCGCGCACGATGGCCTCTATCGGCAGGGGCTTCAACCGTCTGACCACGACCGCCCGATCGCTCAGGGTCGCCCGTTCGTCCGGATCGGTCACCACTTGGGAGACCGGGATGCCGGTGAGGTGGTTGGGGACGAGCCCCGCGGTGCGGGCGAACCAGAAATTGGAGACCCGGGTCAGGACCTCCCCCTTGCCGGGGATAGGCTGGGGCATCACCACGTCGAAGGCTGAGAGCCGGTCGGTGGCGACGACCAGCAGGTGCTCCTCCCCAACCCGGTAGAGGTCGCGGACCTTGCCACGTCCGACGAGCGGTAGTCCTTTGAGGTTGGATTCGAAGAGTGCGGACATGGCTTGATCCCCGGTAGAAGAGGCTGACAGTATATCGGAGAGCCATTCCCCCGCAGCCCTGCCACACGAGTGCCTGTCAGAACATGCGTCCGAGCCACAGCCGGTCGATGCCGCCCGACCCCTTTCTTACCGCCTTCCGCGGGAGCTTCACCTCCGCCCTGCGCTGGCACCAGCTGGATTCCCTCTGGGGACGCGTCGACGAGCGCGCGGATCTGGGTTGGTACCTATACGCGGTGGGGGAGCCACCGCCCGCGGTACCCGCGGACGCCGAGCGGGTACGGACCTTCGTGGCGCAGATCGACACCCTGCTGCGTGCCGAGCATCAGGAGGATTTTTGCGGGATCGTGTATGCAGACGACCCTGCCGCGCCCTGCCTGATCAAGATCTACGACCCCCATCAACCTGGGGGTCTCCTGCGGCTCCAGCACCAATCCGCCCCTGCCGGGGTGGGTGATGAGCCTGTTGCCCCCTTGCGACTTGCCCGCCACCCGGGTTCTCCCCGGCAACCGGCGTCGCTGGTGGCGCAGCCTGTTCGGCTAGGCCCCTCCATGCCAGTTGGCGGACAACTTTGAGGAGTGACTCCGATGTCCAGACAGATGGTCAGCACGAACCGGGCACCCAAGGCTATCGGGACTTACTCCCAAGCGGTCCGGGTGGGCGATACGGTCTACCTCTCCGGCCAGATCCCCCTGGTGCCCGAGACCATGGAGCTAGTGGTGGGCGACATGGAGGCCCAGATCCGGCAGGTCTTCGATAACCTGAAGGCCGTTGCCGAGGCGGCTGGCGGCGGGCTCGGCGATCTTGCCAAGCTCAATGTCTACCTGACCGACCTGGGGCACTTTCCGCTGGTCAATCAGGTGATGGCCGAGTATTTCCAGGAGCCCTATCCGGCCCGCGCCGCGGTGGGGGTGGCGGCCCTGCCCCGGGGGGCGGCGGTGGAGATGGATGGGGTCTTGGTGCTGACGGCGCGGTGAGGGTCTCGGAGGTCGGGCGGCAATTCGCCGATCCGACCGATTCAGCATGAGGCACGAATCTCAACTAAATTGGTGCGTTGGCTTGCATTCCTGAAGGAATGGCTTACCATCCGGGCCTGTAACGTCAGATGCGCGACCCGGGGAGCTTATGCGCACCGTCCTATTGCCGCTTACCTTATTGTTCTTGCTACTAGCCGCCGGCTGCGGCTCCAATCCTGCCCGCGACCAGCAGTCCGGGGACCGGCCCGAGGGCACGGCCTATGGCACCCCCGTCGGCCGCGGCGATTTCGCCAGTAATCCGGCGGTTGGACGTTTCGTCAGCCACATGGAGCGCAAGCACGGGTTCGACCCGGACAGCCTCAAGCTGGTGCTGGCCAAGGCCCAGAAGGAAAACTGGATCATCGAGGCGATGGACAAGCCGGTGCGCAAGAGCCGCTCGGGCGGTGGCCCCACGGGCGCCTGGCTCCGTTACCGGGCCAAGTTCATCACCCCGGACAATATCGAGAAGGGCGCAGCCTTCTGGAATCAGTACCGCGACGTGCTCCAGCGGGCCTCGGCCAAGTACGGGGTTCCACCCGAGATCATCGTCGGGATCATCGGCGTCGAGACCCGCTGGGGCCGGATTATGGGCAAGACCCGTATCATCGACGCACTCGCCACCCTGTCCTTCGCCTACCCCCGCCGCTCGGACTACTTCACCGGGGAGCTCGAGAATTTCCTGATCATGGCCCGGGACGAGGGCTTCGACCCCTTCACGCCCAAGGGCTCCTTCGCCGGTGCCATGGGTTACGGCCAATTCATGCCCACCGCGTTTCACGACTATGCCGTCGACTTCGGCGGCGATGGACGCCGGGACCTCTGGAATCCGGTCGATGCCATCGGCAGCGTGGCCAATTATTTCCATGGCCATGGCTGGCGCACCGGTCAGCCGGTGGCGGTCCGGGCCACTGCGACCGGCTCCGGGGCCGGGGCACTCAAGTCCGGGTTCGATACCAGCTACGCGTTGAGCACCCTGGCCGCCAAAGGCATCTCGCCGGCCGGGTCCACCGGCGGGGCGACCAGCGCGAGCCTGCTTAAGCTCGATGTGGGCAGCGGCTATGAGTACTGGCTGGGGCTACACAACTTCTACGTCATCACCCGGTACAACCACAGCACCTACTACGCGATGGCCGTTTACCAGCTCGGGAACGCGGTGCGGGCGCGGATGGGCGGATTGGGCGGGACCCGGGTCTCGCAGGCTGTGGGCCAGCCAGCCGAGGCGACTCTCTAGGCGACGGTCTCGACCAGGGGGCCTTGGAGTCCGATCTACTCCCTCACTCGCCCATGACGGTCAGCATCACCTGTCGCTGATGTCCCATCGCCCGGTGCTCGAAGAGAAAGACGCCCTGCCAGGTCCCAAGGGCGCAAAGGCCGTCGCGTACCGGGAGCGTCAGGTCCGTCTTGGTGAGGATGGTGCGTACGTGGGCGGGCATATCGTCGGGGCCCTCGTCCTGGTGGTCGAAGAGCCGGTCCCCGTCCGGTACCAGGCGGGCCAGGAACGACTCCAGGTCCCGGCGCACCGTGGGGTCCGCGTTCTCGCACAGGATCAGGGAGGCACTGGTGTGCCGGATGAAGCAGTGGCAGAGGCCCAAGCGGATCCCGGAGGTTCGCACCGCACGTTGAATTTCGGCCGTGATCTCGTAGGTTTCGCGTCCGCGGGTGGGTATGGAGAGGGTGTGCTGATGGATCATGAGGCCGGGTCCTGTGGGGGCGAGAAGTCGCCGATTGTCCGGTCGGGGACTCGGAAAGGCCAGGGACAGGGCGCTCCAGACCACCGAGCGCTGCAGCGACGAAGTTGACCAGCCCCCCCGACACACAGTCCACCTCGCCCGAGTCCCGACCGGAGTCGCTGGAAGACACCCCGGTCGAGCGCCTCGATCGTGTCGGCCCCCGGGTCCGCGAGCGTTTGGCTCGGCTCGGAATCCAAAGCGTCCAGGACCTCCTGTTCCATCTGCCGGTGCGCTACCAGGATCGCACCCAGCTTATTCCCATTGCGGAGCTGCGCCCGGGAGTGGAGGCGTCGGTGGAGGGCACCGTGGCGGATGTCCAGATCGGTTATGGGCGACGTCGCTCCCTCAAGGTCTGGCTCCAGGACGAGACGAATTCCGCGGGTGTCGCTGCCGGCCTGCTGCTACGCTTCTTTCATTTTTCGCCTCAGCAGTCTTCTGCGCTCCGAGCGGGGGTGCGGCTGCGCTGTTTTGGCGAGGTGCGGGAGGGACCGAGCAGCTTGGAGATGATCCATCCGGAATACCGTTTTCAGACGGAGGATACGGATGTCGGGTCCGAGGCGTGCCTGACCCCCTTCTATCCATCCACCGAGGGGTTTCAACAGGCGACCTGGCGGGGACTCACCGAGCAGGCCCTTGCCCTCCTGGCGCAGAGTCCGCCCGCGGAGCATTTGCCGCCGGAGGTCCTTGCGGGTCTGGAGCTCCCGGATCTGAGCGCGGCCCTGCGCTATCTGCACCGCCCCCCCCTGGCGGTGAACCTGGCGGACTTGTTGGAGCGACGTCACCCGGCCTTCGGACGGCTCGCCTTCGAGGAGCTGGTAGCCCACCAGGCGAGCCTGCGGCGGCTGCGCCTCGCCCACGTCCGCCAGCAGGCCCCGGTCTTGGGCGGGAACGGGGGGCTGCGTCGGCAGCTGCGGGAGATCCTGCCCTTTGCGTTGACCCCGGACCAGGAGCGCACCGTCGACGAGATCGCCGCGGACCTGGCGCGCCCCCGGCCCATGCAGCGGCTGCTTCAAGGGGATGTGGGCTCGGGCAAGACCGTGGTTGCGGCGTTCGCCGCCCTCCAGGCCATCGAGTCCGATCGACAGGTGGCCCTGATGGCCCCGACCGAGCTCCTGTCGGAGCAGCACTGGCGAAACCTGACCGCCTGGCTCGCCCCATTGGGGATCGAGCCCCTATGGCTCGCCGGGCGTCATAAGGGCCGTAGCCGGGCAGCCCTGCTCGCAGCGATCGCCAATGGCACGACATCGCTTGTGATCGGCACCCATGCCCTGATCCAGGACGAGGTCCGGTTTGCGAATCTGGGTCTCGTGGTCATCGACGAGCAGCACCGTTTCGGCGTCCACCAGCGCATGCGCCTCCGCGCCAAGGGGACCGGCTCCGGCGGACTGCCCCACCAGCTCATCATGACCGCCACCCCGATCCCGCGCTCGCTCGCCATGACGCTGTATGCGGACCTGGACCTGTCCGTGATCGCCAAGGGTCCGCCGGGGCGCACGCCGATCCGGACCTTGGCGGTGCCGGATACCCGCCGGGCGGAGGTGGTCGGACGGGTGCGAGACGCCTGCGCTGCCGGGCGCCAGGCCTATTGGGTCTGCACCCTAATCGACGAGTCCGAGGCGCTCCAGTGCCAGGCGGCGGAAGAGACGGCCCGGGGGCTCGGGGAGGCCCTGCCCGACGTGCGGGTGGGTCTGGTCCATGGGCGCCAGAAGGCGGCTGAGCGGGAGTCGGTCATGGCGGCGTTCGCGGCAGGGGGCCTGGACCTGCTGGTGGCCACCACGGTGATCGAGGTCGGCGTGGACGTGCCAAATGCCAGTCTGATGATCGTCGAGAACCCGGAGCGCCTCGGGCTATCGCAGCTCCACCAGCTCCGCGGCCGGGTCGGCAGGGGGGGCGTGGAGAGCTTCTGCCTACTCCTCTACCACGCCCCCCTGACCGCCCCAGCCCTTGACCGTCTGACCCTGATCCGCGACACCCTGGATGGATTCCGTATTGCCGAAGAGGACCTCAAGATGCGAGGCGCCGGCGAGATCTTGGGGACGCGCCAGACCGGGACCCTGGACTTTCGGGTCGCCGACCCCCTGCGCGATCGGCACTTGGTCGCCGAGGCCCAGCGGGCGGCGGACCTGATCCTGGAGCGTTATCCGGAGCGGGTGGAGCCGCTAATCCGGCGTTGGCTCGGGGAGCGGGAGGAGCTTGGGCAGGTGTGAACGCTGCTCCTCGCCTATGCCATAATCCCGCCCGCTTCTCCCCGCCCCATCCGACTGCGAGCCCCACGCCCTCACGCTATGCCAAGTACCGAAATTCCACAGGTCAAGATCGGCACTTCCCGTCCTGCGTCCGGTCCTGCCGCCTTGGCCGAGCGCCTGCGGGCTTACTTCTACCTGGTGCGGCTGCACCGTCCCATCGGGATCTTCCTCCTCATGTGGCCGGCTCTTTGGGCACTTTGGATTGCGGGGGAGGGGAGTCCGCCCTGGTCGATCGTCCTGATCTTTGTGCTCGGGGTGGTGCTGATGCGCTCCGCAGGCTGCGCCATCAACGACTTTGCGGACCGGGACTTCGACGGGCATGTCGCGCGCACCAACCAGCGGCCGCTGGCGACCGGGGCGGCATCCCCCGGGGAAGCGGTGGGGGTCTTCGTGACCCTGAGCCTAGTGGCCTTCGCACTGGTGCTCTTCCTGAACTGGCAGACCGTCGCCCTGTCCGTGGTGGCAGTGCTGCTCACGGTTATCTACCCCTTTATGAAGCGCTTCACCCATGTGCCCCAAATGTTTCTGGGGGCCGCCTTCGGCTGGGCCATCCCAATGGCCTTCATGGCGGTCACCGGGGCCATCCCCGTCCTTGCCTGGGTTCTGTTCGCCGCCACTTTAATCTGGGCACTGATTTACGACACCCAGTACGCCATGGTGGACCGGGACGACGATCTCAAGATCGGCATCAAGTCCACCGCGATCCTGTTTGGGCAGCGCGACCGGCTGATCGTCGGACTGCTCCAGGTGCTGATGCTCGGTATCCTGTTGTGGGTAGGGGCACAGGCCGGGCGCGGGGTGGGGTACCAAGGCGGGCTGGCGGTCGCCGCGGCCCTGGCCCTGTATCAACAATGGCTGATGCGGGAGCGCAATCCGGGCCAATGCTTTCAAGCCTTCCTTAACAACAACTATTTCGGGATGGCCGTGTTTGCGGGCCTGGTGCTCGACTATGCGGCCGGCTTGGGCGCGGCCTGATATCGATCGGGTCGCCCCGCAATTCATTTATCCGTAGGAGCCTTAACATATGTCCCAGACCCCGCGCCTGCGGTCCCTTATCGGCCTGGCATTCGCTTTCCTCTTGCTCGCTGTCCCGGCCTGGGCCGTCGACGAGGGGATCGACTACGCCCTGCTCCCAGTCGCTCAGCCCACCGAGACTGGCGACAAGGTGGAGGTGCTGGAGGTCTTCTGGTACGGCTGTCCGCACTGCTGGTACTTGGAGCCGACCATCAATTCCTGGGTCGCTACCATGCCCGAGGGCGCTGCCTTCCGTCGCATGCCGGCGACCGGCCCCCGCTGGGACCCCCATGCCCGCGCCTACTATGCGGCCGAGGCCATGGGTAAGCTGGATGCCTTTCACGAGCCCTTGTTCAAGGCCATGCAGGTCGACAAGCGGCGGATCTTTAGCGAGGACGATCTGGTGAAGTTTGCCGAGGAGGTCGGGATCGATCCGAAGGAGTTCCGTTCGGCTTACGAGTCCTTTGCCGTGGAGACCAAGGTGGCCAAGGCCAGGGAGATGCAGGCGCGCTACGGGATCGACGGGGTCCCGGCCGTGATCGTCAACGGCAAGTATCGGACCAGCCCGGGCCAGACGGGGGGAACCGACCGTTTCGTGGAGGCCCTGAATGTCCTGGTCGCCAAGGAGGTTGCCGCCAGGGCGGGGTTACCTGCCCAGGTCTCCAGATAGGCGGGTGGCTCAGGAGGCCGGGTGCACCGGGTCTGTCTCCGGGATGACCCGCGCATCCGGGTTGGGATAGCGCTCCACCACCCAGTTGGGCAGCTTCGCCTGGTTGGCGTGATAGAGGGCGTCCGATTCCACGATCACCAGCACCAGCACCGTCACCATGACCGGCAGTATGCCGGTCCCCGCCACCAGGGCCACGACCGCCTCCTTCATCATCCCGCCGTAGGTGTAGCCGGCCCAACCGAGGGTGACGACCGCGAGCAGCAGGATCAGCATCGTGAGGAAGATGCGGCTGCGCCGGGCACAGATCTGCCAGTGACACATCACGTACCAGGGGTCCCGGGTCGGGGAGACATGGGCGCGCCACAGGATGTAGCTCAGGAGGATGAAGGAGACGACGGGGATGACGGCCATCACCCAGGGAAAGCTCCCTGCCACGCCGCCGGCCGCGACCGTCATCAGGATGTGATTGCCGATCAGGTTGGTGAGGAAGATCTCGTGGGGGATATTGGCCTTGCGGATCTCGTCCTGGCTGACATCGAATCGCATGGGGACTCCGGAGGAAGTGGAAGACCCCGGCACGATACAGGACCCGACAGCCCCCGCGTACCCTAAGGCCGCAGGTCGCTCACGATGCGCGCGACCATGGCGGCACGGGTGCGTACCCGGAGCTTGGCGAAGCACCGCCGCAGGCACGAGGTGGCACTCCATTCGCTCAAGCCCAGCCGATGGGCGATCTGTTTGTTGGCCGAGTCCCTGGCTCACCATCATGGCCACCTGGAGCTCCCGCCCGCGATCCGGGCCTCTGGCTCTCGGTAAGCGCGCCCTTGGGGTCCTGCCACATCTGGGTGGGATCAGACGGGTCTTTCCGAACAGGAACGCCTTGATCTCGGGCGCAGGTCCCGCCACGCCGTCTCGAACGCGTCCATCTTGAAGGCTTCTTCGAAGTCGTCCTCGAAGCCGTCCGCGTAGTCCTCCATCTCGAAATAGTCCTCCTGCTCCACCTCGCCTTCGGCGGCCTCAAATGCCAGGACGCACGTTTGTGCGACAGCGGGGGAGGGGAAGCGGGGCGGCGAGCTCCGGAGTGTCGCTTGCTATCCGGCGCTATCCATCGCCCGGTGCTTGGCAGCGATGAAGGCGCTGTGGGGGACATGGAGCAGGCTCGCCACCTTGCGTACCAGGTATTCTTCATGCTTGCAGAGTGTCTGGTCGGCGTAGGCCACCTGCCAAAGGCGCTCGATCAGGCCGGCCCGCTGCTCCGCGTCGAAATGGGCGTTGATCAGCGAGGTGAACTGGTGATAGTCGGTCGCTTGCTGCCGCTCCTCCTGGGCGCAGGCGAGCAGCTCTTCCGCCTGCTCTGGTTTGAGCCCGAAGCCGGTCCGCACCGCGTTCGCGATCGCCGCCTGCTCCACGGGTGTCATGGTGTCGTCCATGTGCCCCATCTCCAGGAGGAGCGCGGCGGCCGCGCAACGTGCCGCGGCGGCCGGGTCCTGGGCACCCTCCGAGTTGGCGGCGAGGTATTCTTCGAAGAATTGGCGAACGCGGCTGAGCATTTAAACCTCGGTTCTATCTGACGGTTTCGTTATTCGGACGCATCTGTGGGCGCGGGATCGGGGCGAGAGGTGCGGAATGGATCGATGCCCGCTCGCCTCGTGGGGCACCCCTCGGCCAGGAGTCTCACTCGGGCGCAGAGAAGGGTACCAAGGTCCCAGCGCTGTCGAGTGTCCAGCGGGTGCCGTCGCTTGCGCGGATACCCGTGGCATTGCGCCAGCGCTCCGGCAGAGGGCGGGGCAGGGCCAGGATGCCGCCGTCCGGGGTATCCAACAGGGTGCAGTCCAGGGTCCCGTTGGCGGCCCCGCACACGGTCACCCGGACCTTCCAGCAGCCGTTCCACTCGCGGTGGAAGTCGTAGCCGACCTCGACCGGACCGACCAGCTCCGTGAGGTTGTCCAGGATGGACCGGCGGGCGATGTTCACCCGCTTGCGCAGGTCGGTCAGCGGGGTCGGCCCCCGGTTGTCGGCGGTCGGCTCGGTCACGTCGTCTCCTCGGGTGCTGTACGGTTGGTCTCGGCGCCCCCGGCCCGCCCCGAGGTGGAGGGCGTCGGCGCGCCGCAGGCGTCTACTCTAGGCGAAAGGATCCGATGGGCAAAGGCCCCGGGAGGGATCCGTCAGGCGACGTCGCCATAGCGGCATCGACCGGCCCATGCGCCCGGCGTCGCGGTTTCGAGTCGGGGCATCGGGTGCGCGGCCGATCCGTCCGGCTCAGGCTGTTGGCGGATGCCGCGGGTGACGCCCGGAGGCGGGTACGACGCCGATGGACGCGTGCACCGAGGGGTCCTGTGGGGACGCGGGAAAGTGCTAACCTCCGCGTTTCCTGTTTTGTGCGGTAAGAGCGGATGGCCATCGATTTCGAGGACGGTCTGGTCGATCGCGGGTTGACGGCTCGGGTCTGTGCCGATCCGGACGCCCCCGGCCCTCAGCACAAAGTCCTTCGCGGGGACTGAGCCAGTGCCAGCGGCGACTGCCTTGCCTCATCGCCCGGAGCTGCTATCCCCAGCCGGGGACCTGAAGGCCCTGCGCTATGCCCTGGCCTACGGGGCGGACGCGGTCTATGCGGGCCTGCCGCGCTACAGCCTGCGGGTGCGCAACAACGCCTTCGACGCGGAGACGCTCGCGCTGGGAATTGCGGAGGCCCATGCCCAGGGCCGTCGGCTCTATCTGGCCATCAACCTGATGCCACATGGCGCCAAGCTCCGGACCTTCCTGGCCGATATGGAGCCCATCCTGGCCATGGGTCCGGACGCCCTGATCATGGCCGACCCGGGCCTGATCCTGCTGGTACGGGAGCGTTGGCCGGAGGTGCCCGTCCATCTCTCGGTCCAGGCCAACACGGTCAATGCGGCGGCGGTGCGCTTCTGGTCGCGGCAGGGGATCGCGCGGGTCATCCTGTCCCGGGAGCTGTCGCTGGAGGAGATTGCCGAGATTCGCGCCGCCTGCCCGGACACGGAGCTGGAGGTCTTCGTCCACGGGGCACTATGCATCGCCTATTCGGGGCGGTGCCTGCTCTCCGGCTATTTCAACCATCGGGACGCCAATCAGGGGGCCTGCACCAACGCCTGCCGCTGGGAGTACAGGCTAGGGGAGGCCGGCCCTGCGGTCGGCCCGGAGTCGTCCGACAAGCCACCGGATGGAAGACAGCCCCAGGCCGACGAGGTCTATCTGCTCGCGGAGGCCGGGCGGCCAGGGGAGTATCTGCCCATCTTCGAGGACGAGCACGGCACCTATATCCTCAACTCCCGTGACCTGCGGGCAGTGGAGCATGTCGCGCGTCTGGTCGAGCTGGGTATCGACTGTCTGAAGATCGAGGGCCGCACCAAGTCGCACTACTACGCGGCACGCACCGCCCAGGTCTATCGCATGGCCATCGACGATGCCCTGGCCGGACGATCCTTCCGGCGGGAGCTGCTCCTGGATCTGGAAGGGCTGGCGAACCGGGGCTATACGGAGGGCTTTCTACGCCGTCATGTCCCGGCGGAGACCCAGAACTACGCCGACGGGGTCTCCCGCACCGGGCGCGAGCTGTTCGTGGGCGAGGTGGTCTCCGGGGACGGGGCAGCCGGGGAAGGTTGGGCCGAGATCGAGGTCAAGAATCGCTTTGCGGTGGGCGACCGACTTCACCTGCTGGACCCGGCGGGCAACCGGCGTTTCAGGCTGGAGGCGATGGAGACCCTGGACGGGCAGTCGCTGGCGACCGCGCCCGGAGCGGGCTGGCGAGTCCGCATCCCGCTCCCCGGGGAGGGCTGGACCCTGGGACTTCTCACCCGCGAGATGGCGTGATTCCGCTCACTTGATCCAGTCGATGAGGTTCAGGAGCGGGTCTCCGGCCTCCTCCGGAGCCAGCACCCGGCCGCGTACGCTGTGGCCGGCCGCGGCCACCGACTCCGGGTCGCCGGTGAGGAGCGGGTGCCAGCGGGGCAGGGGGCGTGCCTCCGCGAGCCGCCGGTAGGCACAGGTCTCGGGTAGCCAGCCGGGGCGCACCAGCACCTCCGGGACCAGGGTCACGCAGTCGTGCACCCGCCGTGAGCGGTTTGCATAATCCCCGCAGCGGCATGTGTTCAGCTCCAGCAGGGTGCAGGCGACCCGGGAATAGACGATGTCTCCCGTGTCTTCGTCCTCGAACTTCTCGAGACAGCACTTGCCGCAGCCGTCGCAGAGGGATTCCCACTGCTCCCGAGTCATGGCATCCAGGGGCGTGGTCTCCCAGAAGGGGGTTAGCTCGCTCATAAAGGGACACCCGATTCGATAAGCGCACGATTATAGCCCGGTCGGCTGCCTTTCCAGGTTCGGTCAGACCCCGGGGCGGAACCGAACCAGGGGGTGGGCTCAAGGACTAAGTCATCATAGGGGCCGACTTGGGGCCGAGTGTCGGGGCAGAGGCGCGTCATGAGCGGGATTGCGATGGGTCGCTCCGAAACCTGTGGCGGCCCGGGTGCCGGCCGAACAGCGGGCTGTCGCACGGGTGCGGCCCTGATCGTGCTGCTCGGGTGGATGGGTCCCCTCGTGGCCGCGGGCGCCACGGGTGCGAGAATCGCGGCGGAGGCG
>JBGSOR010000390.1:0-1858 GCA_041738985.1 Chromatiaceae bacterium | reverse complement strand
GCCTCGCGGCCCTGGACGGCGGACTGCCCGCCCGACGGATCGCCGAGCTGGAAGTCAGACTGGCGGCGCTGAAGATCGAGCTCGCAGGCCGGCAGCGGGAGATCGAGTCGCAGCAAGCGGCCCTGAGCCAGGCAGAGCGACGCATCGCGGAGCAGGCGTCCGCCCTGGACGAGACTCATGCGGAGAGCCAGGCGTTGGAGCGGCTACTCTCCGAGAGCCTGGCCGAAGGATCCGCGGAGCACTGCGAGGCCTGCGCCAATCTGGAGTGCGCCCGACGGGCTGACCTGGCCGGACGGCTCGTCCTCTGCGTGGGCGGCCGACTCACCCATGTCCGGGAGCTGAGCCGCCTGGTGGCAAGGTGCAACGGGCGCTTCGACCACCACGACGGCGGCCTGGAGGATCGGGACCGGCGTCTCGAGGCACTGCTCGCCGGCGCCGACGCGGTCATCTGCGCCACGGACGTCGTAAGTCACTCCGCCTACTACCGCACCAAGCAATTCTGCAAGCGGCACGACAAGCCCCACGTCCTGCTCCCCCGCTCCGGACTGTCGGCCTTCGCACTCGCCCTGGAACGTGTAGCCGGATGAGGGGCTCGCGCCCCTCGGGCCACGGACCAATCGACTGACTTCGATCGGCGGGGCTGATAGCAGGCGGTAGGCATTGCCGACCGGACCCGCGGGCTCCAGGGACCGCACTCGTCAACCTGCGTCCGGTCCAGCGGTTGACAATCCATTCGACCCCGCTAGGATGCTTGCCTTTTGCGCGCCCCAACCTGGGGCCGACCGGCGACTCATCCATGCCCCACTCGGATACCCGGCACGACTGGACGCTCGACCAGGTCCAGGCGATCCTCGACCTGCCATTCAACGACCTGCTGCTGCGCGCCCAGACCGTCCATCGGGCACACTTCGACCCCAACCGGGTCCAGGTCAGCACCCTGCTCAGCATCAAGACCGGGGCCTGCCCGGAGGACTGCGGTTACTGCTCCCAAAGCGCCCACCACGACACCGGTCTGGAGCGCGAGCGCCTTCTGCCGTTGGAGGAGGTGATCTCCGCCGCCCGGGCGGCCCGGGACGAGGGTGCGACCCGTTTCTGCATGGGCGCGGCCTGGCGCAACCCCACGGACAAAAGCCTGGATCGGGTGGTCGCCATGGTGGAGGCGGTGCATGGCCTGGGTCTGGAGACCTGCGTGACCTTGGGGATGCTGACGGGTCCTCAGGCCAAGCGGCTCAAGTTGGCAGGACTCGACTACTACAATCACAACCTGGACACCTCGCCCGAATTTTACGGTCAGGTCATCGGCACGCGCACCTACCGGGACCGGCTGGAGACCCTGGAGCACGTCCGGGAGGCGGGTCTCAAGACCTGCAGCGGCGGCATCCTCGGAATGGGCGAGTCCCGCCGGGACCGGGCATCCATGCTTCGCCAGCTCGCCAACTTGCCGGCCCACCCCGAGTCCGTGCCCATCAACCTGCTGGTCCAGGTGGAGGGCACGCCGCTTTTCGGCACCGCACCTCTGGATCCTCTGGAGTTTGTGCGCACGGTGGCCACAGCCCGCTGCATCATGCCCAGATCCTATGTGAGGCTCTCCGCCGGCCGCGCCCAGATGAGCGACGAGCTCCAGGCACTTTGCTACTTTGCCGGGGCCAATTCCGTCTTCTTCGGGGATCGTCTTCTGACGACTCCCAACGCGGAATCGGACCGGGACCGCACCCTCTTCGACCGCCTGGGACTCTCCTTCGAGGAGATCGCCCCGGAACGGGAGCAGCCCGGGGCCTGCGAGCGGGCGGCCTGATGGACCCGAGCGGTCCCCGGCTAGCCGGCCAGGGCCGGGGCCCGGACGCGCCCGACCTGACGC
>JBGSOR010000384.1:0-5857 GCA_041738985.1 Chromatiaceae bacterium | reverse complement strand
GAAACCGCTCATGGTTGAGCTCTGGGCTGGGACTCGGGCGGAGTCTGAGTCTGGGGCTGGTTGCCCTGAGCACCGACCCCAAGGTCACCGCCGAGGGGCGGGTGCGCGAGGTGTCTCCGCAGGCAGACCCGGTGACCCGGACCTTCCAGGTCAGAGTCGGCCTCGCCAACCCCCCGGGGGCGATGCGACTCGGCTCGACCGTCACCGGCACCATCCAGCTCGGCGGGCCCACAGGCATCGAGATCCCGACCTCGGCCCTGACGGCGACCGGGGGTGCACCGGCGGTCTGGACCCTGGATCCCCAGGCGAGCACCGTCGCGCTACGCAATGTCGACGTGGTCCGTTTTGAGCTGGACCGGGTACTGGTCTCCCAGGGTCTGGAGCCCGGCGAGCTGGTGGTGACCGCGGGAGTCCAGACCCTGCGCCCCGGCCAGCAGGTCCGACTGCTCGGGGCCCAGCCCCAGACTCAGACTCCGCCCGAGTCCCAGCCCAGAGCTCAACCATGAGCGGTTTCAACCTCTCCGACTGGGCGATCCGCAACCGCTCGGTCACCCTTTTCATCATGCTCGCGGTACTCGCCGCCGGGGTGAGTTCCTTCTACCAGCTCGGCCGCGCGGAAGATCCGCCGTTCGCCTTCCGCACCATGGTGGTCAAGGCGATCTGGCCCGGCGCCACCCTCGACGAGACCATTGCCCAGGTCACCGAGCGTCTCGAACGCACCCTGCAGGAGGTCCCGAACCTGGACTACCTGCGCAGTTTCACCCGCGCCGGCACCACCACCATTTTCGTGGATCTGGCCGGGAGCACGCAGGGACGAGAGGTCTCGGACACCTGGTACCAGGTACGCAAGAAGGTGGGCGACATGCGCCACACCCTACCGCAAGGGATCGTCGGCCCCTTTTTCAACGACGAATTCGGCGACACCTTCGGCATCATCTACGCCTTCACCGCCGATGGTTTCAGCCATCGGGAACTGCGTGACGCGGTGGAGGCCGCCCGTTCGCAACTCCTCACGGTCCCCGACGTCTCCAAAATCGACATCCTCGGCGCCCAGGACGAGGTCATCTATATCGATTTCTCGGTCGAGCGGCTCGCCGGACTGGGGTTCGATCCGAGCACCCTGATCGCCGCGCTGCGCGCCCAGAACATCGTCAGCCCGGCGGGCATCCTGAGCACCAGCGACGAGTCCATCGCGCTGCGGGTCTCGGGCGCCTTCGGCTCCGAGCGGGACATCGCCGAGGTCACCTTCGCCGTCGGCGACCGGATGCTGCGGCTGCGCGACATCGCCGATGTCCGCCGCGGCTTCGTCGATCCGCCCCAACCCATGTTCCGCATCAATGGGGAACCCGCCATCGGGCTCGCCATCGCCATGCGCGATGGCGGCGATACCCTGGCGCTCGGGCGCAACGTCGCCAAGGCCATCGCCGACATCCAGGCCGAACTGCCGCTCGGCATCGAGCCGCGTCTGGTGGCCGATCAACCTCTGTCGGTGGATCTTGCGATCAACGAATTCACCACCTCGCTGTGGCAGGCGATCGGCATCGTGCTCGCGATCAGCTTCGTCGCGCTGGGGGTGCGCGCCGGCACGGTCGTGGCCATCGCCATCCCGCTGACGCTGGCCGTGGTCTTTCCAATGATGGACATCGCCGACATCGACCTGCAGCGGATCTCGCTCGGCGCCCTCATCATCGCCCTGGCCCTGATGGTCGACGACGCCATGACCACCATCGACGCCATGAGCCGGCGCCTGGCCGTGGGCGACGACAAGGCCAGCGCGGCCACCTATGCCTACCAGCATCTGTCCACGGCGATGCTCATCGGCACCCTGGTCACCATCGCCGGCTTCGTGCCCATCGGCTTCGCCCAGAGCTCGGCGGGCGAGTACACCTTTTCGATCTTCGCGGTGGTCGGCATCGCGCTGATCGCCTCCTGGCTCGTGGCCATGGTGTTCGCCCCTCTGATCGGCATGACGCTGCTGCGCCCGCCCAAGGCCGGGGCGAGCGACCAGCCGAGCCGCATCGTCGGCGCCTACCGCTGGTTGCTGACGCTGGCGATGCGCGCGCGCTGGTTCACCATCGCTCTGACGCTCGCGATCTTCGTCGCCGCCATCCTCGGCCTGGGTCAGGTGCCGCGCCAGTTCTTCCCCTCGTCCGACCGCCCCGAACTCCTGGTCGACCTGCAGTTACCGCAAAACGCCTCGATCCATGCGACCGAGCGGCTGGTCAACGAGTTCGAACAGATCCTGCGCGAGGATCCCGAGTTCGCGCCCGAGATCGAACGCTGGAGCACCTACATCGGCCAGGGCGCCATCCGTTTCTATCTGCCGCTGAACGTGCAGTTGGCCAACCCCTTCTTCGCCCAATCCGTCGTCGTGACCAAAGACATCGAGGCACGCGAACGGCTCCAGCCGCGACTCGAACAACTGCTGGCCGAACGCTTCCCGGAGGTAGTCGGACGGGTCTCGCCGCTGGAACTGGGTCCGCCGGTCGGCTGGCCACTGCAATACCGCGTCATGGGTCCGGATCCGACCGAACTGCGCGACATCGCGCTGCGGCTCGCGGATCTCGTGGCGGATCACCCCGGATCGCGCCGGGTCAATTTCGACTGGATGGAGCCGGAGCGCGAACTGCATATCCGCATCGATCAGGAGCAGGCGCGTCAGTTGGGTCTGAGCACCCAGGCGGTCTCCACCGCGCTCAACGCCAATATCTCGGGCACCGGCATCACCCAGGTCCGCGACGACATTTATCTCGTCAATGTGGTCGCGCGCGAACTTGGGGGACAGAGCCTATCGGTCGAAACCCTGCGCAGCCTGCCGGTCTCGCTGCCCAACGGGCGCACCATCCCGCTCAGTCAGTTCGCCGTCTTCGAGTACGGCCAGGACTATCCCATGGTGTGGCGGCGCGACCGGGTGCCGACCCTGACGGTCCGGGCGGATGTCACGCCGGAGATCCTGCCGGAGGCCGTGGTGGCGGATCTCGCAGAGCCCATCGCCGCGCTGAACGCGACCCTGCCCGCCGGCTATCGCATCGAGCTGGGCGGCGCGGTCGAGGAGAGCACCAAATCCCAGGCATCGGTCTTCGCGGTGGTGCCGGTGATGCTCCTGCTGATGCTGACCCTGCTGATCTTCCAGCTCAAGAGCTTCGCGCGGCTCTTCATGGTCCTGAGCCTGGTGCCGCTGGGCCTGATCGGCGTGGTCGGCGCCCTGCTGGCCTCCGGCAAGCCGCTCGGCTTCGTCGCCATTCTCGGCATCCTCGCCCTGATCGGCATGATCGCCAAGAACGCGGTGATCCTGATCGACCAGATCGAGGCCGAACGGGCCGCGGGCAAGACCGTCTGGGACGCCGTGGTCGAGGCCAGCCTGTCGCGCTTTCGACCCATCATGCTGACCGCGCTCTCGACCATTCTCGGCATGATCCCGATCGCGCCCACGGTCTTCTGGGGCTCGATGGCCTACGCCATCATGGGCGGTCTGCTGGTCGCCTCCCTGCTCACTCTGATCTTTCTCCCCACCCTCTATGTCACATGGTATGGGGGCAAGGCGCCGAGCGCCGATGGGAATAGACTGGAAGACAATGCCCATGCCGTTTGACTCCATGTGGAATAGCCAAAGGCATGCTCGCGTTCGCTTGGGCACCGCCCTCGTCGGAGCGCTGTTCGCGTGGAGCGCCGGCACCTTCGCGCAGTCGGCAACGAAGGACACGTTCTCGATTACGCCCGTCTACCAGTTCGCTAGCGACCTCGATTCCGGCGGCGACGCGGGCTATTCGGGGGTGCTCACGTCGCTCGGACGCACCTGGGCGCTCGATGCGCGCTCGACGCTCCGCCTCGGGCTGAGCTTCGATTACGAGGACTGGCGCTTTAACGACATTGCCGCCTTCGACGGTGCCCAGCCCTGGGGCTCGCTCTATCGGGTTGGAGTCTCCGTTCCCTACAGCTATACGACCGACAGCGGCTGGCGCCTGACCTTTTCCCCCACGGTCGAGTACGCGGGCGAATCGGGTGCCGAGCTTTCCGACGCACTGGAGTACGGCGCATTGGCGTCAGCCGCGCGGCGTCTAAGTCCCGATCTGACCCTGGGGCTCGGTGTCGGCGTTTACGAGCGGATCGAGCAGACGCGCGCCTTCCCGTTCCTGATCGTGGACTGGCGCATCACCGAACGCCTGCGCCTTACGAATCCGCTACCCGCGGGCCCCGCCGGGCCGGCCGGGCTTGAGCTCTCTTACGCGCTGGACTCCGGGTGGGAGATCGGCATTGCCGCGGCGTTTCGGTCCTTTCGCTTCCGCTTGGACGACAACGGTCCCGTCCCCAACGGAATCGGCGAAAATGCATACCTTCCGGTAGTGGCTCGCATCGGACATCGGATCTCCGAGGCGCTGACGCTCAACGCCTACGCGGGAGCGGCGCTTGCGGGGAACCTGCGTGTCGAGGATCGGGACGGCAACGAGCTCTACGATGAGGATCGCGATCCTGCGGGGCTGGTTGGCCTGTCGTTGATTGGCCGCTTTTGACGCCACTCGGCGATGTCTTAGCCCAAGGGAAGGGCGTCGCTGAGCGGCACCTTCAGCGGTCGTGCCGCGTAGACCGCCCGCTTCCGAAATGCCGACTATCCGGCCCCTCCGGGGGCACCTTCCGAGCTCGCAAAGATCGTCCGGATCAGCCTCCGGTTACGGACGTCGAGCTCGGCCTCGATCTCCCTGACGATCGCCATGAACCGTCTCGCGGCAGGCGCCAGGGTCCGGTTCCGCAGATAGATGAATCCGTAGTCAAGCTTCAGCCACGATGGCCGGTGCGGAAGGACGCAGAATTCGCCGCTGCGCAGCCAGGGCTCGATCTGCACCGGTGCTGCCACGCCAAAGACATCGCTCGCGAGGACCAGGGTACGGGCGGTCGCTAAATCGTCCACTTCGACATGGGGGATCCAGTCGCCCGTGTGCGCATCCAGGTCGCCCTTGCCCGGGAACAGGCTGGCAGCGCGGGGCGGGATACGGATCGAAACCAAGGGGTAGGCGTCGAGATCCGATTTCGACACCGTCTCGCGTGCGAGCAAGGGGTGCCCACGCCGGCAATAGAAGATCAAGGCGTGTTGTCCGACGGGTTCGGCCACCAGATCCGCGGCGGTGCCCAGTGTACTGACCTCGGCCACCCCGAGATCGACCGCGCGCTCGCGGACCAGATCGACCAACCGCCGCCAACTGCTCAGCTTGACCGTGCAGTACAGTTTGGGGTGGCGCTGGATGAGCTCGGCCATGGCGCGGTTGGCGGACAGCTCCCCCGCGTAGGCCCCCACGGCGACGGCAAAGTGTCCCGTCTCAAGCCCTTGCAACAACTCGATCTCGCGCTCCAGCTCCTGGGTTTGATCAAGGATGGTGGCGGCTCGGGCCAGCAGGGCTTCGCCATAGTAGGTCGGCGTGACCGCCATGCCCTGACGGTCAAAGAGCGGGACCCCCAGCGACTCCTCCAAGGCGCGAATACTGCGCGAGAAGGCGGGTTGAGACAGGTGCTGCGCCTTGGCGGCGCGGTGGAAAGACCCGCATCGCGAAAGCTCCAGGGCATGGGCCAAATGCTGTAGCTTGATCGTCATGCAATAAAGGTATCGGATAACACTGGAAAATGCATTGGACTTATGCTGCCACCGGATCCACATTACGGCTCGTATGGTTAAGCTCGCTTGATGGTGTGATCGCCAACGGCTCGTTGCGACCGCAGCGGAGCGTGAGATGGCCATTGGAGTCCAAACGCATGAATAGGCTTGTAATCCCCCTGCTGATGGTCGCCGCCGCGGCACTGTCGGGTTGCGGTACCACGACCACGAGTCGTGCGGGCAGCGGCGCGGCGTTCGGCGCTGCCGGAGGCG
>JBGSOR010000378.1:0-12683 GCA_041738985.1 Chromatiaceae bacterium | reverse complement strand
CGCTCGCCCTGCCCCTCCGGCTTCTGCCCCCCCGAGCGCGGCTCGCGGTCCCGCTCGTTCAGGTCCCCCTGGCTGCCGCGGCCCCGGTCGTCCGGGTCGTAGGCGTGCCGATCCAGGGTCTCGGAGCGGTCCTCGTCCTCGATCAGCGGGTAGATCTCCTCCGCGGTCAATCCCTTGAAGGCGGGTTTGAGCAGGGCACCGGGCGGGGGCTGGAGGCCGTCCTCCACCAAGATCGGGTTGATGGCATGGTCGCAGGCCAGGTCCCATTTGTGCCGCACCCGGTGCCGACGGCGGGCGAAGTGGGAAAGCGCGCAGTGCAGGGCCTCGTGGGCCAGCATGAACTGGGTCTGGTCCAGGGTCAGGCCACCGATATAGTCCGGGTTGTAGTAGAAGGCCCGGGCGTCCGTGGCCGTCGTGGGGCACCAGCGACTGTCCGCCGCCTGCAGGGGCAGACGCAGTACCAGTGCGCCGAGGAACGGCTTATCCAGGATCAGCCGGGTGCGGGCGGCGGCCAGCTTGGTCTGGATGGCGTGCAGATCGACCGGCATGATCGCCTTCCTACTCGAAGAGCATGACCTCGGCGACCGCCTGGGCCCAGTCGGCGAAGGCGGGGACCTCGAAGAGCGCGTTGCCGATGGCCCGATGCAGGTCGGAGACCAACATCACGCCCATCTCCCGCTCCGGGAAGCGCCCGGCATAGCGCAGGATGTTGCCGATGGCCCGCTCCCCGTCGGCGGCCGTCCGGGCGCGGATGGCCCGGCCCACGAGGGCGGCGGCCACGGCGTACTGGAGGTCGATCTCCCGAGGCACCGGCACGGGCTCCCCGGCAACGATGGCGTCCAGGTCCGGCATCTGGTCCAGGCTGTCGACGAACGCCTTGAGCTCGATCCCGGCGGCAGGCCCCACGCAGGCCTGGAGGGTCCCCTGGAGGAGCTCCGGGTGGTCCTCGAATTTCTTCAGGCCCCGGTGGGCGAATTCCCAGGTTCGTGGCGAGGGAAAGGCGACCGGGTTATGGGCCGGATCGAAGTCGAACAGGAGCTCGGGCCGAAACCGCAGAAAGGCGATCAACCGCTCGTCGATCCCGGCCGAATAGGCCCAGGCGACCCAGTCGTCCAGGTGGGTCTCCACCTCGAAGTGGGAAAAGCGGTTGGCGAGCGGGGCCGGCATGCTATAGGTAACGCCCCGGTCGCCCTGACGGTTGCCAGCGGCGAAGATGGCCCAGCCCTCCGGTACCCGGTACTCGCCGAGCCGCCGGTCCAGGATCAGCTGATAGGCGGCCGCCGAGACCGTCGGGGGGGCGGAGGTGATCTCGTCCAGAAACAGGATACCCGCGGGACCCTGCCGGCCCGAATCCGGGAGCATGGCCGGGACGGCCCACTCCACCCGGCCGTCGGCCCGGAACGGGATCCCGCGCAGGTCGCTTGGCTCCATCTGGGAGAGCCGGATGTCGATTACCGGGACACCGTGCCGTGCACCGACCTGGGCCACCATCTGGGACTTGCCGACACCTGGCGGTCCCCACAGCATGACCGGCGTGTGGTGTCCTTGGGCAGCGCTCGAAAATTCGCGCTCCAGGACGCGGAGCAACAGGGCTGGACGCATGGCAGGGCTTGCTCCTTCGGGGCGCAGGACAGTTGAATTCGCCCCTCCGAGAATGGGTTTCCGAATCGAGTTTCGCAAGCGGCATCCGCGGCTTGGGGTCCCATCGGAGGGCCAGGGGCAGCGGGTTGCCGCCTATAAGAAAAACGCTGTATTCTTATAGCCCTTCTCGTGCCCACCCGTATCCCGGCACACCGTTGCGTTGCCCGACCTCCTGGGGCGATTCGGGGCAGACCGCGGGACGCCACCCGGGCCAGGCTCCAGACCAGAGTGAGAGGACCAGTCGATGCATCCCGCTCGGGGGTGCGCGCCTGAGCGATAACAGCAGAAGGTCACCCCTTCCAAACAAGACACTCGGAGATCGGTTATGAACCAGTTTTACTACGACGCCGTTACCAAGATGGAGCAGATGGGCGTGGACGACGAGTACATCCAGGGCTGGCAGTGCGGTTTCCTCCAGAACCCTAAGCGAGAGGAGCAGCGCCTGACCGAGGCTTACGAGGCCGGTTACGCGGACGGAGAGGAAAAGAGCTTGGACAACCTCGCGAGCTGGGTCCAGAGCTGAGCCGCAGCCCTCGCCCGCCGCTCGCAGGCTGGTTAGGTCCGAGCTCCCGGGGCGGGTATCCCCGCCCTTTGCGTTTCTCCCGGACTGGGGGCAGGATTCACGGCCGCGCCCCGTGATTCGAGCCACCCGAGTCCGTCAAGGCGGATTAGAGCCCAGCGCCCGCCGCCGGTCCTGTCATCGTCGCCCTGCGCCTCGCCGCGATATGCTGGGGTATCCAGCTCCCCCGCTTCGCCGCCCGGAAAAGACCCCATGACGACCGACCGACGTTTCCCCGTCCGCCTCGACCTCAAGCACGGCACCGTGGACATGACCCACGGCGCGGGCGGCCGCGCCATGGCCCAGCTTGTCGCCGAGCTCTTCCACTCCCATCTGGACAACGAGCTGCTACGTCAGGCCAACGACCAGGCCCTGTTCGCCCCGCCCCCCGGGCGCCTGGTCATCAGCACCGACGGCCACGTGATCTCCCCCCTTTTCTTTCCAGGCGGGGACATCGGCTGTCTCGCGGTCCACGGGACCATTAACGACGTGGCGATGTCCGGCGCCCGCCCCCTGTACCTGGCCGCGGGCTTCATCCTGGAGGAGGGCTTCCCGCTCGCGGACCTGGATCGGATCGTGGCCAGCATGGCGGAGGCTGCCCGGGACGCCGGGGTGCCGGTCGCGACCGGAGACACCAAGGTGGTGGAGCGGGGCAAGGGAGACGGGGTCTTCATCACCACCACCGGGGTGGGTGCCGTGCCGGAAGGGGTCCTGATCTCGGGGGACCGGGCGCGACCGGGGGACGCCATCCTTCTGAGCGGCACTATGGGGGATCACGGGGTCGCCATCCTGTCCAGAAGGGAAAACTTGGGCTTCGAGACCGAAATCCGCTCCGACACGGCCGCCCTGCACGGGCTGGTGGCGGCAATGGTGGAGGCGGTGCCGGAGATCCATTGCCTGCGCGATCCAACCCGCGGGGGCCTCGCAACCACCCTGAACGAGCTGGCGCACCAGTCCGGTGTCGGCATGCGCATCCGCGAGTCCGCCATCCCGGTCCGCCCAGAGGTAGCGGCCGCCTGCGAGCTTCTGGGTCTCGACCCCCTCTATGTGGCCAACGAGGGCAAGCTGGTCGCCATCTGCCCCCCGGAGCGGGCAGCGGAGCTCCTTGCCGTCATGCGCACCCATCCCCTGGGCGCCGGGTCCAGCCTGATCGGCGAGGTCGTCGCCGATCCCCACCGATTTGTCCAGATGGAGACCGGATTCGGGGGCAGCCGGATCGTCGACTGGCTGGCTGGCGAGCAACTGCCGCGGATCTGCTGAGCGCGTCCCCAGCGCCTGTCGACACCCGCGAAAGCGCTTGTTCGCGGCTGAGCCGATCTGGCGGGGTCCGCCCAGGGTCGGCCGGATCCCCCTTTCGTCGACCGATTAACGCGAGGTACTCCCATGTCCAACCGAATCTTCACGCGTTTGCGCATCCGCCCGCTTCGACCGATCGCGATCGGCCTCTTGCTGGCTGCAATCGCCAGCCCGACCGTCGCGGGCGAAAGCCGCATCGAGCTGCGCGACGGGACTGTTCTGCGTGGCGAGCTGGTGTCGGTGTCCGCAGGCGCCTATCGCATCCGCAGCGCCGCCCTGGGCGAGATCCAGGTGCCGGAGTCGGAGGTGATGGCCATTCGACCCTTGGGGGCGGCGAGGGATGCCAGCAGTGCGGAAGATCCGGGAGCGGCGGAGATCGCGGGGGCCTCGGGTGGGACGGGCTATCGAGAGGGACTTGCCGCCATTCAGCAACGGCTGGTCGGAGACCCGGGCACCATGCAGGCGATCCTCAGCCTGCAAGAGAATCCGGAGATCCGCGCCGCCCTGGCAGACCCGGCTTTCACTCGGCTTATCATGTCCGGAGACTTGGCAACCCTAAGCGCCGACCCGCGTTTTCTGCGCATCATGGCCGATCCCGCTATCCAGGGTATTGTGGGCCGGCTGCAGACACCCTGAAGCAGGGTCCCCAGACCCGAGCTGGGGCTCAGGCCCAGCGATACGGACCGATCTCCCGGTCCCCAGCGTCAACGCCCCGAGTCTACCGGCAGATACGGCAAGCGGCCGTAGAGCCGGGTGAGCTCCAGCAGCCGTCCGGCAGTATCCGAGCCGAGCTCCTCCTCCCGATAGCGCCAGACCCAGTTAGCCTTTGTCGTGCCCGGTCGGTTCATGCACGCCTCCGGACCGACCCCCAGGACGTCCTGCATGGGGAAGAGCGCGAGGGACGCCACCGAGGCCAGGGCGGCCCGGATGAAGTCCCAATGAATAGCCAGCCCGTCGCTGTTCAGGTACCGGCGAGCCTGGTGACGTATCTCGTCGTCTTTGTCGGCCCACCAGCCGAGCAGGGTGTTGTTGTCGTGGGTGCCGGTGTAGACCGCCAGGTTCTTGCGGTGGTTGTGGGGTAGGAACTCGGAGCGCCCGAAACCGCCTGCAACGTCCTCGAAGCCGAACTGGAGGATGGCCATCCCGGGAAGCCCAAGTCCATCGCGCAGGGCCTCCACGTCCGGGGTGATCACCCCCAGGTCCTCCGCGATCAGCGGCAGGTCCGACCCCAGTGCCTCCCTCAAGGCACGGAACAGGTCCATCCCCGGTCCCGGCACCCAGCGCCCATGGACCGCGGTCTCCTCGCTCGCCGGGATCTCCCAGTAACCCGCGAACCCGCGGAAATGATCCACGCGGACCAGGTCCATCGCCTCCAGGGCGTGGCGCAAGCGCTCGACCCAGAACCGATAGCCATCCGCGGCCAGGACATCCCAGCGGTAGAGCGGATTGCCCCACCGCTGGCCGGTGGGGCTGAAATAATCCGGCGGCACTCCGGCGATCACGGTCGGGTGGCCATGCTCGTCGAGCTGAAACCACTCCCGATGGGTCCAAACCTCGCTGGAGTCGTGGGCGACGAAGATGGGGATGTCCCCCACCAGGTGCACCCCCCGCCCATGGGCGTAGGCCCGCAAATCGTTCCACTGGCGACTAAAGAGGTACTGGACGAAGCGGTAACGTTCCAGCGCGACCTTGTGGGACTTGCCCCAGGCCGCCAGTGCCTTGGGCTCCCGCAGCGCCAGTGGCTCCGGCCACTCGGTCCAGGGCCGAAAGTCCTGCTCGACCTTGAGCGCCGCATAAAGCGCGTAGTCCTCCAGCCAGTCCCGCTGCCGGTCCTTGAACACCGCGAAGTCCGACCGGTCGGACTCGGAGGCGCGGCTGGCGAAGCCCCGGTAGGCTCGTCCCAGGAGCATCTCTTTCCAGACCGCAACGGCGCCGAAGTCCACTCGATCTTGCGGAAACTCCGGGTGCTTCAGATGGCCGGGCTCGACCCAGCCCCACTCCAGGAGCAGCTCCGGCGCGATCAGCAGCGGATTTCCGGCGAAGGCGGAGGTGCACTGGTAGGGCGAATCCCGATAACCGGTCGGACCAAGCGGCAGCACCTGCCATAGACCCTGACCGGAGTCGGCGAGGAAGTCGACGAAGCGGTAGGCGGCCGGCCCCAGGTCGCCAATCCCGAAGGGGCCGGGCAAGGAGGTGGGGTGCAGGAGGATTCCGCTGGTGCGGTGCATGAGGGACTCCGGTAAGGACACGGCGAATTCGCCGCGGGAGTCTAGCGAAAGCGACGCCGGAAGTCCCCGCCGAGTCGGCCGCGCTGCCCGTCCAGGTGGCCAGCGCGGGCGCAGCGACGCCGCTATTTCTTTGCGACCGCGTCGAGGAATACCTGGCGGGCGGTGGTGTAGCCCGCGCGCTCGGCCTCCTGCACCAGACGCCAGGCGCGGTCCATGTCCCCGCTTGCCACCGATTGTCGGATCATCCGGTCATAAATGGCGCGAGTCTCGCTCAGCATGGGCTGGGCGGCTACACCTCGTGCTCCGGAAGGTGTCGCACGCGGCGGGGTGGGCGCTGCCGCCGGCGCCGCGCGAGGTTTGGCGGAGGCCGGCGCCGTGGCGACGGGGGCCAGGTAGCGGGCCGCACTCTTCTGCTGCTTGACATAGTTGGCAGTCGATCTGGTCGAGGTCTCCAGGTCGCCCACACGTACCCGAAACACCCCGGTCGCCGCGTGCGCCGCCACCGGGTTGGGCAGACGCGGATCGACCAGGCCCCGGGAGCGGGCATAGAGTCGCGCCTCGCTGATCATGGTCGTGGAGCCCTGCAGGTCCTTGTCGGTCGTGAAGACCACCAAGTACGTCTCCCCGGCCGTCGGGCTGCCTGGGCTGCGGTTCAGGTGGATCCGTCCGTGCAGACGCTGCGGCTCCATGAACCCGGCAGGCATATATCTGAAACCCCTTGAATCGATCGCCCGACTGACACGGAAGTCCCCGTCCAGGATCAAGACCGTTGGGACGAAGACAGTGGCCCCCGCGACCGCGTCTAGGTCGATGGTCGCGCGCTCCAGACCGTCCGGGATGGCGATCCCCTGGACTAGGCTCTTCCCGGTGGCGAACCGGAATGCTTGGGACCGGGCATCGATCTCGAAAAATTGCGATCCCTCCGTATCTAAGGGCGCGAATCGGAGGTCTGACAGCGCGTCGCAGCAGATTGGCGCCGCGTTCAAGATCTCATGGCTTGCGGCGGGGCTCGGGCTGACTGCCGTGTACATTGGAGAGCGCGGCTCCATGGGGGCGAGCCACAGACCCCCGCCGGAGCTGGCGCAGCCACCGAGCGTCGGCAGGACTAATGCGAGCGCGACAAGAACAGACGGTCTGGACATGGGCGGAATCCTGGGCTTACAAGGGTCTATGAACCGCGCGACGACGCGTGAGCAAGGCGGCAGCCGCTGCCCCATGGGGCAGCGGCAAACCCGGCCTCGTCGTCTACCACCAGGCCTCGACTTGGGCACCGAAGGTGACGATACCAAAAACTGCGCGTTGGGCGCCGGAGCTCAGGTATAGTTTCTCGGTTCGCACCGGCACTCGACCGGATTCGGGGTGGCCGCGTCATACCTCGGAGTGCAGTGGTCCCGGCAACCGGCGACAACCCTGTGCCGGCCCCGCGCGGTGCCGCTGTGACTGCTTTGAGCCTGATCGGGAATCCCCGAATCCGCATCCAACGGCGACCCCGGACACGTCCTATCTGGGCTGCGATCGGAGTCGTTACCGCCCGGTCCCCGACCCTCAGCCATCCCCTCATGAGAGGCGAACATGCCCCAATACCGCTCGCGCACCACCACCCACGGCCGCAACATGGCTGGCGCCCGCGCCCTGTGGCGCGCGACCGGCATGACCGATGCGGACTTCGACAAGCCCATCGTCGCGGTGGCCAACTCCTTCACCCAGTTCGTCCCCGGTCATGTTCACCTCAAAGATATGGGGCAATTGGTGGCCCGCGAGATCGAGGCCGCCGGGGGGGTCGCCAAGGAATTCAACACCATCGCCATCGACGACGGCATCGCCATGGGCCACGGCGGGATGCTCTATTCCCTGCCCTCCCGGGACCTGATCGCCGACTCCGTGGAGTACATGGTCAACGCCCACTGCGCGGACGCCCTAGTCTGCATCTCCAACTGCGACAAGATCACGCCGGGCATGCTGATGGCGGCCTTGCGGCTCAACATCCCGACCGTCTTCGTCTCCGGCGGGCCCATGGAGGCCGGCAAGGTGCTGCGGGCCGGCTCCGAGGTCCATCTGGACCTGGTGGACGCGATGGTGGCCGCCGCCAACCCAAGCGAAACCGACGCCCAGGTGGCGGAGCTAGAGCGCTCGGCCTGCCCCACCTGCGGCTCCTGCTCCGGCATGTTCACGGCCAACTCCATGAACTGCCTCACCGAGGCCCTCGGGTTGAGCCTGCCCGGTAACGGCACCTTGCTCGCCACCCATTCCGCCCGCCGGGAGCTGTTCCTGGAGGCCGGTCGCCTGATTGTCGGGCTCGCCCGACGTTGGTACGAGCAGGAGGACCCCACAGCCCTGCCCCGCACCATCGCCAGCCTCGACGCATTCCAGAACGCGATGAGCCTGGACATCGCCATGGGCGGCTCCACCAACACCGTGCTGCACCTGCTGGCAGCGGCTCACGAGGCCCAGGTGGCCTTCTCCATGGGGGACATCGACAACCTCAGCCGCAAGGTACCCAACCTCTGCAAGGTCGCCCCTTCCACGCAGAAATATCACATGGAGGACGTGCACCGCGCCGGCGGGATCATGGGCATCCTGGCCGAGTTGGACCGGGGCGGGCTCATCCAACGGGACGTCCCCACCGTGCATGCCCCGACCCTGGGTGCGGCCCTGGACCGCTGGGACCTGACCTGCAGCCCGGACGAGACCGCCCGCACCCGCTTCCTGGCCGCCCCGGGCGGGGTCCCGACCCAGGTCGCCTTCAGCCAGTCGCGCCAGTGGCCGGACCTGGACCTGGACCGCCGCGAGGGCTGTATCCGCGATATGGCCCATGCCTACTCCCGGGACGGGGGGCTCGCCGTACTCTACGGTAACCTCGCCGAGCAGGGATGCATCGTCAAGACCGCCGGGGTCGACCCCTCGATCCTTGCCTTCGCCGGTCCGGCGCGGGTCTTCGAGAGCCAGGAGGCCGCGGTGGAAGCGATCCTGGGGGATCGGGTTCAGGCGGGAGACGTGGTGGTCATCCGCTACGAAGGCCCCAAGGGCGGCCCAGGGATGCAGGAGATGCTCTATCCCACCAGCTACCTGAAGTCCAAGGGACTCGGCAAGGCCTGCGCCCTGATCACGGACGGGCGCTTTTCCGGCGGGACCGCGGGGCTATCCATCGGGCATGTCTCCCCGGAGGCGGCGGAGGGGGGCCTCATCGGCCTGGTGGAGGAAGGCGACCGGATCGAGATCGATATCCCCAACCGACGCATCGCGCTGGCAGTCGCCCCGGCCGTCCTGGAATCCCGCCGCGAGGCCATGGACGCCCGAGGCCAGAACGCCTGGCGCCCGCTCGACCGCAAGCGGGAGGTCTCCGCAGCCCTGCGCGCCTATGCGGCGCTCACCACCAGCGCCGCCCGCGGTGCGGTGCGGGACCTGAGCCAGGTTAGTGCCAGTTAGCGATCGACGAGGGCCGAATGCCGGATTCCCCCCTCGTCACTCGGCCCTCGCTACTCGCCACTCGATTTAAAGCGATCCCCAAGAGCTCTTGCGCTGCCCGAAACGCAGGTGCGGCAGGATCAGGCCCAGAAGCACGCCTCCCCCCAGCACCCCACTGCCGATCAGGAACCAGCGCTGGTTGGTCTGGTTGCTCAGGTCCCGGTTCGCCTGCTCCAGATCTGCGCGGGCGCGGGTAAGCTCCGCAACCTGCATACGCAGACGCTCCCGGTCGTTGGTGATATCGAGCACGTTGGCAGAGGCGTGGCGGATGGTCGCAAGCTCCTGCTCCAGGCGCTGGCGCCCCCGCTCGCTGGTACTGAAACGGGCCTTGAGCTCCGCGTTCTCCGACTGTAACCGGGCGAGCTGGGCGGACAAGGCGTCCGGTTGCTGCTGGAGCTCCTTGAGCTGGGCCTCGACCTCCAGCAGCCGGTCGCGCGCGGCGGGCTCCGCCTGGAGTTGGTCCACCGCAACGAATCCCAGTGTCCCTTCCGCCGTGCGTACCCGCGCGTAGTCGGTGGTGTCGTTAACCCCCAGGATCTCCAGAGGGGTGCCGCTGGGAAGCATTTTGAGGATCTTGTAGCGGGTGCTCTCGCCCGCCCGCAAGGTGGCTTCGAGCCGGTCGGTCACATACCGGGTCTCGGCCCGGAGCGAAGCGGGGACAACCAGGGCGACGGCGGCGGCTGCACACAGGCTGATCGACATTCGGGCGAAAGGTCTCACGCGGCGTCCTCGCAACGGCTTGGGGTTAGGGTGCGCCACGGTTCCCGAGCCGCACCCGGCGCTCAACCGAAGCCCGTGATCGGGGCTCGGCGCTTACAGGTTCAGACTGGAGGCCGGGATCTCGCCCAGCATCAGGAGCTCCAGGAGGGCCTTCTGCACATGCAGGCGGTTTTCCGCCTCGTCCCATACCGCCGACTGGGGTCCGTCGATCACCGAATCGGTTACCTCCTCGCCGCGGTGGGCCGGAAGGCAGTGCATAAAGAGCGCATCCGGGGCGGCCTGCGCCATCAGTGCGTCGTTGACTTGATAAGGCGCAAAGAGGGCACGGCGGCGCTCCTGCTCCTCCTCCTGACCCATGCTGGTCCAGACGTCCGTGGCAATCAGGTGGGCGCCTTCGGCCGCCTCCAGGGGGTCCCGCAGCACCTTGCAGCGGTCGGCGGCGGCAGCCTGCAACCCCGAGTCCGGCTCGTAGCCCTCCGGACAGGCGATGCGCAGCTCGAAGTCCAGGAGCCGTGCCGCCTCCAAATACGATTGGCACATATTATTGCCGTCGCCGATCCAGGCCACCCGACGGCCGCGGATGTCCCCGAGGTGCTCGTGGAAGGTCTGAAGGTCGGCGAGCATCTGGCATGGATGCAGGCGGTCGGTCAAGCCGTTGATGACCGGCACCCTGGAATGAGCGGCAAAACGCTCCACGATCTCGTGGCTGAAGGTGCGGATCATCACCGCATCCACCATTCGGGAGAGGACTCGGGCGTTGTCCTCGATGCTCTCCCCGCGCCCGAGCTGGGTGTCCCGCGGCGAGAGGAACAGGGCATGGCCGCCGAGCTGCACCATGCCGGTCTCGAAGGAAACCCGGGTGCGGGTGGACGACTTCTCGAAGATCATGGCCAGGGTGCGGTTACGCAGGGGCCGGTAGTCCTCGCCGCGCCTGAGCATGGCCTTGAGCTCGGTGCCCCGGGCGATCAGGGCGCGTACCTCGGCGGCCGTCAGGTCCAGCAGGGAGAGCAGGTGCCGGGGGGCAGTCTGTACAGCTTGCA
Organism: Chromatiaceae bacterium; assembly: GCA_041738985.1. Lineage (GTDB taxonomy): Bacteria > Pseudomonadota > Gammaproteobacteria > Chromatiales > Chromatiaceae > Thiodictyon. The sequence goes on along the minus strand of JBGSOR010000378.1, from coordinate 1,734 downwards.
TCGGGGCTGCGGTCTCCCTTGACCTAGCGCGGGGAAAGGAAACGGCGGATCAAGGCGGTCAAGACCTCGACCAACTGGGCGGCCTCGGCCGGTCGAAGGATCAGGGGCGGCAGGAGCCGCACCACCCGATCGGCAGTCACGTTTATCAGGAGCCCCTCGTCCAGGGCCGCGGCGACCAGCTCGGCGCAGGGCCGGTCCAGCTCGATGCCCAACATCAGGCCGCGTCCGCGGATCTCCGTCACCCCGGAGACCCCGATCAAGGACTCCCGGAAGGCGGCGAGCAGGTACTGACCCTGGGCGGCTGCGTTGGCGAGCAGACCCTCGGTCTCCATCGTCTCCAGCACCGCCCGGGCGGCGCGGCAGGCCAGGGGGTTGCCGCCGAACGTGGACCCGTGAGTGCCTGGGCCAAAGACCTCCGCCGCCACCCCCCGGGCTAGGCAGGCCCCGATCGGCACCCCGTTACCGAGCCCTTTGGCCAGGGTCATCACGTCCGGCACCGCATCGCCGTGCTGGAAACCGAACCACCGCCCGGTGCGCCCGATCCCGGTCTGGATCTCGTCCAGGATCAGGAGCCACCCCTCCCGGTCGCACAGGGCCCGCAAGCGCGGGAGATAGTCGTCCGACGGGATGTTGATCCCTCCCTCCCCCTGGATCGGCTCCACCAGGATCGCGACGATGTTCTTGCGGTTGGCGGCGGCGGTCTCGATGGCGTCCGGGTCGTCGTAGGGGACGCGCACGAAACCCTGAACCAGGGGCTCGAATCCGGCCTGGACCTTGCGGTTACCGGTGGCGGTCAGGGTGGCCAGGGTACGCCCGTGAAAGCTGTTCTCGGCCACCAGGATGGCTGGATTCTCGATGCCCCGCCGGTGGGCATGCAGCCGCGCCAGCTTGATGGCCGCCTCGTTGGCCTCGGCACCGGAGTTGCCGAAAAAGACCCGGTCCATGCCGGCGAGCCCGGTCAGCATCGCTCCCAGTCGCTCCTGCTCGGCGATCCGGTAGAGATTTGAGGTATGGACCAGGCGCCCAGCCTGCTCGCAGAGCGCGTCGCGCACCGCCGGGTGGGCGTGCCCGAGCCCGCACACCGCCACACCGGCAAGCGCGTCCAGGTAGCGCTTTCCCGCGTCGTCCCACAACCAGACCCCCTCGCCACGCTCGAAGGTCACGGGCAGGCGCTTGTAGGTCGACATCAAGGGATCGTTCATGGCCCAGGCCCCGCCAGTGAAGAAAATCCAAGGTCCAGAAAACAAAAAGGCGGTTCCTCCACGTGGGAAACCGCCTCGTCTGAAGGCGAAGTGGGGGAAGATAGCGCGAATCCAACAAACGAGACAAGTATTTGGGCCAACAGGTCGGGGAGCTCCCGACCGGCTCGCCCCATCTGGGCCTTGCACCCGGAGTCTCGCCCAACAGCGAGGCCTCAGTCCAATTCCACGGTGCTTAGTGGAGCTGCCGTCCGTGGCCACCGGCCCCGTGCCGGACCATCAAGGGAAGGTAGGCGTGGTGGTTAGCGAGGCGCCAGCCTGCGTCGTCGCGGACCTAGACGTTCGCTGCGAGCACTCGGTTGACAGGGGCGTCCGAGCGAAGGCTTGGTAGAAGGCGGCTTCGGCGGCCTCGGGGGAATCGATTCCGGGAGTCATTGCGATATCGGGCGCGCCGGCCGGAGCCAGCGAGCTACGGCTGGCGCGGCGCGCTGCGGGCCTCAGGCCGGTTCTGTGTCCGCCGGCTCCGGCGTGTGTC
>JBGSOR010000369.1:0-12082 GCA_041738985.1 Chromatiaceae bacterium | reverse complement strand
AGCTCGAAGAGTGCGCCCAGGTCCTGCTCGCCGAGCGCGGTCAAGTCCGCCATGTCCTGGGGCCAGCGGCGGACCAGCTCGGCCTCGACCGAAAGGACCATGTCGGCGAAGGGCTCCGGCGGCAGTCCCAGTCGCGCGATCGCGGGTGCGAGGCGGCGGCTCAAAGGGTGCTCGGGTCTGCCTTGAAAGATCCGATCCAGCTCCTCCTGCCACCAACGGAGCTTCGTCGCCGCGACTCCCGGTTCGGAGACCCGGTCCAGGATCGCCCGGAGCGCGTGCCGCACGCCGTGGAGCGCGGCCAGGTCGTCGCGCAGGCCCGCCGGGGCGAAGCGGATGCTGTAGTAGGCGGCGGAGCCCGCGGGAGTCGACGGGTTCGGGAAGCCCCAGCCGATCTCAGGCTCCCCCATCGCGCACGCAGGTGGCCAGGTAGTTGACGTCCAGGTCCCGGGGGACCAAACGGTAGGCGCTTGTCAAGGGGTTGTACAAGAGGCCGGTCATGTCGACGGTGCGCAGCCCGGCCGTGCGTGCCCAGCGGTCCAGCTCCGAGGGGCGGATGAATCGGGCGAAGTCGTGGGTGCCGCGGGGCAGGAGTCGCAGGAGGTACTCGGCACCCAGGATGGCAAACACGTAAGACTTGGGGTTGCGGTTCAGGGTGGAGAAGAAGACCCGCCCGCCAGGTCGTGCCAGCCGGGCGCAGGCGTTCACGACAGAGGCTGGGTTGGGGACGTGCTCCAGCATTTCCATGCAGGTGACCGCATCGAAGCTCGCAGGCCGCTCGCTCGCCAGGTCCTCGACGGAGACCCGCCGATAGTCCACGGACACCCCGCTCTCCAGGGTGTGCAGCTCCGCGACCCGCAGGGGCATGGCCCCCATGTCGATCCCCATGACCCGGGCACCGCGCAGGGCCATCCCCTCGGACAGGATGCCGCCGCCGCAGCCCACGTCCAGCACCTCCAGGCCCGCCAGCGGGGCCGCGCGCTCGATATAGTCGAGGCGCAAGGGGTTGATATCGTGCAGCGTCTTAAGCTCGCTCTCCGGATCCCACCAGCGGGAGGCCAGCTCCTCGAACTTGCCGATCTCGTGGGGATCTGCGTTAGGCTGCCCCGCGTCGGCGTGGCGGACGGGGGAAATGGGCTCGCGCATGGGATTGATCCAGACTGGGGTTGACCTCGGTGCCCCGGGAGATGGGGCCGGGCCGCCATTCTATCGCGACCGGGGGTCGGACCGCCCCCAGTCGTCCCGACCGGGATCTCGGGGGCGTCGAACAGGCGCGCGAAGCCGAGCGTTGAGGTCCGAAACGGATTAAACTTGCCCGTTTTCCGTCGCCCAGGGGGAATCCCGATGTATCCGAAGACCATGCAGATCCGCGACTACGACCCGGAGCTCTGGGCCGCCATCGAAGGCGAGGAGCGACGCCAGGAAGAGCACATCGAGCTGATTGCCTCCGAGAACTATGCGAGCCCCCGGGTCATGGAGGCCCAGGGCGGACTCATGACCAACAAATATGCCGAGGGCTACCCGGGCAAGCGCTATTACGGCGGCTGCGAGTTTGTGGACGTGGCCGAACAGCTGGCCATCGACCGCGCGAAGCAGCTCTTCGGCGCGGCCTATGCCAATGTCCAGCCCCATTCCGGCTCCCAGGCCAACGCGGCTGTCTACATGGCGCTGTGCAACCCGGGCGACACGATCGTTGGGATGAGCCTGGCCCACGGCGGACACCTGACCCACGGGGCCAAGCCCAACTTCTCCGGCAAGCTGTATAACGCCATTCAGTACGGACTGAATCCGGCCACCGGCGAGATCGACTACGACGAGGTCGAGCGGCTGGCCCTGGAGCATAAGCCCCGCATGGTTGTCGCCGGATTCTCCGCCTACTCCCGGGTGGTGGACTGGGGGCGCTTCCGGGCCATTGCGGATTCGGTGGGCGCCTATCTGTTCGTGGACATGGCCCATGTAGCTGGCCTGGTGGCGGCCGGTGTCTATCCCAGCCCGGTGCAGATCGCGGATGTCACCACCACCACCACCCATAAGACGCTGCGCGGTCCCCGCGGCGGTCTGATCCTGGCCAAGTCCAATCCGGAGATCGAGAAGAAGCTCAATTCTCTGGTCTTCCCCGGGATTCAGGGCGGGCCACTGATGCACGTCATCGCCGCCAAGGCGGTCGCATTCAAAGAGGCCCTGGAGCCGGCCTTCAAGGAGTACCAGCGTCAGGTCGTCCTGAATGCACAGGCGATGGCGGAGGTCTTTCTCTCGCGCGGCTACGACGTGGTCTCCGGCGGCACGGACGACCACCTGTTCCTGGTGAGCTTTATCGGTCACGGGCTGACCGGCAAGGACGTAGACGTCTGGCTCGGGGCCGCCAACATGACGGTGAACAAGAACTCGGTGCCCAACGACCCCCAGTCCCCCTTCGTGACCAGCGGCATCCGGGTCGGCACCCCGGCGATCACCACCCGCGGCTGCGGACTGGGCGAGGCGCGCGACATCGCGGGCTGGATGTGCGACGTGATCGACGCCCGCGGCGACGCGGCAGCCATCGAGACTGCGAAGGGGCGTGTGCTGAAGCTGTGTCGGCGGTTCCCGGTCTACCAGCACTGAGATGCGCTGTCCTTTCTGCGGTGCAGAGGACACCAAGGTCGTCGACTCCCGCCTGGCGGGGGACGGCGACCAGGTGCGTCGGCGCCGCAAGTGCGTGGTGTGCAAGGAGCGGTTCACCACCTTCGAGACCGCGGAGCTGAACCTGCCGCGTATCGTCAAGCGCGACGGCAGCCGGGTGCCCTTCGACGGGCGCAAGCTCAGGAACGGCATGGCCCGGGCCTTGGAGAAGCGCCCGGTCAGCACCGAGCAGGTCGACGCGGCCCTGGCCCGTATCCAGCGTCGGCTGATGTCGAGCGGGGAGGGCGAGGTGCCCTCCCGCCAGCTTGGTGAGCTGGTGATGGAAGAGCTGCGCAACCTGGACCAGGTTGCCTATGTCCGTTTCGCCTCTGTCTACCGCAAGTTCGAGGACGTGGCCGCCTTCCGGGAGGAGATCGACCGGCTGGAGCGCCAGCCCAGTCCCGAGGCGAAGCGCCAACAGCTCGACCTCCTGGAGCCCCTGGGGCTCAAGCCCAAGTGACGGCCGCTGACTCCGGGCTCATGGCGCGAGCACTTCGCCTCGCCCGCCGTGGGCTCTACACCACGGACCCCAACCCCCGGGTGGGATGTGTCCTGGTACGCGACGGGGAGGTCGTGGGGGAGGGCTGGCATCGCCGTGCCGGTGAGCCCCATGCGGAGCGGATCGCGCTAGCGGCTGCCGGCGAGCGGGCTCGGGGTGCGACGGCCTATGTCACCCTAGAACCCTGCTGTCACCATGGACGCACACCGCCCTGCGCGGACGCCCTGATCGAGGCTGGGGTCGCTCGGGTGGTCGCTGCCATGGCGGATCCCAATCCCCTGGTGGCCGGCGAGGGTCTGGCGCGCCTGTGCGATGCCGGAATCGCGGTCGAGTCGGGCCTGCTGGAATCCGAGGCGAGGGCCCTGAACCCCGGATTTGTCAAGCGCATGGAGCACGGACTGCCCTGGTGCCGCTGCAAGCTCGCCGCGAGCCTGGACGCGCGCACCGCCATGGCGAGCGGGGAGAGCCGCTGGATCAGCTCCGATGCCTCCCGGCGGGACGTACAACGGCTGCGCGCCCGGTCCTCGGCGATCGTCACTGGTGTCGAGACCCTGCTGGCGGACGATCCCTCCCTGAACGTGCGGCTGTCTGCGGCGGATCTGCCGGGTATGGAGCCAGGCGATTCCATCCGCCAGCCCTTGCGGGTGGTGCTGGACAGTCGGCTGCGCACCCCGGCAACCGCCCGGATGCTAAACCTCCCTAGCGAGACCCGGATTGCCCACCTGCCTGCCCCGGATCTGCAACGGCTGGCCGCCCTGCACTCGGCGGGGGCGCGGCTGATGGAGTTGCCGGCGGAGGGCGGTCGCATCGACCTCGTCGCACTCCTACTCCGACTGGCCGCGGAAGGGATCAACGAGGTCCTCTTCGAGACCGGCCCGACCCTCGCCGGCGCGGCCCTGGCCGCCGGCCTGGTGGACGAGCTGATCCTGTACCTCGCCCCCCATCTCATGGGCGACGGCGCGCGCGGCCTCTTCAAGCTCCCCGGGCTGGAGCGGATGGATCAGCGCATCCCGCTCCACATCGAGGATCTGCGCCGAATCGGGCCGGACCTTCGGCTCACGTTATCGGTCCGCAAATAGGCGCAAATCTCGAGTCGGTCGATCGATCCGCGTTCGTTTGCAGTCAGAGAGCCCAACTAAAACCGAGGTTTCAATGTTCACCGGCATCATTCAATCCGTGGGCGAGATCCGTCGCCTGGAGCCCCGCGGCGGGGACGTGCGCGTTGCCGTCGGCACCGGAAAGCTGCCCATGGCCGATGTGGCCTTGGGGGACAGCATTGCGGTCAACGGGGTCTGTCTCACGGCGGTGGCCCTCGCGGCCGATGGATTCTCGGCCGACGTCTCCCGAGAGACACTGTCGCTCACCACCCTGGGGGACCTGACCCCTAGGAGTCGGGTGAACCTGGAGAAGGCGCTCACGCTCTCGACACCGCTCGGCGGCCACCTGGTGAGCGGTCATGTAGACGGGGTAGGGCGGGTCTTGGAGCGGCGGGCGGACGCCCGCTCGTCGCGACTGCGGATCGAGGCGCCCGCCGAGCTGGCCCGCTATATCGCACACAAGGGGTCGATCTGCGTGGATGGGGTAAGCCTGACCGTCAATGGCGTCGACGGTGCGGTCTTCGATCTCAACATCGTCCCCCACACCCTAGACGAGACCGTCATCGTCGGGTACCGGGCGGGAACCCGGGTGAACCTGGAAGTGGATCTGATTGCCCGCTACCTGGAGCGTCTGCTCTTGGGCGATAAGGCCGCGGAGCCCGCGGCGAGCGGAATCACGCTGGGGTTTCTCGCGCAGCATGGATTCGTCCGCTGACTGGGCGTCGTCGTCGGGCGCAGCGGATGCGACCGGTCAGCCGCAAGCAGGAAAAGGCCCAGACCGGGGGCGGTCCGGGCCCGAACGCATCCCTGCGCGGGCAGCAATTCCTATCAGTTACTTATGGTTCGCAGTCGCAGTCTGGTTACCTGATCGCCGCTGCAGCCGGGCCCTGGGGATAGGCTGGGGCGGCCGGCATTTGGGGGTATCCAGGGGTGACCATGCCCGGGGCCTGAGGGTACCCGGGGGCGACCGCACCCATGGGGGCCGGATAACCGTAGCCGTACCCGTAGGGGGCGTAGTAAGGGGTATAGGCGTAGGAATTGGCCAGTCGGTTGTAGGCGTTCCCGCGGCCGTATCCGCGACCGCTGCCGCCGCCGCTGATGCTCATGTTGAAGTCGCCGTAGGCGGAGCCGTCGCCGTAGCCGTCCCCATTCCCGTTGCCGAAGAAGTCGTCGCCCCCGTTGCCGAAGGGACCCCAGGCGGAGGCGGAAGCGGAGGCGGCGATCAGGGCGGCGGCAGCGGCAGTTTTCACGAAGGCGTGCATGGGAAGGTCTCCAGGAGTCGTCGATGGGTTTCGAATCGGTAGCAGCCCTTTCGGGTCCGGTCGGGTCGATTGGCTGCGTTGAAAGTCAGTATATAAGAATATTCTGAAATAGCAATCGATATCTTCGTAAAGACCCATGCAGGCCCCTCAAGCACGCCGTCCCGACTGGCTTCCCCAGGTGCTCCTGCTCGCCCTGGTGGCCCTGATCGGCACAGTTCCCTTCTGGCTGACGGATCTGGACATCCGTTTGGCCGGCCTCTTCTGGCACCCGGAGCTGGACAACCCATGGATCGACGCCGAGGAGCCGCTCTGGTCCTTCCTCTACGTGGCCGCTCCGATGGCGATGGGAGTCGTCCTCCTGGGCGGGCTCCTGGTGCTGGCTGGCGGCAGGCTCTGGACGCGGATGCGGCGCCTGCGACCCTATGCCGTGCTGGTGATCGCCGTGGCCCTGATCGGCCCGGGTCTCTTGATCAATGGGGTGATCAAGGATCACTGGGGTCGCCCCCGCCCTCACCAGGTGGAGCCCCTGGGCGGCAACCGAGACTATCTGCCGCCGCTCAAACCTGGGGAGTCGGGTAAGGGCAGGTCCTTTCCTAGCGGACACAGCTCTGTGGGCTTCATGCTGGCGGTTTTCTTTTTGATCTGGCGCCGCCACCGGCCCCGGCTCGCCTGGACGGCCCTGGCTGTGGCCATCGTCTTCGGTCTGCTGTTGGGGATCGGGCGCATGGCGGCTGGGGATCACTTCCTTTCGGACGTCATCTGGTCCGCCGTCTTTGTCTATGGGGTCGTGCTCCTACTCTATTACGGGGTCCTGGGTATCCCACGGCGCGAGGCGGCCATGGCCCTGGCACCGCCCGAGGCGGTCCTCCCCCTTCGGCACCCCTGGCGGGCGGGCCTGGCCTTTGGGGCGGCGGCCATCGGTATGCTGGCGCTGGTGCTCCTGGCCACGCCGGTCAATCAGAACCACCGGGAGGTCGTCCGAGCCGGCGAGTTTCCGGGGGATCCTCGGGTCCTGCGCATCGTGGCGGATAGCGCGGACCTGATCCTCTATCGGATCGGCGGTCCGCACCGGGCTGCCATCAAGCTGGAGGCGCGCGGTTTCGGGCTTCCCACGAGTCGCGTGGAAGAGACCCTGTTCGAGGAATCTGGCTCCCTGACCCTGCGCGTCCGTCACCTGGGGGTCTTCACCGAGCGCGACACCCGTTTGACGGTCGGATTGGAGCCGGGCCAATGGGACCGGGTCGAGGTCCGGGTCGGGACTGGCAATATCCGAATCCACGCCCATCCCGGCCCGGGACCGGAGCTAGAGCTGAGGACCGGGGATGGTCAGGTTTTGAAGGTGCCGCCGGAATAACCTTGGCGAGGGGTCTTGGGGCCAACAGATGGCCCGCTCGCTATCCATCGGATTTCGCCAAGGGCCTTCGCGGCAACCCTTGCTGCGTTTGGCCTCCCGCCTGCCAATGCTTGGTGTCGCTCGGCGCTGGGCGCTCGCTTGCCCGGGCGTCCGCCGTCCCTGGCTCGGACCCCGGCATCCAGCATGGAATCGCGTGGCTTAGAGCGCGAGCGCTAAAGCAGGCTCCGCCAAGCTCCGGCGCCCGGCGCGCGAGCGGACGGCCTCTGGCGGGCGCTCGGCGACAGTCTCCGTCTCGGTTGCGACCAGGACCCGTGCCATTCCGGGACCGAGCCAGAACTCGAACGGCGTCGGCAGGTGGTCCATGGGCCAGTCGGGTGAGAGGTCGCGCAGGGGTGCCGGGGACTGGATCAGGCGGTACAGGTCGTCGACGTAGAATCGTTGGCGGTTCCAGGGGTCTTTGTTCAGCACCAGCAGGGCCTGACCGGGCCCCGTGAACGCATGTTTGCGCAGGACCAGGATGGACGGGTCCGGATAATCCAGCCTGTCGATTCGGCCCTCGCTGGCGAATTCGGGGGTGCAGTCCTTGATGGCATTGACCTGCGCGATGAAACCCGTGAGGTCTACGTTGGGCTGCTCCCAGTCGTCGGGGGTGCTGCTCACCACGTCGAGCCGCTTGCGGAATCCGTACTCGAATCCCATGGGGATCATGACGCCGCTGGAGAACATGGCGGTGAACAGATAGCGCTGGCGCAATGCATCGGCATTGCCCTCGAGCTCCTCGAACATGCGGCGGGTGTCGTGGCTCTCCGGAAAGCCGATGGAGGGCGCGATGTGGCGGGTCAGATCGTATTGCTCCAGCAGCCAGTTGCCATGGAAGTCCCACCACTTGGCGCTGTTGAAGATGGCGTCGAATCCGGCCGAGGCGGTGTCGCGGGTCTGAGCGGGCGTGCAGCCCAGGGTCTCGGCGACGAATACGGTATCGGGATGGGTCTGGCGGATGCGCTCGATAAGCCGGTGCCAAAGCCCCGTTGGGATCTGATAGGCGGCGTCGCAGCGGAAGCCGCGGAAGCCGAGCCCGATCAGGTGCTCCACCATCCGTATGTAATAGGCCAGCAGGCCGTCCGGGGCATCCGGCCGTTGCAATGCCTGATGGTGGTCGAACTGAGCCAGGTCGCGCCAGACGACCTTGGTGCCGTTCTCTTCGATACAGAAGGGGTTGGCCACGCGCCCGTGCTCGTGTACGAACCACTCGGGGTGGGTCTTGCACAGCGCACTGTCCTCTGCGCAGTGGTTGATCACCAGATCGATCATCAACGAGAGTCCCAGCCCATCGGCGGTCTCGGCCATGGCCCGGACCTGATCGTCGGCGGCGAGCGGCGAGCCGGGGCTCAACAGGACTTTATTGATGGCGAAATAGTCGGCGATGGAATAGAGGCTGTTGGAGCGCCCGAGCTTCTGGATCGGGTTGACGAACACCCAGTCGAAGCCCATCGATGCGGCGCGCTCCAGGTGCGGCGCCCAGGTGTCGAAGGGACCGGCGAGCAGCGGAAAAAGGTTATAGATTTTCAAGGTTGTCCTCTTTGGTAGGTCTTGTATTTCTGCGTCGAGTGCGGATGTGCCGCCCGATGGGCCTTGGACGCTTTGCCGAAGGCGGCTTGGCGGCCCCCGCCGCGCACGGGTCGGCTCAACGGGCGCGGATGAAATCGTAGATATTAAGGTAATCCTGTCCAGGATGGTTCCAGGAGTAGTCGGCCCGCATCCCGTTCTTCATCAGCTCGCGGAAGTGCTCGGGGTACTGGTAGTAGCAGTCGATGGCGCGGCCCAGGGCGGATTCCAGCCCGGGGGCGTCGTAGTGGTCGAAACGGTAGCCGTTACGCTGGTCCAAGGGGCGGTCCGAGTGATCCTTGTCGAAAACGGTGTCGGCCAGGCCGCCCACCGTGCGCACGATCGGAACCGTGCCGTAACGGAGAGAAATGAGCTGGGTCAGGCCGCAGGGCTCGAACCGGCTCGGTACCAGCATGATGTCCGCACCGGCATAGATCAGGTGGGCAAGGTCTTCGTCGAAGCCGATCTCTAGGTGACAGTCGGGACTGTCGTTGAGCATGCGCTTCAGGCCCCAGAAATCGTTGTTGATGGCCTGATCCGGGCTGGAGCCAAGCAATACGAACTGGGCGCCGCGCTCCAGGGTATAGAAGATGGCGTGGCGCACCAGCTCCAGTCCCTTTTGGGGATCGAGCCGACCGATGAAGGCGACGATAGGTTTTTCGTTGTCGGCGAGCATCAGCCGGTGGCGCAGCGCCCGCTTGTTCGCGTATTTGGCGTCCAGGTTGTCGACCCCGTAGCGCGCGGGGATGTAAGGGTCTATTTCGGGGTTCCAGACGTCGTAGTCGATGCCGTTGAGCACGCCGCCGTATTTCATGTGATGGGTATGCAGCGTCGGCTCCAGGCCGAAGCCCTGGCCCTGATCCTTGGTCTCGAAGGAATAGCGCGGCGAGACCGTCGTGACGAAATTAGAGTAAACGATGCCGGCCTTAAGGAGATTCAGCGCGCCTTTGTGATGGTTGTCTCCCATGCGCAGCCAATCGAAGAAGCGCTCCGGCTGGTTCAGTCCGCTGGCGCGCAGCAGCTCCGCCCCGGTGTGGCCCTGATGCTGGAAGTTGTGGATGGTCAGGCAGGCGCGCGGATGGGTCATGCCGAGCTGCTGATAGATCTCGTATAGGAATACGGGCACCAGCGCCGTCTGCCAGTCGTGGCAATGGATGATGTCCGGGTGCTTGCCGGCCTTCCACAGAAACTCGATGGCTGCGCGGGAGAAGAAGGCGAAGCGCAGCACGTCGTCCTTGAAGCCATAGATGCTGCCGCGGTTGAAGAAATTGTCCTGGGAGTGGGGCTCGATAAAGAAGCACTTGCGCCCATGCACGAAGCCGAAGAAGACGGTGCAGTGGATGGCACCCGCGTACCAGGGCACCCAGAGGTCGCGGTAGACCTCGTGCAGCTCGAAGATGTGGTCATAGCGCAGGTTGTCGTACTTGGGCAGGACGATCTCGACGTGGTTGCCGCGGATGGCGTGCTCGCGGCTGATCCCGAAGACCACGTCCGCCAAGCCGCCGACCTTTGCCACCGGCGCCATCTCGGGCGTGACGTGGACGATGTACAGGCTTGGCCGCTGCTCCCCGTGGACCGGCGGCGGCTCGTTGTGCGGGTCGGGCTCCGGGTGGTAGCCGGACGACTGGTCGTCCCGGTTAGTTGGGGCGGGAGGGGAAGCGGATGCCAACTCGGGTAGCGGCTCAGGTACCGGCTCGGACCTGGGCGCAGTTTCCGGTGCCGTCGACGGCTCGGTCCTAGACTCCGGCTGCCGGTCCGACACGGTCGTTCCGGTGTCGGCTGGCCTTTCTTGGGGCGTGGATACCGGCGGCGGCTGAGTCAATGGCTCCGTTTCGGCAGTCCTGGTTGGCGGAGTCTTAGGTGCTCCGGCCGGGGTGCGACCGGTCGCGGGCGCGGGCTCGCCGATCCGATCGGCTATGGCTCCGGGCGCGGGGGCGACGCTTGCGGGTTCGACGGTCTGCGCAGGCGAGCTGAACGGGCCCTCGGGAAGCGCAGCTGCACCTGAGGCCGAGGTCGCTGGAATCGTTGCGGGAGTATCCGCCAATGGCTTGGGTGCGACCGGCTGGGCCGTTGCGATTCCCTCGTCCGATGGGGTGGCGGTAGTGGCGGCGACTCCTGCGGCTATTTCCGCGGTCGCTTCGGTGGGCCGCCCGGTCTTTGGGCTGACTTCCGAAGAGGCCTTCGCGACGGTCTTCGGGGATTTGGTCTGCTTTTTCGCCATTGCGCGTCACCTTGAAGGTCCGTGTGTCTCGAAAGAGGGGCCCGGCGGCTAAAGCGGCCGGACCGTCGCCTTAATCGCTGGCGTCCCGGCCCGGTCTGCCGCCGGGGGTGCGGCGAGTAGCTCCGGGTGGAGAAAGTCTGCCAGGTCGCTGGGGTCGGGGCGGGGGAGCCATGGGACGACGCCGATACAAGGGGCCCCGATCAAGGCGGCGAGTGTGGTCAGGTTCTCGTCCCGGGCCTGCATCCGCGGGTCGATCGCGTTGGCCACCCATCCGGCCAGAAACGAGCCATGAGTATGGATGCCTTCGACCGCGAGCAGTGCATGGTTAATGCAACCTAGCTTGAGTCCGACCACCAGCACCACAGGGAGACCCAGTGCCGGCGGGAGATCGCTGAGCGAGAGCTGAGCGCTCAATGGTACACGCCAACCGCCCACGCCCTCCACCACCAGTCGGTCGGACTCGGCAGCGAGCGCACGGAAGGCGCCGAGGATGGCCGGGAGCTCGATCTCCACTCCGGCCTGTCCCGCGGCGATGTGCGGCGCCGTGGGCGGCTCGAAGGCGTAGGGGTTGACCAGTCCATAGGCGGCCAGACCGCTGCCCTGGGCCTGGAGGCGCAGGGCGTCGCGGTTGCGCAGTCCGTCCGGGCTGGGGTCACAGCCAGTGGCCACTGGCTTCATTCCGAGCACGCGCTGGCCGCGGGCCTGCCATGCCGCCATGAGACCTAAGCTGACCTCGGTCTTGCCGCAATCGGTGTCTGTCCCGGTGACGAAAACCCCTATCATGGCACGCTCATGGGGTGGCCCGCCGTCCGATGGCGCTGAATGGAACGGCGATGCCGCCGGCCATGGGCTTTTGCTGCGGGGCCCAGGCATGGCCGTAGACCACCTCGAAGCTGGCGGGGAGGCGCCCGTCCCGGCGCTGGGTCTCGTAGGCGGCGGTCACCCTGGCCAACCGGCGGGGGCCTGTGAGTCCGCGGGGGCGCCCCTGGGTCGCGTTATGGGCGCCGATTCCCTTGAGGTCCGCCATCAGATCCGCAAGCTGGCTGTAGGTCACGGTGAGCCGTTCGGCGTCCATGACCGGGTCGGCGAAGCGCGCCCGAACCAGGGCGTCACCCAGGTCGTGCATGTCCGGGAAGGGGCTGACATGGGTGTGGCCGTCCGCGGCGGACCAGGCCGCCCGCAGCTCCTTCAGGGTGTCCGGGCCGAAGGTGGTGAACATGAAGAGTCCGCCGGGACTCAAAACGCGCAGGCATTCGGAGAAGGCGGACTGGGGGTCGTTGCACCACTGGAGCGTCGTATTGGAGACGATGAGCTCGGCGGCCCCGTCCGCGAGCGGCAGGCGCTCGGCATCCGCGCAGATGCACAGGGGGCGGCGCAGCCAGCCCCCGC
>JBGSOR010000358.1:0-3704 GCA_041738985.1 Chromatiaceae bacterium | reverse complement strand
GCGATCCGACCGGCGTCTCCCGAGCCGCCGGATAGCCGTTGCGACGTGGTCCCCGGTCCAGGCCGGCGGCCGTCGCGTCCTCAGCCGAGGCCCCGTGGGCGCTAGCCGAGGGGGCTGTCCAAAGCGTCCCTTCGCATGTCGCTCCTCAGCAAGACCCCCACCTGCCCCATCCACGGTTGTCCCCTGGTCCTCTCCCACCACGGCAAGAAGTCCAACTTCGGCCACTACCTGGTGGAGGTGCAGGGGGCACCCATCCTCTATTGCCCGGAGTGCCACGAGCGGGGCACGGACACCTCCGTGGAGCTGGAGGCCAGCGCCTCCAACGCCTTCCTGCGCCGGTTGATCCGCCTGCTGGACCGATTCCCCTTCCCGGAACGGCTCGGCAAGCCGCTGATCCGGGTCGACTTCAATCCTGCCAAGGCCGCCCAGGGGGACCTCGCCGGGGTCTCGACGGGGATCGCCGCGGTCGCGATCCAGACGTTAGCGACGCAGGGGACGCCAAAGGCCGAACCCGAGCCGCCCGACGCGGCGCAGGAATTCGAGAGTTTCGTCCCGCGCGAGCCCCGCCACGCCCTGGACCAGCTGGTGCTGGACCCGGACACCCTGGAGCGCATCCGCGAGGCGATCAATGTGCTGGTCTCCCAGGACCTGCTCTACGACACCTGGAACCTGGCCTCGGTGGCGCGCACCGGCCGGCGGGTCGCGCTGAATTTTTTCGGCCCCCCCGGCACCGGCAAGACCCTGGCGGCGGACGCCATCGCCCACTACCTGGACCGCAAGATCCTGATCGTGAGCTACGCGGAGCTGGAGTCCAAGTATGTCGGCGAGACCCCCAAGAACATCCGTGCCGCCTTCCGCAGGGCGGCGGAGACCGGGGCCGTGCTCTTCTTCGACGAGGCCGACTCCATCCTGGGCAAGCGCCTGACAACGATCTCCCAGTCCGCCGACAGCGGGCTTAATGTGGCCCGCAGCACCACCCTGATCGAGCTGGACAATTTCGACGGGGTCGTGATCTTTGCGTCCAATCTGGTGAAGAGCTACGACACCGCTTTTCTGCGCCGGATGCTCGCCCATGTGGAGTTCAGGCTGCCGGCCACCGAGCAGCGTCAGCGGATCTGGGAGTGCCATGTCCCGCCCCAGCTGCCGCTCGCCCCGGATGTGGATTTCGAGGATCTGGCCCTGTACTCGGAGGGGGCCGCGGGGGGCGACATCCAGAACGCCGTTCTGCTCGCCGCCTCCTATGCCTCCATGCGCCCGCCGGAGGGGCAGGTGGTCGCGCTCGCGGACTTCAGACGCGCCATCGCCTTCCTCCTCGATAGCAAGCGGCGCATCCTCGAGTGAGCGGTCCGTGCGCCGGATGGCGGCTGACCCCGGTCAGGCGGATCGAAAGCGTCTGGGCACAGGGCCGGCCCAGGCGGATATCATGGGCAATCCGTTGCTATCCGTCTGTCGAGCCCACGCCATGAACGCCCCCTTCCCATCCGATATCGCCGTCCCTCAGCGAAACGGCGCCGCACTCTTCTTCGACGTGCTCGCCGACCTGGGCGTCGAAGTGGTCTTCGGCCACACCGGCGGGGCGGTGATTCCCCTGCATGTGGAGCTCAACAAGCGGATGCGCCGGGAAGATCCCTGTCCTCGCTTCGTCCTGTGCCGCCAGGAGGGCGGGGCTGGCCATGCAGCGGAGGGATACGCCCGGGTGAGCGGCCGGGTGGGCGTGGCACTGGCCACCTCCGGACCCGGTGCCACGAACCTGACCACCCCGATCGCGGACGCCTATAAGGACTCGATCCCCACGCTCTTCATCACCGGCCAAGTCCCGAGCCGCGTGATCGGCACCGATGCCTTCCAGGAGGTGGACACGGTGGGCGTGACCCGCTCCATCTCCAAGCACAACTATCTGGTCAAAGATGCCCGCGACCTGGAGTGGGTCCTGCGGGAGGCATATGCCTTGGCGCTGGGCGGCCGGCCTGGGCCTGTGGTTGTCGACATCTGCAAGGACGTGCAGCTTGCCCCCGTTGGCGGACACAACCCGGGCCGTCGCCGTCACCGGGAGTCCGTCCCCTTCGACCCGGCCCGGGCGGATGCCATCCTGGATGCCCTGACTGCGGCCGAGCGCCCTGTGGTCAAGGCGGGCGGCGGCATCATTCACGCGGGGGCCTCGGCGGCACTGTGTCGGTTGATCGAGCGCTTCGACGTGCCGGTGGTGACCACCTTCAACGCCCTCGGAGCCGTCCCCTTCGACCAGCCCCATAACCTGGGGATGCCCGGCATGCACGGCACCGTCCCGGCCAACTATGCCCTGCGGGATGCGGACCTGATCCTGACCCTGGGCGGGCGCTTCGACGACCGGGTGGCCGTGAGCGGGTTCGCCAAGGGGAAGCGCATCGCCCATGTGGACATAGATCCCTCGGAGATCGACAAGACCGTGGCCACCGATCTCAGCCTGGTGGCCGGCCTGGACGCCTTCCTGGACTATGCGCTGGCGAGTGGCAGGGAGGCCCGCCATCCGGACTGGATGACCCGGATCGGCGGCTGGCGCAGCCAGATGCCCAAGCCCTACCTGACCACCGGGGCCCTCAAGCCCCAGGCCGTCGTGGAGGCCATCTCCGAGCAGACCGGCGGCGACGCCACGGTCGTCACCGGGGTGGGCCAGCACCAGATGTGGGCCGCCCAGTATTACCGATTCTCCCGCCCGCGCCAGTGGGTCAGCTCCGGCGGGCTCGGAACCATGGGCTTCGGGCTGCCCGCCGCCATCGGGGCCTGGTTCGCCGACCCGAGCCGGCCCGTGGTCCTGATCGACGGGGACGGTAGCTTTCAGATGAACATCCAGGAGCTGGGCACCGTCGTCGCCCATCGCATCCCGCTCAAGATGTTCGTCCTGAACAACAATTTCTTGGGGATGGTCCGCCAGTGGGAGGACATGATGGACGGCGGACACCACTATGAGACCTGTCTCTCGCGCACCGCCGACTGCGAGCCCGACTGCACGGACCTGGACCAGGAGTGCCGGCGCCAGATACCCAATCTGACGGGGCTCAAGTACGTCTATCCTCGGCTCAAGACCTTGCGTATCAAAACCCAGGCGGAGCTCGGGCCCGGTATCGCCGCGGCACTGGCCGACCCCCACCCGGTCTTGGTGGACTGCTGGGTGGACAAGACCGAGAACGTGCTGCCGATGGTGCGGCCTGGGCATGGCCTGCATCAGATGCTCGAGACTTGAAGAATCGCCCTCGGGGCGATTCTTCAAGATGTCTTTTCCGGAGGTTCAGGATCGACGATGCACGGTGACGATGTTTCCGGCCTCTGGGGGCTGATACGCGCCATGGCCTTCAGGCTCGATGCGGAGCGGAGCCATCGGCTGGTGCTGGGGCTTCTGGCCCGTTGGTCGGCGGTCTTCGACGGGCAGCTGGGGGCGGGAGACGTCGCACGCCGGCCGGGGCTCGGGCGGCAGGTCATGGGGCTGGCGTTTCCGAATCCGATAGGACTGGCCGCGGGTCTGGACAAGGAGGGGGAGGCGGTGCCGGCCTGGCAAGGGATGGGCTTCGGGTTCGTCGAGGTGGGCACGGTCACGGCCCTGGCCCAGCCCGGAAATCCTCGGCCGCGGCTCTTCCGGCTGCCCGCGGACGGGGCCATCGTGAACCGGATGGGCTTCAACAACGGGGGCGCCGACGCCATGCGGGCGCGGCTGGAGCGGCTGCGCGAGC
>JBGSOR010000334.1:0-3346 GCA_041738985.1 Chromatiaceae bacterium | reverse complement strand
GCTCGCGCCCAGACTCGCCCGCCGGCCGCCGCTCCGCGGGCTCGCCAAGCCGCATGCTGAGCGCCACACGCTTGCGCGGGAGGTCGATCTCCAGAACCCTGACCTTGACCAGGTCGCCGGACTTGACCACCTCGTGCGGGTCTTTGACGAAGCGGTCGGCGAGCATTGAGATGTGCACCAGCCCGTCCTGGTGGACTCCGATATCGACGAATGCGCCGAAGTTGGTGACGTTGGTGACGGTACCTTCCAGGATCATCCCGGGCTCCAGGTCCTTCAGGGTCTCCACGCCCTCCTTGAACTCGGCGGTCTTGAATTCGGGGCGGGGGTCGCGGCCGGGCTTCTGCAGCTCCGCCAGGATGTCCTGGACCGTGGGCAGTCCGAACCGCTCGTCGGTGAATTCCTTGGGGTCCAGCCGGCGCAGGGTAGGCAGGTCTCCGATCAGGTCGCGGATGCCCTTGCCTGCCCGCTCGCAGATGCGGCGGACCACCGGGTAGGCCTCGGGATGGACGGCCGAGGTGTCCAGGGGCTCGTCCCCGTCCGGTACCCGCAGGAACCCGGCGCTGAGCTGAAACGCCTTCTCGCCGAAGCGCGGGACCGCCATGAGCTTCTTGCGGTTGGCGTAGGCCCCGTTGGCCTCCCGGAAGGCGACGATGTGCTCGGCGAGCCCCTTGTTGAGCCCGGAAACCTGGGCCAGCAAGGGTACCGAGGCGGTGTTGAGGTCCACACCCACCGCGTTCACGCAGTCCTCGACCACTGCCTCCAGGGTGCGGGCGAGCCGGGTCTGGTTGACGTCGTGCTGGTATTGGCCCACGCCGATCGCCTTGGGCTCGATCTTGACCAGCTCGGCGAGCGGGTCCTGGAGCCGGCGGGCGATGGACACCGCGCCGCGGAGCGAGACGTCCATGCCCGGCAGCTCTTTGGAGGCCAGCTCGGAGGCGGAATAGACGGAGGCGCCGGCCTCGCTCACCACCAGCGAGCGCAGCCCAAGTGCCGGGTGTCGCTTGATCAGCTCCCGGGCCAGCTTGTCGGTCTCCCGCGACGCGGTGCCGTTACCGATGCTGATGAGCCGGACCTGGTGCGCCTCGCACAGGACAGCGAGCCGGGCGATGGAGGCGTCCCACTGGTTCTTGGGCTGGTGGGGGAAGATGGTGTCGGTGGCGGCGACCCGGCCGGTGGAGTCGACGATCGCCACCTTGACCCCGGTGCGCAGCCCCGGGTCCAGACCCAGTGTGGGCAGGCGCCCGGCGGGGGCCGCCAGCACCAGGGCCTTGAGGTTGAGTCCGAAGACCCGGATCGCCTCCTCCTCGGCCGACTCCGTGAGCCGCCCCTTGAGGTCCAGGTCCAGCCGGGTGAAGAGCTTGACGCGCCAGGTCTTGCGCACGGTCTCGAGCAGCCAGGGGTCGGCCGCCCGGCCCAGGTCCTGGACGCCGAACCGCGCGGCCACCGTGGCGCGGTAGATGGCGTCCGGGTCTTCGCCGTCCCCGGGCAGCAGGTCCAGGTTGAGGACCCCGACGTTGCGGCCCCGGAAAAGGGCGAGGGCGCGGTGCGAGGGGACCTTGGCGATGGGCTCCCGGTAGTCGAAATAGTCCGAGAATTTGTTGCCCTCCTGCTCCCTCCCCTCGACCACCCGGGAGACCAGGATGCCGTCCTCCCAGAGCCGGTCGCGCAGGCGCCCGGCGAGCTCGGGGTCCTCGGCGAAGCGCTCCATCAGGATCTGGCGGGCACCCTCCAGGGCCGCGGCGGTGTCGGCGACCCCCTTGGCGGCGTCCACGAAGCCGGCGGCATCGGCGAGCGGATCGCGCGTCGGGTTCCCGAGCAGGGCGTCGGCCAGGGGCTCCAGTCCCGCCTCGCGGGCGATCTGGGCCTTCGTGCGGCGCTTGGGCTTGTAGGGCAGGTATAGGTCTTCGAGACGCTGTTTGGTATCCGCCTCCTCGATCTCCGCGCGCAGGGCATCGGTGAGCTTGCCCTGCTCCTCGATGCTCGCAAGCACCGTCGTCCGGCGCTCGCCGAGCTCGCGCAGATAGATCAGACGCTCCTCCAGGTGGCGGAGCTGGGTGTCATCCAGGCCGTCGGTGGCCTCCTTGCGATAACGGGCGATGAAGGGGACGGTGGCCCCCTCGTCCAGCAGGCGAATGGCGGCCTCCACCTGAGGGGGGCGGGCCTTGAGCTCCTGGCTGATGGTCTGGGTGATGCTGATCATTAGACTGGTGAGTAGCGAGTAGCGAGTAGCGAGTAGCGAGTAGCGAGTAGCGAGTAGCGAGTAGCGAGTAGCAAGGGTCGGGTGTCGCGCAGTCAGCCGTCGGCGTCGGCTGGGGGTTCGCGATCAGGGCGGATTTCAGTCGATGCGGCAGGCGTTGCCGTAGACGGCCATGATCGACTTCAGCTCGGCCAGCAGCCGGGCGCGCTCGACCGGCGTAAGGCCCCCGGTCTCGGGGAGATCGCCGCCTTGCTCGAGCGTTGCGATGGACTGACGGACCTGGCGGCAGCCCTGCTGGCAAATCGACTCGACTCGGGAATCGAGGCCTGCGTCGGATCGGGGCGGCTTTTGGGCCTCGACGGGCATGGACTTCCGGGGCTCCCGGTTCGGCTCGGGAGGGCGATTATAGGAGCACCCGTGGGGAAATGGCAGGCTGACGTCGGTTCCCCTTGGGTCGCCGTCGATCTCCGGCGTTCAGCCGTCGGCGCAAAGTCGATAAGGGCGCTACCATCTCGGGCGAGCGATCCCGGCCGCAAGGCCGATGTCGAAGCCTTGAGGTGTCCCATGCGATTCTCGACGCCGCTCGTCCGCGCGGCCCGGCCGCCGCTGCTGGCTCAACGTGGCGATGCATCACCCCTGGTCCCGCGGTCCCCTCGGCCCGGGGCGCAGTCTTGACTACGCCTGTCCGGTGGCAGGGGGTGGACTCGCCGCCCGCGCTCGCCCACGGAGATCTGCACCTCTGGCGGATTCCGACCGGCGAGGGCGGGGCACCGGTTGGCACCTGCCTGGATCTGCTCGGTGGGCGCCAGCGGGAGCGGGCGGAGCGTATGACGCATGCCCCCGCTCGCGACCGTTATGTGCGCTCCCAGGCCGGCCTGCGGCGCATCCTGGCGCTCTACCTGGGGGTTCGGCCCGGCTCCATCCATTATCGCTACGGTCCTGTCGGCAAGCCGGGGCTCTCGGGCGAGTGCGCCTGGTTGGAGTTCAATCTGACGACGACCGGAGATCTGGCACTGGTGGGCGTCTCCCGGGAGCTGGCCCTGGGGGTGGATTGCGAATGGATCCGCCCGCGCTGGAGTCTGGACGGGATCGCCCGGCGGATGCTCGGCCCCGCGCAGGCCGATGCCCTGGCGGCGACGCCCGGGCCCG
>JBGSOR010000276.1:0-4850 GCA_041738985.1 Chromatiaceae bacterium | reverse complement strand
TCCGCAATCGCCGCCACCAGCGCGGCCAGCGGCTGCTCCTGGGCGAGCAACCCAACCGCCTGTTGGCGCTGGGCGAGCGTCAGGTCGGATGCTCTCGCGAGCCAGCGACGGAAATCCTCGGCGCGCATGGCAGGCCCTCCGTGCTTTTCTTTTCTTATCAAGAGTATAGTCCGCCCCAACACCTAACGCGAACACAGCCAAAGGAAAAGGGGTGGACTGGGAAGGTGGAATAAAGGGCCAGGGTCACGCCATTATGTAGCAGCCGCACATAGCTGTTCCGTCAACCAGTTAGGGGCGGGCTCACGTTTTGAGCCACCCCCCGGTGCACACTGGCACGGTCGCCACCTTGCCGGAGCCCGCCATGCACCAGCCCCACTTCCTCCTGTCGGCGGCCGCCCGCACCTTGTCGATGCGGGAAGCGTTCGCCATGAACGACGACCAGGCGTTCGCGCTGTTCCGCGAGATCCGTTGGGGCCGTGACGCCGATCCCGTCTGCCCGTCCTGCGGGGTCGTCGAACCGCACTGGTTCCTGGCGAGTCGCCGGCAGTGGCGTTGCCGCGCCTGCGGGCACACCTTCTCGGTCACCTCCGGGACGATCTTCGCCCACCATAAGCTGCCGTTGCAGGTCTACCTCGGGGCGGCCGCGATCTACACCAATGCGGTCAAAGGGTTGTCCGCGTTGCAGATGAGCCGGGACCTGGACGTGCAGTACAAGACCGCGTTCGTCTTGATGCACAAGCTGCGCGATAATCCGGAGTGCCGAATAATGCCGAGCCGTCCCCCGGCAGCGGCGAAGCGTCCGACCTGGAGGGCGACTCGACGCGGCATTATCAGAGGCTCTTCAGAAAGCCGAGCAAGGCGTCGTCCGGGCGATACCGGCCGGGAGCGCCGCTCGTCGGGGTGGTTTTGTCGAGCGCCTGCCGTTTGAGCTCCAGGCTGGCGTGGAGATAGATCTGAGTCGTCTCCATCGACTCGTGACCCAGCCACATGGCGATCACCGCGCAGTCGACCCCGCTATGCAGCAGCGCCATCGCTGCGGAGTGGCGTAACACATGGGGTGTGACGTGTTTCTCGGCCAAGGACGGACACTGCCGATGGGCGCACGCCAGGTGTTTTTGCAGCAGATAGTTGACCCCGTCGGGGCTCAGCGACGCGCCCTGGGCGGTGGGGAACACCGGGGCTGAGGGCACTGGCGCATTCTCGCGCTGCCAGGCCTGAAGCGCGACGACGGTATCTTTGCGCAGCGGCGTGCAGCGGTTCTTGCGTCCTTTCCCCTGACAGCAGACGTGTGCGCCGACATCCAGCGCAATATCCTGCCAGCGCAGCCCGATCAGCTCGCTGACCCGCAACCCCGTTTGCAGCGCCACTAACAGCAGGGTTCGATCGCGTCGTCCCAGCCAAGTGGAAACATCCGGGGCGGCGAGCAGCGCCGCGCTTTCGCCGGGCGTCAGATAGGCGATGGGATTGCGCTCGTAACGCTGCGACGGGATGGCCATCACACGCTCGATCAGGCCGCTGTGCTCGGGTGCGTAGAGCGCGGCGTAGCGGAAAAACGAGTGAATCGCGGCGAGGCGGACATTGCGGCTGCGGGCGCTGGTGCCGCGGTGCGCCTGCAGGTGGTCCAGAAAGGCGCCGATCAGCGGGGCATCCAGATCCGCCAGAGCGAGTTGCGAGGGCGCTTTGTGCAGACGATCTTGGGCGTAGCGCAGGAGCAGGCAGAAAGTGTCCCGGTAGCTGGCGACGGTGTGGGCGCTGACATGCTTTTGCCGGACCAGCCGCTCGGTGAAGAAGGCTTCCAGCAGTGCCGGAAAGGTGAGGTTGGCGCTCATGACCGCACCTGCGCGGGCGGATCGCGCTCAAGACGTTCCAGCGCCAAGGCGAGTAGCTCCGGGGTGGCGGAGAGATACCAATAGGTGTCGGCCACCTTCACATGCCCCAGATAGGTCGCGAGCTCCGGCAGATGCCGCTCGACATCGATGCCCTCGCGATACCAGCGCAGCAGCACCTCGACGGCGAAGCGATGGCGAAAGTCGTGGAGTCGGGGACCGTGGCTGTCGGCCGGTCCCCGCAGGCCGATCTGGCGCGACAGCATCACAAAGGTGTAGCGGACGCTCCAGTGGGTCAGTCGCGTGCCCTGTTCGGAGACCAGAAAGCTGGGATTTTGGCCGATGGGGAAGCAGCGATCCCGCACGGCCACATACTGGCGCAGGGCGTCCTGGGTGCTCGGGTGCAAGGGCAACCAACGCGCTTTGCCGAACTTGCCTTGCCGGATCGTCAGGTGGCCGTGCGTCGGGTCCACGTCTTGATCGTCGAGAGCGACGAGCTCGCCGACGCGCATGCCGGTCACGGCCAGCAGGCCGAAAGCGGTCACATAGGTGCGGGCCCGCAGCCCCGTCGGCGACGGTAACTGCGCGGCGGCCTGCAGCAGCTGCGCGACCTCGGTGTCGCGATAGAGGTAAGGCGACGCCCGCTGCGGACGGGCCGTCAAGAGCCCGGTGGCCGGAATCTGGGTGCGCGGATCCGTCGCCGCGCGAAAGCGGGCGAAGCCCCGTACCAGCGTGAGGCGTTTGGACCCTTCGGCGGCTTGGGCCGTGGGCGACGCAGTGGCCCACCGCAGGGCAAGTGCGCTTTCGATATGGTCGGCCCCTTCCCGTTCGAGGAAGTCGATGAAGCGCCGTAACAGTCGCCGGGGTTCCTGCACCTGAAAGCCCAGGGATTGGCGCAATGCCAGATACGCGTCGAGGGCCTGAGACAGGGTGTTCATTGCCCATCTCCCGGCCACGGCGGAGCTAGTCTGCGTAAGGCTTGCTCGTCGACTTTGGCGTAGATCCGCGTGGTGTCGAGGTGGCGATGGCGGAGCAACTCGCCGATTTCGACGAGGGAGGCGCCCTCGCGCAGCAGCCGGGTGGCCAGGGAATGGCGTAACAGATGGGCGCCCGGATGGGGGGGATGCAGATCGGCGCGCGCCAAGGCGCGGCAGACGATCGCGCCGACCGCATTGCCGTTGCGAAAGCCGCGCCGCGGCGCTTGCAGGCAGATAAACACCCGTCGCGCGGAACAGGTCGGTCGCCCCTCGCGCAGGTAGCGACCGAGTGCCTCGCCGACCTCCCACGGCAGCGGCAATCGGTCGATGCGGCCCCCTTTGCCGCGGATCGCCAACTCCCCGGCCTCCCAATCGAGGTCCTCCAGACACAGGCCGGCGACCTCTGCGGCGCGCAGACCCAGCCGCGCCAGAAGCAGCAGAACGGCGATGTCGCGCAACCCTTGGGGATGCGTCCGATCGACGGAGCTCAGCAAGCGCTCGACGTCCTCGGCGGGCATGAAGCGCGGCAGCCCCGTCAATTGCCGACGCGTCGGGCTCGGTACCGATCGGGCCAGGTCGACGGCGATCGCGCCTTGCTGGAGCAGGAATCGCAGGAAACTGCGTAACGCGGAGGCGATCAGGTGGGTGTGCCCGGCACAATAGCGGCGCGCCTGCTCCAGCATGAACCGGTTGACATCGTCGGCGCACAAGACGCTCAACGACGGCGGCAATTGCGCGCCGAACCGCCAGTCGAGAAAGCGCGCCGCCATGTCCACATGGCGGCGCAAAGTGGTTGGAGCCAGATCGCGCTGACCGATCAGATGCTGGCGAAATGCCTCCCGGAGGGGCGCGATGGGATCGGCGACGGGCGGCGCTTCGGCACCGGCGAGGACGCCGGTTCGACGCAGAAGCGCCAGGAAAAAGGCGAGTATCGCGCGGTCGCCGCGATGGGGACGGCGGCCACGATACCGACAGGTCAGGAAGGCATCGACCGTTCCCTCGTCGAGGTCGGCGCCCGTCGATGCGGACTGCTCCAGCCATGTTCCCAGCGCGGCGATCAACCGCAGGGCGTAGCTCGACGTGGATTTGGCGTACCCGCGATCGGACAACTCCCCAACGACCGCGTCGATGTGGGCTCCAAGTGGGCCGGTGCGGATTTTTTCCAAAACCGCCGGGTTCGGACAGAAGCGCTCGCTCATGATCGTCTCCGAAATGTCTGGACGGATGACCAGCCACTTGGAAACAACCGGAATAATGCCGAGTCGACAACTCCGATCTACGAGTAATTTACTGACGATATATGCCGTTACCGAGTCGCGGAAAGGCGACTCGGCATTATTCGGCACTCCGGATTATCGCGCTAATGCCGAGCTCGACATTAGCGCGAGAGCCTGATGGCGCAGCGCGACGAGACGCCGCTTTCCGGGAAGGTGCAGATCGACGGGTGCTACACCAACGGGTCGGTCAAACCGGCCAACCGTGCCGCGGACCGGGTCGACCGGCGCCTGGCCGAGTACCGCAACCCCGACCGGCGCTGCATCCTGGTCATGCGCGAGACCTTTGCGAAGGACGCGCTCGCCGAGCGCATCGGGGGCAAGCGCACCCTGACCTTCGTCGTGCCCAGCGAGAACCAGGCCGATGTCGGCGCCCTGGCCGCGCGCTTCATCGCCCCGGGGAGCGAAATCTCGGCCGACGAGTCGGACGCCTACGATCTGCTGCACGGGTGCTATCCGATGCGCCGGGTCAATCATAGCCGGGAATATCGGGCGGCGGACGGGACGACCCAAAACCAGGCCGAGTCGTATATTTCGCGCTTCCGGCGCATGCAAGATCGGCCAGCACCACCACTTCGGCCTGGCCCACCTGGCCAATTACGCCAACGAGGCGGCCTACCGCGAGGACACATGCCGCTGGAGCAACGGCGAGATCTTCTACGACATCCTGACCAAATGCCGGCGTACCCCGCCGCACCGGGACTGGTGCGGTGACTTCCAGGGCAACACGCGCCGTCCCGAGCGCCTGGCGGCTTAAGCCCGCTGCCAGGCCC
>JBGSOR010000271.1:0-13286 GCA_041738985.1 Chromatiaceae bacterium | reverse complement strand
CCCCCGCCCAGGCCGCCGATCCGGACCGGCGTCGCGGCACCCAGGTTGGTCCCGGGGGCCATTGCCGCCAGGTGGCAGGCATAGAGGATATAGGTCCCCGCGCTTGCCGCCCGCGCGCCGCTGGGGGCCACATAGCCGATCACCGGGATCTGGGAGGCGGTGATGGCCTTGACGATGGCGCGCATCGAGGTATCGAGTCCGCCAGGGGTATCCATGCGCAGGATCAGCACCCGCGCGCCTTGACGCTCCGCGGCCTCCAGTCCCTCTTCGACAAAGGCCGCGCTTGCCGGCCCGATGGCCCCGTCCAGGGTTACGAGCAGGGCCTCGCGGCCAGCGGCGGCACTTGCCTGGATGGCCAGCAGTGCGAGGGCGAGCGCCAGGAGCCAAGGGCGCGTTCGCGGCGTGGTCATGGCAGATCTCCGCGTCTGGTGCTAATCCAAGCGTAGCTGCTCGGTGCCAGGGGTGCGTCGATCTTGTGTGGGTTGCGCAGGCGCGGAGGGACGTCCGAGGCTCGCCGCTATGGAGAGTCGCTTCGACGGGCTGGCGCCGGTCCGTGGCTCCGCGACGATTCCGCGCCATGGGCCCCCAGTCGGGGCCTGTGGCGCTTCGGGTCGGTCAGCCGGGGGTGTCAGCAGCCGTGACAGTAGTAATCCGGCAGCCCGGCGATTCGGCACGCCTGCTTGCAGCCGCCGTTCGGGAACATGGCCTCGAAGTGCTTGCGGGTGCAGGGGACGTGTTCCGAGAGCTCGTGACCGATGGACTTCACCACCACCCGCGGGGAGGGCGGGATCTCATGGGTCGCGTAATAGTCGCGCAGGAATTCGATCACCTTCCAGTGGCAGGCCGTAAGGGTGAGTCCATCTTCTCTGGCCAGGGAGAGGGCCACGTCCCGATCCCAATCGTCGAAGCGCGCCAAGTGGCCCTTCTTGTTCAGACTCAGGTCGCGGCCGGCAATCTGCATAGTGAACATCGTTCGCTCCTCCTCTCGTGGGTGGCACGTTCTTCTTTGGCTCGGTGGCTGACACCGGGGGGATGCCTGTCCGCTGGCGCGAGCTCCATTGAATCAGTATTTTCTTGTTTTCTTAATAAGATGAGCTTCGGATTCAGAAGCATAGGCTAGCAATCATGGAAGAGGTTCGCCGGCATGAAACCCGATCCAGATCAATTCCTGGGCAGTTCGTTGGCGGTCGCCTGCGGATTCCTGGATGTCGCCACCGGATAAGGGGCGCGGGCTCAGGGTGCGAGCAGATGCCGGGGGCGGATACCGGCAGTCCACAAGGCGCCCGCATAGACCGCACCCCCGAGAAGCACCCACAGCAGAAGCCTCAGGGTCCGCTCGCCGCCGCTATAGGCCAGCCAGTCGTCGACCGTTCCGGTCCCAAGGATGAGCAGGAGTCCAAGGACAAGGCTTGCGCCCAGCCCTTGGGCAAGCAGGGCGCCCCAGCCCGCGGACGGGCGGAACGTCCCTTCTCGCCTCAGCTCGCGGAGCAGAAGCCCCGCATTGAGGAAGGCTGCCAGGCTGGTGGCCAGCGCGAGCCCGGCGTGACCGAGCGGGAGCATCAGCGCCAGGCTGAGCCCAAGGTTGGCGAGCAGGGCGACGATAGCGATCCGCACCGGGGCGCGCATCCGCTGGCGGGCATAGAAGCCCGGTGCCAGGATCTTGACGCCGATGAAACCCAGGAGGCCGGGGGCATAGGCCAAGATGCTCAAGGCCGTCATGCGGGCGTCCTGGGCGCTGAAGGCCCCGCCAATCCCGGCGTCGGAGGTACCGCCCGCGTGGCCCGAGTAGAAGAGGGTGACCGCGATGGGGCCGGCCAGCGCCGCCAGGCCGACCGCCGCCGGTACCCCGATCAGGAGTAGCCAGCGTAGCGCCCAGTCGAGTGTGTGGGAGAAGGCGGCCGGGTCCCCCGCCGCGTGGCGCTGCGAGAGCCGCGGCAGGATCACGGTCCCCAGTGCCACCCCCAGCACGCCGATGGGCAGCTCCATCAGACGATCCGAATAGTAGAGCCAGGAGATGCTCCCGCTCGCCAGGAAGGACGCCAGCACCGTATCCAGCAGCAGGTTGATCTGGCCCGCGGAGGACCCGAGGATGGCCGGCCCCATGAGCCTCAGGGTACGACGCACCCCCGGGTCTCGCGGCCGGAAGCGCGGGCGCGGTAGGAGTCCCAGCCGCCGCAGGAAGGGGACCTGGAAGGCGAGCTGCACGATCCCGGCGATCAGCACCCCCAGGGCGAGCCCGACGATGGGTCGGTCCATCGACGGTGCCAGATAGAGCGCGCAGGCGATCAGCGTGAGGTTGAGCAGCACCGGGGTGAAGGCGGGAACGCCGAAACGCTCATGGGTGTTGAGGATGGCCCCGGCGAAGGCGGTGAGGGTCACGAACAGGACATAGGGGAAGGTGAGCCGCACCAGATCCACCGCCAGCTCCCGCTGACCGGGCACCGACTCCGGGCCCAGGACGAATCCGGGTGCGAAGAGCAGGACCAGGAGCGGTGCCGCCAGTACCCCGACGAAGGTCAGGAGCAGCAGGGCCGCCCCCAGGGTGCCCGCCATGTCGTCCACGAACCCCTTAAGCGCCGGGAGGCCGCGCCGGTCCTTGTAGTCGTTGAGCACAGGGACCAGGGCGAGCGAAAAGGCCCCCTCGGCGAACAGGCGGCGCATCAGGTTAGGTATCTTAAAGGCGACGAAGAAGGCGTCGGTGCCCGCGTCTGCGCCGAAGACCCGGGCAACCACGAGGTCGCGAACGAAACCTAGGATCCGCGACAGCAAGCTGTTGCTGCCCACCCGGGCGATGGAGGCGGCAAGAGAGGCCACGGGGTCGACGCTCCGCAAAAGGCGCGGAGTATAACTCCGGGGCGCATCGGCCCAGGGTCGGGGGCCGGTTGTCCCGAGGAGGCGTGGCGAACGTCCCAAAGCGTTGCTGTGTCAAAGACGTTGACAGCCGGGGGCTGGCTGTGAAGAATACGCGGTCTTAACTTGAGCCCGCGTACAGCGGGGCGGGCGCGATTCGACACGCCCCGCGCACCGGATTCCAGGAGATCCCGTTTGGCCAACTCAGCACAAGCCCGCAAGCGCGCCCGCCAGTCGGAGAAGCGTCGCCAGCAGAACGCGTCCCAGCGCAGCACGCTGCGTACCTTCGTAAAGAAGGTCGTCAAGGCCATCGAGACGGGGGACAAGGAGGCGGCGGTCCAGGCCTACAAAGACGCCGTGCCCCAGATCGACGGCGCCGCACATAAAGGGATGATCCACGCCAACAAAGCGGCGCGCCATAAGAGCCGTCTGAACGCGCATATCAAGGCCATGGCCTAGCGTTGCCCTAGCGGCCAACGCTAGGGGCTGCTGCGCAGCCCCGATTGGAATCGATCTCGGAGAAACCGGCCCTGCGGCCGGTTTTTTTTGGTCACAAGAGCGTCGCCGCTCGCTCGAAGGACAACCGCGGACCGCGCGGGCTCAAGGCGCTCGCGTCCCCATGGCCCAGGTTGACCAGGAAGTTGGAGCGGTATCGCCCGTCCGGGAAAAACTCTTGATCGACCATTGCGTTGTCGAAACCGGACATGGGTCCCGTGTCGAGGCCGAGGGCACGTGCCGCCAGGATCAGCCAGGCCCCCTGGAGGGTGCCGTTGCGCAGGGCGGTGGCCTCCGCCATATCGGGGTTCTCGGCGAAGCGCGCCTGTGCCTCTGGCATCTGGGGCCAAAGCTCCGGAAGCAGCTCGTAGAAGCGCGTGTCGTGGGCGACGATGGCGGTCACCGGGGCATGTCTCGCCTTTTCCACGTTTTGCTGTATCAGGGCCGGTACCAGACGCTCTTTGGCCTCTGGTGTGCGCAGGAACACGAAGCGGGCGGGCAGGCAGTTCATGCTCGTGGGCGCAAGACTGGCCAGCTCGTAGACCGCGTGGAGCTCCTCGTCGGTCACCGGCCTGTCCAGCCATTGGGGGTGGGTGCGGGCGGTACGGAAGACTTGGTCGAGCGCCTTGGCGTCGATGGGCTGGTTCATGTCAATGGGCTCCTGGCCGTGGGTGAGTGGCGATCGGCCGGCCGGGCAACCATCGGCGATCGCTGGCGGCGGCGGGCCGGCCCGAAGGATAATCCTGCAGCCCTTCCGGGAGAATCGTCCCGACACGGCAATTTTTCTGGCGCGTCATGCACAGCCCGGATTTCGCGACCATTCAGACCTTCGTCACCGTGGTGGAGACCGGTAGCCTGAGCCGGGCGGCGGAGCGTCTGGAGACCACGACAGGGGCCGTGAGCCGGCGCATCGCCGCCCTGGAGCAGCGCCTGGGGTTGCGCTTGCTCAACCGCACGACCCGCAAGCTCAGCCTGACCGAGGCCGGGGAGCTCTATTTCGAGGATGCGGGCAACATCCTGCGCGCCCTGGCCGACGCGGAGGATCGGGTCACCCACCTGAGCGACTCCCCACGCGGCAACCTGCGGGTCGTCGCCCCCCTGTCCTTCGGGGTACGCGCCCTGGCGCCGCTGCTGCCGGCGTTCGCCGCCAGCTATCCGGGGCTGCGGGTCTCGCTGGATCTGGACGACCGGGTCGTGGACCTGCTTGGCAGTGGGGCGGATCTGGCCCTGAGGATCGGCCCGCTCGCGGACTCCACCCTGGTCGCCCGGCGCATCTGCGACTTTCGCCGCATGATCTGCGCCGCCCCCGAGTATCTCGCGCGGCGCGGCGAGCCCGCCGTCCCGTTCGACCTGGCGGCCCACGACTGCCTGCACTACAGCAACATCGCGCTCAAAGAAGAATGGGCCTTCGGAGACTCTGGCTCCGAGGTCGTGGTCGTGACCGGACCCCTATGCGCCAACAACGGCGACGTTCTGCGCAAGGCGGCGGTGGGCGGCATGGGGATCTGCGCGCTGCCCGAGTTCATCGCCGCGGAAGATCTGGCCGCGGGGCGCCTCAAATCCATTCTCGCCGGCTATCCCGGGCCCGTCCTGACCCTATGGGCCTTGTGGCCTTCACGGCGCTTCGTTCCGGCCAAGGTGCGCGTCTTTGTGGATTATCTGGCCGAGTCCTTGGTCGCGCCTGGGCCCTCGCCGGACGGGGGTGGGATCGGGGATTCCGGAACGGCGGCAGTGGAGGTCCGGCGGAACGAGCGGGCGTCTCCTCTCGCCATTGGGGGCGCCGGCTCGGAGGATCTGGGGTCAGGGACCCCAGTGTAGCCAGTCGGCCTCCGCGTCTATTGCCGCGAGAGTAGGATGAGCTGACCCCCCCGCTGGACCCGCAGGCTGTAGAGGCCCCCATCCTGACGCACGGCAGCAGAGATCTCCCGCAGGGTGCCGATTCGCGACCGATTGACCCCCAGGATCAGGTCTCCCTCCCGCAGCCCGGATTCCCAGGCCGGGCTATCGTCCTTGACTCGGCCCACGCGCACCGCGGGTGTGGCGTTGTCGCCGTCGCCGAGCAGGGCGCCTGACAGGGCCGGGGCGATCCGCTCGCCACGGACAAAGTTCCGGTAAGGATCGGCGATGCGGCCCACCAGGGTGACGGGACGTCCGCCCCGCATCACCTCGAACTCGACCTTGGCGCCCACCCGCAGCAGGCCGAAGCGGGTGCGGATGTCTGCCGCTCCGGCGACCGGGTGCCCATCGATCTCGAGGATGGCGTCGCCCTCTTGGACCCCGGCCTCGGCCGCAGCTGAGCCTGGCTCCACGGCGGTGACCACCGCCCCTTGGCGGGAGTCGATCCCCATGGCCCGGGCCAGGTCCGGGGTCAGGTCCTGGACGGACACGCCGAAGAGTCCCCGGCTCACCGATCCGTGGTCGACGATCTGGTCCATGATGGATCGGGCCATGGCGATGGGGATGGCGAACCCGATGCCGATGTTGCCGCCGCCCGGGGCCAGGATGGCGGTGTTGATGCCCACCAGCTCCCCGCGCAGGTTCACAAGCGGCCCACCCGAGTTGCCGGGATTGATAGAGGCGTCGGTCTGGATGAAGTTCTCGTAGCCCTCGATCCCAAGCCCGGACCTCCCGAGACCGCTCACGATGCCGGAGGTGACGGTCTGGCGGAGCCCGAAGGGTGTGCCGATGGCGACCACGAAGTCACCCACCCGGAGCTGGTCGGAGTCCCCGATGGGCAGGGCGGTCAAGCCCTGGGCGGGCAGACGCAGCACCGCCACGTCGGTCTCGGGGTCCGCGCCCACCAGGTCGGCCTTGAGTGTGCGGCCGTCGTGGAGGGTCACCCGGATCTCGTCCGCCTTCGCGACCACATGGTGATTGGTGAGTGCCAGACCCCGAGCCGCGTCCACGATCACCCCGGAGCCCAGACTAGACTCCTCCCGCTGACGGTGCTGGGGGATGTCGAAGAACTGGCGGAAGAAGGGGTCCCGCAGCAGGGGGTGCTCCGTCGCCTCGATGCGGGTGACGGTGGAGATGTTCACCACCGCGGGCATGGTCCTCTCCAGCATGGGCGCCAGGGAGGGGATGGGTTGGCCGTCCATCGCGGCGGGCAGTGGCGCGCCGTCGGAGGGCGCGGCGCAGAGCAGCGCCAGGGCCAGGACTGCGGAAAGGGGTCGCATAGCGGCGGTGGCTGGGCTGGGCATGGGTTTGGGCTCGACATTGTCCATGCCTGTCATGTGGTGTCCGGACGGACCTCGGACAACGGGGCCACACTGGATCGGAGAGATTCGGAAGGATGAGTTTACGGATGTCCAGACGCAAAGAGGCCGGACTTGCGCCCGGCCCCCGTTCTACCCGTCGACCGCTCCGATCAGGCGGCGGCGCGGGTCTCCGTGCCTTCGATCAACCGGCTGGTTTCGGCGCCGCGAATGTCGATCTTGCGGGGCTTCATGGCCTCCGGGATCTCGCGCCGCAACTCCACGTGCAGCAGCCCGTTCTCCAACCGCGCGTCCACCACCCGCACATAGTCCGCGAGCTGGAATTTGCGCTCGAAGCTGCGGTTGGCGATGCCGCGGTACAGGTACCGGGTTTCGGGCCTCTCGGGCTCCTCCCCGCGTGTCCCGGTGACGGTCAGGATGTTCTCCTTGGCCTCCAGGCTCAGATCCGTCTCCGTGAAACCGGCCACCGCCATGGTGATGCGGTAGTCGTTATCCCCGGTCGCTTCGACGTTGTAGGGGGGGTAGCCGCCAGGCTCGGTCCGATAGGCCGTCTCCAATGCGTTGGAGAGCCGATCGAACCCGATCATGGACCGGAACAGAGGCGAAAAGTCGATAGTCGTCATGGTCATATCCTCAGTTTGAGCAATATGGATTATTGCGTTCTTGCGAACCGCATGCCCTACAAGCCTCAGATGAGCGCTTGTGTTATGTAAAGTAGACCCGGTCTTTCCGATTGTCAAGGGGTCGGATGGGCCTTTCGCTGGACCCCGCGCCTGCCCCGGTCAATTGACTCGAAAACCCTGGCGGGGCCCCGCCCTGGCTGCTCCGTTACCATTTGTGCTGCAGAGCAGCATAGCCGTAGCGCTGGAGGTCACCATGATCGGGTCGCCGACCCAGGACGTAGAGGGCTTCGTCGCCGAATCTCTGGATGCCCTCGGGCGAGAGCCGGAGCAGCTCCTCCAACACCTGATTGCGGTGCAGCGTCGCTTCGGTTGGGTCCCGCCCGCCGCAGTGGAGCGCCTGTCCGCGGACCTGGACGTGACCCGCACCCAGGTGCGGGCGGCCATCGCCTTTTACGCCTTCCTGCACGACCGTCCCCAGGGGGATTTCGACATCCTGTTCTCGGACAACATCACCGACCGGATGCTCGGCAACCAGCGCCTGGTAAACCTGCTCGCCGAGCGGCTGGGCGTCCGCCTGGGCGAGACCCGGTCGGACGGGCGCGTGACACTGGGCCTGACCTCGTGCACCGGCATGTGCGATCAGGGCCCGGCGCTTCTGGTCAACGGTCGGGCGGTGACCGCGCTCAATCCCCGGCGGGTGGACCGAATTGCCGACCTCGTGGAGCAGGGCACGCCTTTGGAGCATTGGCCCGGGGACTTTTTCCGCGTAGAGGATAACCTGCGTCGCCGCGGGCTGCTGCTCAGCAACCCGGTAACGGACGGGGCTGGGCTGCGCAAGCTGATCGACAAGGGGGCCGACGCTGCCCTTGCCGAGATCGAGCGCTCCGGCCTGCGCGGGCGCGGTGGCGCGGGCTTCACCACGGCCCTGAAATGGAAGTTCGCCCGAGAGGCACCGGGGGCCGAGCGCTATGTCGTCTGTAACGCGGACGAGGGAGAGCCCGGGACCTTCAAGGACCGGGTGCTGCTGACGAGCTTTGCGGACCTGGTCATCGAGGGGATGACCATCTGCGCCGGGGTCATCGGCGCCCACAAGGGCTTCATCTATCTCCGCGGCGAGTACGCCTACCTGGTGGCGCACCTGGAATCGGTTCTGGCTCGCCGCCGCGCCGAGGGGCTGCTCGGGGAGTCCATCCTTGGTATACCCCGGTTCGACTTCGACGTCGCGGTTCACCTGGGGGCGGGCGCCTATATCTGCGGCGAGGAATCGGCCCTCATCGAGTCCCTGGAGGGCAAGCGCGGTGTCACCCGCAAGCGTCCGCCCTTCCCGGTCGTCTGCGGGTATCGGGACCGCCCAACCGTGGTCAACAACGTGGAGACTTTCCTCGCCGCGGCCCGGGTCGTCCAGTGGGGCGGCTACTGGTTCCGGGGGGAGGGGACCGACCAGTCCGCGGGGAGCAAGATCCTCTCGGTGAGCGGCGACTGCGAGCGTCCGGGGATCTACGAATACCCCTTCGGCACCCCGGTGCACCGGGTGCTCACCGACTGCGGGGCGGAGCACGTCCAGGCGCTCCAGATCTCCGGGGCGGCCGGAACCACCCTGTCCCCGGCGGACTTCGACCGCATCATTGCCTTCGAGGACCTGTCCACCGCTGGCTCCTTCATGGTCTTCGACCACAGCCGGGACATGCTGGACATGGTGCGTAGCTTCGCCGCCTTCTTTGCCCACGAGTCCTGCGGTTTCTGCACCCCCTGCCGGGTGGGCACGGGACTGCTGCATAACCTGGTCGAGAAGGTTGCCGACGGCCAGGCATCCGCCCATGACCTCGAAGAGATGCGCCAGATCGGCAGCGTAATGAAGCTGGCAAGCTACTGCGGCCTGGGGCAGACCGCCCCGAGCCACATCCGCAATACGCTGGACAAGTTTCCGGATATCTATAAGAGACGCCTGCGAAGCGAGGAGTACACCCCCTCCTTCGATCTGGACGCGGCGCTCTCGGAGGCGCGCGCCTTGAGCGGTCGGGACGACGCCGGCGCCCATATCTCCGAGACCCAGGAGGAAGAGGCATGAGCCAAAGCTTCAAGCTCGACGGCCGCGAGATCCCCTTCCTCCCCGGCCAGACCATCATGGCGGCGGCCACCGCGGCCGGCGTCTATATCCCTCATCTCTGCCACAACCCGGACTACGCCCCCCAGGGGAGCTGCCGGGTCTGCGTGGTGGGGATGGGCCGACGCCAGGTCTCCGCTTGCACCACCCCCGCGACCGACGGGGCTGAGGTGGACAACTCCTCCGAGGCCGTTCAGGAGAGCCGCCGGTCCGTCCTGCAGATGCTCTTCGCGGAGGGCAACCATGTCTGCCCGGCCTGCGAGCGCAGCGGCAACTGCCAGCTTCAGGCGGTCGCCTATTACGTCGGCATGCTCTCGCCGCACTACCCGCCCTTTTTTCCCCGGCGGCCGGTGGATGCCTCGCACCCGCACTTCATCATCGACTTCAACCGCTGCATCCTGTGCGAGCTGTGCGTGCGGGCGAGCCGCGACCATGACGGCAAGCGGGTCTTCGCCATCAGCGGCCGGGGGCTCGCGAGCCATTTGGTCATCGACTCTCCGAGCGGGCTCCTGGGCGACTCCTGCTTTGCGGCCGAAGATCGGGCGGCCCATGTCTGCCCGGTCGGGGCCATCCTGCCCAAGCACAAAGGCTTCGAGCGCCCCATCGGGGAGCGGCTCTACGACCGGGAGCCCATCAGCAAGGTAGGCGACGTTCGTTCCCACGATAGGGCGCACGAGTCGGAGGTGGATTGAGATGGCCGAGAAGATCCGAGTCGCCACCGCCTCCCTGTGCGGCTGTTTCGGCTGTCACATGTCGTTCCTGGACATCGACGAGCGGATACTGGAGCTGATCGAGCTGGTGACCTTCGACCGCAGCCCCATCACCGACATCAAGACCCTGGGCGAGTGCGACCTGGGCCTGATCGAGGGCGGGGTTGCGAATGCCGAAAATGTCGAGGTCCTTAGGGATTTCCGGCGGCACTGCAAGATCTTGGTCGCGGTCGGCGCCTGTGCAGTCAATGGCGGCATCCCCGCCATGCGCAATAGTCTGAGCCTCAAGGAGTGCCTGGAGGAGTCTTATGTGTCCGGGGTCGGAATCTATAACCCGGGTATCCCCAACGACCCGGAGATCCCGCTCCTGCTCAACCAGGTCCATCTGATCCACGAGGTCGTGAAGGTGGACTACTTCCTGCCGGGTTGCCCGCCCTCCGCGGACGCCATCTGGACCTTTCTGACCGAGCTGCTGTCGGGCAAGCCCATTGCCTTTCCTTATACCCAGATCCACTACGACTGAAGAGAGGGCCGAGGGCCAAGTGCCTTGGGGCTCGTCCCCTGGCCCTCGGTCCTTGCCCCTTTTTCACTGACTCCGAGGCTCGTCCTATGACCGCGTCACTCGAAACCGCCCGTCACCCCGAGACCTTGAAGCGCGTCTGCATCGAGCCCCTGACCCGCGTAGAGGGCCACGGCAAGGTCACCCTGCTCCTCGACGAGGACAACCGCATCCGGCAGGCGCGGCTGCACATCGTGGAGTTCCGGGGCTTCGAAAAATTCATCCAGGGCCGGCCTTACTGGGAGCTGCCGGTGCTGGTTCAACGTCTGTGCGGGATCTGCCCGGTGAGCCACCACTTGGCCGCCGCGAAGGCCTGCGATGAGCTCATCGGCGTGGAGCGGCTGACCCCGACGGCGGAGAAGATCCGGCGTCTCATGCACCTGGGCCAGACCTTCCAGTCCCATGCGCTGCACTTCTTCCATCTCTCCTCGCCCGACCTGCTCTTCGGATTCGACGACCCGGTCGCCCATCGCAACATCGTCGGCGTCATCCAGGACCACCCGGAGATCGCGACCCAGGGCGTCCTGATGCGCAAATTTGGCCAGGAGGTCATCTGCGTCACGGCCGGCAAGCGCGTCCATGGTACCGGGGCCCTTCCGGGCGGGGTCAACAAGTCGCTCACACCGGAGGCGCTGGACTTCCTCCAGACCGATATCGACCGAATGGTCCAGTGGGCCGAGGGCGCCGTCCAGCTCATCAAACATCTGGTCTTGAGAAACCCGGACTTCCACTACCGGTTCGGTGCGGTGGACGCCAACACGCTGGGCCTGATCGGGGACGACGGGGCCTTCGAGCTCTACCACGGCGGCCTGAGGGCCAAGGATGCGAGCGGTCGGACCCTGTTCGACCATCACGACTACCGGGACTACGCGCAGATCATCCAGGAAGAGGTCAAACCCTGGAGCTATATGAAGTTCCCCTTCATCGCGGAGCTGGGTCCGGAGCGCGGCTGGTATCGGGTCGGCCCGCTGGCGCGCGTCAACAACTGCGACCGCTTCGATACCCCCTTAGCCGAGCAGGAGCGGCAGGACTTCGCCGCCGCGGGGGAGGGTCGGCCACTCCAGGCGGCGCTTACTACCCACTGGGCACGCCTAATCGAGCTTCTGTATTGTGGGGAGGCGATCCGCGAGCTTCTTGCGGACCCGGACCTGCTGGGCACCGACCTGCGCCTTCAGGGCGAGATGCGTCGGAAAGGGATCGGCGTGCTTGAGGCCCCCCGCGGCACGCTCTTTCACCACTACGAGATCGACGGCGACGGACTCGTTACCCGCGCCAACCTGATCGTCTCCACCACGAACAACAACCAGGCCATGAACGCCTCCATCCGCCAGGTGGCCGCACACTACCTGGACGGCAAGGAGCTGACCGAGCCGCTCCTGAACCACATCGAGGTGGCCATCCGCGCCTACGATCCCTGTCTCTCCTGCGCCACCCACGCCCTGGGCCGCATGCCCCTGGAGCTGGACCTGGTCGATGCGGAAGGCAGCACCCTGGACCGGCTCTACCGGCATCCAGACGGGTCCCTGGAACGTCCGGTCGATATCGCTCCGTTCGATCCAGGCCAGGCCGCCTGACGCGTGAAACGGGTCTCGTCGCGGGTCCTGATCCTCGCCTGCGGCAACCCCTCCCGGGGCGACGACGCCCTGGGACCTGCCCTGATCGAACGCCTCGGGTCCAAGGCGAACCCTGTCCCCGGCCAGACGCTCGATCTGCTCACCGACTTTCAGCTTCAGATCGAGCATGCACTGGATCTGGTCGGCCACGACCGCGTGGTCTTCGCCGATGCGGCCCTGACCGGCCCCGAGCCCTTTGCCTTCGAGCTCGTTTGTCCCGAGACCGCTCCGTCCATCACCACCCATGCCATGACCCCCGGCGCCGTGCTCCGGGTCTACCGCCAAGTCACCGGCGACGAGCCGCCCGACTGCCGTCTGCTCGCCATCCGCGGCTATCGTTTCGAGCTTGGCGAGCCGCTTTCGCCTTTGGCGCAATCGAACCTGGAGGCGGCCGCGGCGTTCTTGCGTGTCTGGCTTAGAACCGAGGGCGAACAGGGCCTGGACCTCCAGTCCTGATCGGCGGTCCATCGGCGATCGGATAGGCGCGTGGTCAGATCCGCGGTTTGCCGTCGGTTTCCGAGGATGGAAACCGAGCCCCATGACGCACCGAACCGATTGGAACAATCCGCGGGCCGCCCGAAGCGGCCCGCGGATGGGGATCAAGACTGCTGCTGGATGCCAGCGATCAGCCAGTCTCCTTGGGCCGTGTCCCAGACGTGCTGGACGTGCCAGATCTCGGAAAATTCCTCCGCCACGCCTTGGGCGTCTTCCCGGATCAAGCCGGAGAACCGGATGCTCGCCACCGCCAGCTCGCCGTCCCGCTGGATGGTGACCAGCTCCGCCTGCACGCGCACCACCTCCGTATACTGGGTGCCACCCAGGCGCTCCCGCTCCCGCTGGATCTCCGCGAACATCTGGGGCGTTGTGTACTCCCGGATGTCGCGGAAGTCCCCCTTGTCCCAGGCCGCTTGGAGGCGGATGAAGTGGGTCTTGGCGCCCTCGATGAAGCCGGGTCCGTCGAACCAATGGGGGAACTGGTCTGCACCCGCGGGCTGGGGCCCGGCGGCGCCCATGCCCGGCATGCCCAGTCCGCCGCTACGGATACCTTGGGCATCGGGTGTCGCCGGGGTGCCCAAGTCCATGGGGCCCTGGCGCTGGTAAGCGCCCGCCGCTGCGG
>JBGSOR010000290.1:0-19256 GCA_041738985.1 Chromatiaceae bacterium | reverse complement strand
CTTGGTGCAGGCGGCGCAGCCGGACATCGCTGACGGCTCGGCCCGGACCGCCAAGCGGCCGCGGTCCCGCGGGCGGCCTGCATGATCGGAGATCGACAGACTCGGGATCGGCTGGTCGGCGCCTTTCCTTTCCTGTCGGGGGCGGACGATGGCTTTTGTCAGGCGTTCTGGGCGGCTGCAGCCCTGGCTCGCCTTCCCGCGGGCCAGACCATCGGGCGTCAGGGTGGGGAGTGCGCCCATCTCGCCCTGTTGGTCTCCGGTACGGCCCGAGTCTATCGGTTGGGGGAGAACGGACGCGAGATCACCCTCTACCGCATACGGCCCGGCGAGAGCTGTGTGCTCACCGCCTCCTGCATCCTGCGTCAGGCGACCTTTCCCGCCTTTGCGGAGTGCGAGACCCCGGTCGAGGCTGCACTGGTAAGCCAGCGAGAGGTGGAACGTTGGATACGCGAGCATTCGGCCTGGCGCACCTTCGTCTTCGGGCTGGTCAGCGACCGGCTCCTCGAGGTGATCGAGCTGTTGGACGCGGTCGCCTTTGGGCGCCTGGACCGGCGCCTGGCCGCCCTGCTGCGCCTGCGTCTGGGTTCCGACCGCTCGGCCGGGATTGCGGTGACGCATCGGGATTTGGCGGCGGAGCTGGGATCGTCCCGAGAGGTCGTTAGCCGGCTCCTCGCAACCATGGAAGAGAAGGGGATTTTATCGACCGGACGGGGGCTGATCCGGGTCCTGGACCCCGCAAGGCTCGCCGCCATCTCAGAGGCGACGTGACATTGTCACCGAGCGGTCCCGGCAGACGGACTAGACTGGTCCCTCGTTCGGGCCCGCCGGCCCTGTCCTCGACCCTCGCGTCACAACCGTTGGAGAGCTCGCACATGAAAATGACCAAGAACATCGGTAGCGTCGACCGTTTGATCCGCTTTGCCGTTGGCCTCGCCCTCGTCGTTTGGGGTTTACTCAGCGCCAACTGGCTGGGTGCTATCGGTCTGATCCCGATCGCGACCGCCGCAATGAACTGGTGCCCCGCCTACAGCGTCTTCGGAATCAGCACCTGTAAAGCCGGCGAGTAATCCGCCGTCGTTGCGCCGGGCAGTCCTTGCCCGGCGAGTCCCCGGGTAGCTTGGGCCGTTCGGCACGGGCCTGATCGACCGAGAGACCTGCGATTGGCCGTCGGCATCCCGCCCGGCCCGTTCCTTCTAAGACCAGTCGAAGCGGGGTATCGCCCCTGCCGGTGGAGCTTGTGTGCGCGGCATCATCGATGCTCGCCGATCGACCGGTGGCCCTGCGTCGCCGGGGTCGGGAATGCAACGCCGTCCCGCCAGCGCGCTCTCGGTCCGTCCCTGGACCTGGCATGTCGCCCATCGAAATCCCATTTCCCCTAAGACATCGGGTACATAGGAGGCAGAGCTCGAGTATCTCGGCGTCTGCGCCGTTCGGCACGCCGGCGACTGTCGGTTTGCGCCTAACGGAAGCGGCGCAGTATGCGGTGCAAGAACAGGGTCACGATGACGGTCGCCACGGCGGCGCCTGCGAGGATCAGGCTCCAATCGTCCAGGTACGCAACGCCCACCGCGCTCGCGAGCAGCGCAATGCCGAAAACCATCATCCGCCAGTCGGTATTGATCCCGACCAGGTAGGCGGTCAGGCCCAGCAGGCACAGGATCGTGAAGCCGGTAATCGCATTGGGCATGAACTGCTGGATCTCCGGGAGCGTGAGCACGTAATAGACGATGACGGCGAGACCGCCCCAGTGCAGCGCCTGACGGATCAGATAACCGAAATAATTACTGTAGCGCACGTTGCCCCAGCCAAGGATCACGGAGACGCCAGCGACCAACGGGATGAACTGGAGCCAGGCCTTCATGCTGCCGGCCGCATCGGTCTCGGTCATGGCCACAAGCACCACGGCGATCGCATAGAGTGCGGCGTAGGGGATCGCCTGGATCAGGTAGTAGAAGAAACCCGGACCCCTTCGGGCGGAAGCGGACGAAGACATGATTGGATTCTCCAAACGTGGTGGAAGTTAAGAAGTCACGACGGCCGAGCGCGTAGCGACGAGGCCGCAGGGGCGCGGTGCGTGTCGTTGGGGCGCAAAGGCGCCACTAGTGTAGGGATTTTACGGAGCCGCGTCGCGGCCTGGGCATGACACGGGTCATGGCGACATCGATCAGTCGCCACCCGAAACTATGGACGCGTCCCGAAGCTCTGGGATCTGGGGGTCATAGCCGCGTTGCGTTAGCGTACTTGCCGCCACTGGAGCTCATTCCGAAAACAGGATCGAGCCTCGGCTAAGGCCGCAAACACAATCGAATGTATTAACTTCGAGGCGGATCTGTCAGGTGGGAGCCGGGTCGGAGCACCTCCAAGGCGTTACTTGTACGTGCGCGGAGGTTTAGCTTTAAGATTAGATAGCTATCGCTTGCGGCTGACAAATTCCTTGAGTCTGCGACGGTGCTTGATCTGTCGCTCGGTCAAGATGTTACGACGGCCTTTGAAGGGGTTCTCCCCGCTCTTGAATTCGATCCGCAAAGGGGTTCCAGCCAGGCCTAGGTCCCGGCGGAAGCGGTTGATCAGGTAACGCCGATAGGTCTCGGGCACCTCATTCGTCTGGTTGCCGTGTATGACGATCAGCGGCGGGTTGCGACCGCCCTGGTGGGCGTAGCGCAGCTTGATGCGTCGTCCGTGCACCAGGGGCGGCTGATGCTCCTGGACGGCGGCGGCGAGCAGCCGGGTGACCTCGGGGGTGGGCAGGTCTTTGGTGGCGTTCGCATAAGCCCGGTCCACCTCGTCGAGCAGGAGCCCCACTCCGCTCCCGTGCAGGGCAGAGATCGTGTGCAGAGTGGCGAAGTCGAGAAAGCCGAGCTTGCGGGCGAACTGGGTGCGGATCTGATTGCGGCTCTCGGGGTCGAGCCCGTCCCATTTGTTGATGGCCACAACGAGTGCACGTCCGCTATCGAGGATATGGCCGGCCAGGGTGGCATCGTGCTCGCCGATGCCCGCGTGGGCGTCCAACACCAGGATGACGACGTTGCAGGCGTCGATCGCCTGGAGCGTTTTGACAATGCTGAACTTTTCGATCGCGTCCGTGACCCGGGCGCGGCGCCGTACCCCGGCGGTGTCGATCAGGGTGTAACGCTGGCCGTGCCGGTCGAAGGGGATGAAGATGCTGTCCCTGGTGGTGCCGGGTTGGTCGAAGGTGACCACCCGCTCTTCCCCCAAGAGCCGATTGATCAGGGTGGATTTGCCCGCGTTGGGGCGGCCCACCACGGCGACCCGGGTGCCGGAGTCGGCCCCGCCGGGCAAGCCCTCGCCAGCGGCCTCGGAGCACTCGGCGGCAATGCGCTCCAGGACACCTTCCATGAGCGCGCCGACGCCCTTGCCCAGGGTGGCGGAGACCGGTATGGGCGCCCCGAGTCCAAGTGAATGGAAATCGACAGACACCAGGGTCGGGTCCCCACGGTCGGCCTTATTGACCACCAGGGTCAGCGGCTTTCCTAGGCGTCGCAGCCGCACGGCGATCTCGTGGTCCGCCGGCATGGCCCCGTCCGTGCCGTCCACCAGGAACAGGATGTAGTCGGCCTCGGCGATGGCGAGCTGGACCTGGCGCTGCATCGGCTCCTCAACCCCGTCCCCCTCCCGGTCGATGCCGCCGGTGTCCACGACCACATAAGGCCTGGTGCCGATGCGGCCGACCCCATACTGGCGGTCCCGCGTCAACCCGGGGAAGTTTGCCACGAGGGCGTCGCGGGTACGAGTCAGACGGTTGAACAGGGTGGACTTGCCCACGTTGGGGCGGCCCACCAGGGCGATGACGGGAAGCATTCGATTGGGCTGGGCCTTAGGGTGGGGGGGGCGCGGAGGGATAGCCCGGCGCGTAACCCGAGACCTCCTCGGGAAGCGACCCCCGGTCGCCGGCCTCGGCTGGCTGGTTACTGGTCCCGCGCGCACCGCCTGGGGCCGCGCCGACCGTCAGGGCGGCGAGGGTGCCATCGCTGGCATAGACGTAGATTCGACCTGCGGAAACCACTGGTCGGGCCATGATCGCATGTTTGGCGACCCGGGTGCGGCCAACCAGACGCCCGTCGTCCTGCGCGATCAAGTGGAGCCATCCATCCCGGTCGCCGACGACGATCTGATTGCCGACCAGGGCCGGGGCGGTGAGCTGGCGGTTCTTGAGGCGCTCCTGGCGCCAGCGCCCGGCCCCGCTTG
Source organism: Chromatiaceae bacterium (assembly GCA_041738985.1). GTDB lineage: Bacteria > Pseudomonadota > Gammaproteobacteria > Chromatiales > Chromatiaceae > Thiodictyon. The sequence goes on along the minus strand of JBGSOR010000290.1, from coordinate 15,050 downwards.
CCGGGTCTGCGGCCCAGACCCGATCCTCCGAGTCGGTGACGAAAAGCTCGGCCTCGTCTGCCGCGATCCCCGCGTGGGAAGAGAGCTGACGGCGCCATAGGATGCCCCCGCTGTCCAAGTCCACCGCCGCCAGGTCGCCGTTGTAGGTCCCCACGAAGATTAGCGTGCCGACCACGATGGGGTCTGCGTCCACATCGGCGATACGCGCCAGCTCCGAGCGCCCCCGCGGCGGCGTAACGGTGACCTCCCACAAAGGGGTGCCGTCGTCCGGGTCTAGCTTGATCAGTTTGCCCCCAGAGAGCCCGATCAGAACGCCCCCGGGGACTACTGCGGGGGTGCTGCTGCCGCGTAGGGTCAGGATCGGCGCCGGATAGCTGACTCGCCACACCTCGCTCCCGTTCGCCGCATCCAAGGCGGCGACCGTGTCGTCCAGGGTATGGATGATCACCTGGCCGGCCCCGCTGTAACGGGGTACCGAGAGGACCTCGCCGCTCAATTGGGCGCGCCAGAGCTCGTGCCCGTCGCTGGCGGACAGGGCCACCGCCAGGCCGCTGGTGGTCCCGAGCACCAGCCGGTCCCCCTCCAGGTCGGGGCCGGCAGAGAAGGGTAGCTTGGTGTCACGCTCCCACAGCGTGCGTCCATTGTCGGCGTTCACGGCGATAACCTTGCCGCGCGCATCGGCGACAAAGATCCGGCCGGTCCCGAGCGCGGGCACCAGGAAAAGCCTTCGGCCTTCGGTACCCTTGGTCACCCGTTCGGACCAGAGGACGTTGAGGGTGGCCTCCGGCACGAGCTCGGTGAGCTTCGTGGGTGGGGTGGGGTCCTTGTCGCCGCCGAGCCAGGGGATAGAGCCACAACCGCTCAGGGCAGCGGCCAGGAGGATCGGGGCGGTGAGCCTTAGGGTCGCGAGGCCGCAGACAGTGGGCCAACGGGGCATCTTGGGCATCTTCGCCTCAACCGGCGGCCGGCAGATTATCGAGCTTGAGCCGAATCACCTGAGGCATGCTGACCCCCGCGGCAATCGCCTTCTCGTACTCGGCGCGGGCTGCGGCAGCATCGCCCCGAGCCGCTGCGATATCGCCGCGTACGGCCGCGAAATCTCCGGCGAAGTCGATTGAGTTGTCGTGGGCGGCGAGTGTGTCTGCGGCCGCCTCGGTCTGGCCGTCGGACAATTGAATGCGTGCCAGGCGTAAGGCGGCCAGACGTGCCAGGGCCGGATCCGGGGGGGCGGCGATCACGCGCTGCAATGCGGCGATGGCTCCCGGAGAGTCGCCCTTCTCATACAGGATCTTTGCAGCGATCAGATCGCCTAAGGCGGGGTAGGGGGTGGAGCCAAAGTCCTGACGGAGGAGCTCCGCCTGTTTCGCGACCGCCTCCGTCTGGCCGGTGTCGGCGTTCGTCGCGAGCTGCTCGAATGCAGCCGATGCCTGGGAACCGACGCTATCCCGGTAGTCTCCCCAGGCACGCCACCCGAATACCACGGCGAGGCCTATGACGACGCCGGTTGCTACGGAGGTGCCGTTATCCTTCCACCATTTCTTAATGGCCTCGACTTTTTCGTCGTCGGTTTCGTAGGGAGTCACGTTCGGTTTCCTTGAATTCGGTGAAGGCTGGTGAGCCGATCCGCTCGCCGGCCTCGGGGTGGGATCGGTGCGTCACAGGTCTCAAATCGATTTAGCGGATGTCATGGCGACTCAAGCGGCTCCGACGGAGATCCCCGGCGGAAGCCGCGCAGGGTCGCGGATGGAACGTGGATGAAGCAGCCGGTCTGGCTCATGCGGACATCAGAAACGCCACGGCTTCCGGCAGATCCATGTCGCGCTGTGCCGATTCGTCGCGCAGTGGCTTGACCCCGATCACCCCCCGGTCCAACTCCCCGTCGCCGATGACCAAAGCGTAGCGAGCACCGCTTTTGTCGGCCCGCTTGAACTGGCTCTTGAAGCTCCCTCCGCCGCAGTGGGTCAGGAGTCGCAGCGCTGGCGCCAGGTCGCGCAGGCGTTCGGCGATCAGGGGCGCCTCCGACTGGGCGCGCTCGCCCACGGCGACCAGATAACCATCGAGAGGGGTGGGCGACGAGTCGGAGCCGAGGCCCAGGAGCTCTACCAGACGCTCAACGCCCATCGCGAACCCCACCGCCGGCGTATCGCGTCCGCCGAGTTGGCCTACCAGTCCGTCGTAGCGCCCGCCAGCGCATACGGTTCCCTGGGCGCCCAGGTCGTCCGTGATCCATTCGAAGACGGTTCGGTTGTAGTAGTCGAGGCCGCGCACCAGCCGGGGGTTAACGCGGTAGGGAATGCCAGCGGCGTCCAGACCCTTGCGGACCCGATCGAAGTGGGCGCGGGTGTCGTCCCCCAGTCGGTCCAGTAGGGACGGAGCCTCGGCCACGATGGCCTGGGTTTGCGGGATCTTGGAGTCCAGGACCCGCAGGGGGTTGGTCGTCAGACGCGTGAGGCTGTCCGTGTCGAGCCGATCCCGGTTACGCTCCAAGAATGCGACCAGCTCTTCTCGGTACGCCGCGCGTTCGTGGGAATCACCCAGGGTGTTGATCTCCAGACGCAGGCCGCCGAGCCCCAGGGAGCGCCACAGGCGCGCTGTGAGCAGAATGACCTCCAGGTCGATGTCCGGCCCTGCAAGTCCCAAGACCTCTACGCCGATCTGGTGGAACTGGCGGTAGCGCCCGCGCTGGGGTCGCTCGTGCCGGAACATGGGTCCGCGGTACCAGAGACGCTGGGGATGCGACAAAAGTCCGTTCTCGATGGCGGCACGCACGCAGCTTGCGGTGCCCTCCGGGCGCAGGCTGAGGCTGTCTCCGTTGCGGTCCGGGAAGCTATACATCTCCTTTTCGACGATGTCCGTGACCTCGCCGATGGAGCGTTTGAAGAGCTCGGTCACTTCCACTAGGGGTGTTCGGATCTCCTCATAGCCGTAAGAGTCGAGGACGCGCCGGGCGCTGTCCTCGATGTGCTGCCAAATGCCAATGCGTTCCGGCAGGATGTCGTGCATCCCCCGAATCGCCTGGATTGACTTGCCCGCGACGGGGGTCGGGGTGGGCGGCAACTGCGACGGCCCAGCAGCGGCACTCATTGGGCGCCTTCCGGGTCGAGCTTGAAGCGAGCCACATTCCCTCGTGAGACGCCTCCCAGGTCGAATGGCTTGCCCCCTACCGATATCGCGGTGGAGGTCGCGTTGCCGATCACGAAGGCATAGGGCGGCGCGCCCTCGAGCACACGCCGGTCGCCCTTCTGCATCTCGCCGCTGAGGACGGACTTCCCGGCGGAGTCGCGGACGTCGATCCAACTCGACCCGGAAAAGCTCAGGACCACCTCACGATTCGCCTGGGTCTGCGCAGCCGCCGGCTCGGATGTGGGGGGCTGGGTCAGGTCGGGCGGCGTCTCTTCAGCGACTGGGGCTATGAGCGGCAGCGGGGCGGCAGGGGCTGCTTCCAGCGGCTCATCCGCGGGGGACGGCAGGCTGGCAGCGAGGGGCGGCGGCGTATCCGCGGCGGATTCTCCGCCGGTGGAGACTGGCAGCGGGTTCAGGGTCAGGCTATCGGTGGGGGCGTTGGCGGACTCCTCGGTCGCGGGGGCTGGTACAGCCGCCCCCTCGCCGGGCAGGAGCTCCGGTAGTAGGTCTGCCCGGTTCTGCCACCACAGCGCCAGCATCCCAAAGGCCCCTGCGAGAACGGCCAGGCTGATGAGGCGCATCAGGATGTGGCCGCTGCCAATCTCGCGTCGCGTTGCCGGAACGCTACGCGGCACGGCCGGCTCCGGGGCCGGATTAGCGGCACGATAGGCCGCGACCAGGGGTGCAGGGTCAATCCCCAGTAGCCGGGCGTAGTTCCGTAGGTAACCCGCGACGAAAACGGGACTTGGGAGATCGGCGTAGCGATCCTGCTCCAGCGCTTCGACGAAAGTCGGGCGCAAATGGAGTTGGACGGCGACGCGCTCCACTTCCAGGCCGCGGGATTGACGCTGCACCCGCAGGCGCCTGCCGGGGCTCTCCGATATCTCGACGACGTTGGACTCATCCAGACTCATGGCTTGATTCGGGTTCATAGCTCGGAACTGCTCAAAGGTCCAGGGTCCCGGGGACTTCGGGGAAGTTCTTGCGCAACACTTGCTCGTAGGTGGCGGCGGCTTTGGAGCTCCCGAGCTTACGCTCGGCCTTTATCGCCAAGGCGAGTGCCTGCGGCGTGGGGGCATTGGTCTGGAAAAAAGTGTCCAAATAGGTCTTTGCTCCCTTGGCGTTGCCGCGGCCATACTCGACCTCCGCCATCTTGAGGAGCGCCGGGCCAAAGCGCGGATTCGCATTTAGCGCACGCCGGTACTCACTCTCGGCCTGGCTCAGGTTGCCGGCGCTGGCGGCACAGGTGCCGGCATTCGTCATGGCCACCCAGGGCGAATTGTAGAGCGGGTTCTCGAGCGCCTTGGCGAACTGTTGCTGAGCCTCCGCATAGCGGCGCTGACTGCAGAAGAAGGTGCCGTAGGCGTTGCGGACATCCGGATTCTTTGGCGAGAGCTCGACCGCGCGTTTGAAATTCTCGTCGGCCTTAGCGATCTCGCCGATCTTCTGGTAGATCACGGCGATCATATAGTACGCGCGCGGGTTGCCCTTATCTTCACCGATGGCCCGCTCGGCGTTGCGCAGGGCAGCGTCCATCTGGCCGAGTCGGTAGTATTCCGCGGCCATGGCCACGTACAGGTCTCCGGGGCTGTTCTCGGTGTCGAGCCCCATGGAGCTGCCGTCGCGGCTCTGGCCATGGCCACAGGCGCTCAGGACCAGACAGAGTCCGGCGAGGGCGAGCAGCCGAGTCCATTGTGCGCACCTCATCGGCTGGCCGCCTGGCCCATCGGGACCGGTGTTGGCGGTGCGACCCGGAGGCGGCTTATCCGACGGGCACGGTCATCCACCCGGCCAACCAATTGACCGCACGCGGCGGCGATCTCGTCTCCGCGCGTCTTGCGGGTGAAGGCAAGCAGGCCCGAGCGCATCAGGCGCTGGCGGAAAGTCTCCAGACGATCCGGGGGCGTCGTCCCGAAGCCGCTGTTCGGAAACGGATTGAATGGAATCAGGTTGAGCTTGGAGGGGATACCCTCCAGGAGCCGGATCAATTGTTTGGCGTGGTGAATGCTGTCGTTGACCCCATCCAACATGACGTACTCCCAAGTCACCCGGCGGCGCTTGTCGCCAGCGATATAGAAGCGGCAGGCGGGCAGTAGCTCCTCGAGCGGATACTTGCGGTTAATCGGGACCAGCTGGTCGCGCAGCTCGTTATTTGGCGCATGCAGGGATACCGCGAGAGACACGTCGCTCGTCCCCCGCAACCGATAGATATTAGGTACGATTCCGGATGTGCTGAGAGTCACCCGATACTTTGAGAGCATATAGGCCAGGTCGTCCTGCATCACGGCCATGGCCTTGACCACCGCCTCGAAGTTTGCGAGCGGCTCCCCCATGCCCATCATGACCACGTTGGTGGGCGGAGCGCCGAGGTGGCGGGTGGCATGCCAGATCTGGCCGACGATCTCCCCCACGGCAAGGTTGCGGTTGAATCCCTGGCGGGCGGTGGCGCAGAAGGCGCAGTCTAGGGCGCACCCGACCTGGGAGGAGACGCAAACGGTGCTGCGCCCGTCCTCCGGGATGAGCACCGTCTCAACCCGCTGCCCGTCCGCCAGCTCCAGTACCCATTTTACGGTCCGGTCCGCTGAGGGCTGGATTTGGACAATGCGCGGGAGACTCAGTCGGGCCGTTTCTGCGAGGGCGGCACGCAGCACCTTGGGGACATCGGTCATGGCGTCGTATTGGACGACGCCATGTTTGTGGATCCACTTAAAAAGGTTGCGCCCGTGAAACGCTTTGAAGCCGAGCGATACCACCAAGGACTCACACCCGGCAAGGTCAAGGTCAAGCAGGTTCGGTCTTGGGTCGGCGTTTTCCACGGGCTCTCCTTCGGGCGGATCGGGGCAGGGCGTCAGCGCGTGCGCGGACAAACGCCCTCTGGGAAGAAAAACGCGATCTCTACCGCCGCCGTCTCGGGGGAATCCGAGCCGTGGACGGCGTTCTCGGTGAAGGAGTCGGCAAAATCGGCACGGATCGTGCCCGGTGCCGCTTGGGCCGGGTTGGTCGCCCCCATGATCTCGCGGTTCTTCGCGACCGCATCCTCTCCCTCTAACGCCTGAGCCATGACAGGACCCGAGGTCATGAACTCAACCAGCTCGCCGAAGAAGGGTTTGCCTTGGTGGACGGAGTAGAACGCAGACGCCTGCTCCTTAGAAAGGTGAACCATACGCGCGGCGACAACACGCAGTCCTGCGGTCTCGAAACGGTTGAGAATGGCCCCGATGGCATTCTTGGCGACTGCGTTGGGCTTGATTATGGAGAGTGTGCGCTCGACAGCCATGAGGGCTCCAGTTGCTGAGGGTCAGGGGGAATGTGCCAGGGACGGTGCCGCCGGGCGTCAGGTCGCCGAGTGCATGCTTCGCGCCGCGGGTTGCCATCGGGAAGCCGCGAAGTCTAACGATACCTGCCCACCCGGGCAATGCCGCGCGACCCCTGGCGAGTTTTGTGCGGAAGCGGACAGCGGGCGATACTCCTGTTACCTTAACCTTTTCACAATCTCGCCCCCCTTGGGAGCTGAGTCTCGAGGTAACCCATGACCATCTTCGACGTCTTTAACGGTGACGCGGACGGGATTTGCGCCCTCCAGCAGCTGCGTCTGGCGGAGCCGTTGGAGTCGATCGCCGTCACGGGGGTGAAGCGCGATGTGGGACTGCTTGCCCGGGTGCAGGCGGCAGAGGGGGATCGGGTCACCGTGCTCGATATCTCTCTGGACTCGAACCGTGCGGCTCTGGATCGGGTGCTCGCTGCCGGGGCGCGCGTCCGTTATTTCGATCATCACTTCCCGGGGGAGATTCCGGTGCACCCCGGTCTGGAGTGCCATGTAGAGACCTTGCCGCACAAGGGAACCAGCCTATTGGTCGACGAATATTTGGGCGGACGCCATCGCGCCTGGGCGGTGGTAGGCACCTTTGGCGACAACTTCGACGTCGCGGCGCGCCGCGCCGCCGAGCCCCTGGGGCTTCGCGAGGCTGAGCTGGTTCGCCTGCGCGATCTCGGCATTTGTCTCAACTATAATAGCTACGGCGAGAACCTCGCGGATCTGTACTTTGCCCCGGATGGCCTGTTCCGCCGCCTGCACCCTTACGCGGATCCGCTTGCATTCATGGCAGAAGACTCGGCCTTTGCCGTATTGAGCGAAGGCTATGCGGACGACATGGCCCGTGCTCAGGCGGTGTTGCCGGCCCTCGATAGGCCACGTCATCGTCTGGTCATACTGCCGGCCGATGCTTGGGCGCGGCGTGTTGGAGGCGTGTGGGCCAACGCCCTGGCTCTTCAGTCCCCGGAGCGGGCCCATGCGTTGCTCACGCGTCTGTCCGCCGGAGGGTTCGTCGTCAGCGTCCGCGCCCCCCTCGCCCATCCAGAAGGCGCGGATGTACTGTGCCGCGCCTTCGACACCGGGGGCGGACGTAAGGCGGCAGCTGGGATCAACGTTCTGCCGGAAGCGGACTACGATCGCTTCGTCGCACGCTTTTGCGCGGCGTTCGACGCGCCGCACTCCATCTGAGCTCTATGCGATACGTGTGCGACGTTCGCCATTGCGTCGGGTGAGCCTGCGCCGCAGCGACTCTGGCCGACGAGCGCTCTATTCGGGAGCGGGCCGCAACGCCTGGAGTAGGCGGCCCGGCGCAACCGGATACGCGGGCACCAGCGCTTGATCGTCCCTTTGTCGCACTGCATACAGGCTCCCTGGCGGCAGCAGCCGCAACCACGATCACCCGATCTCGCGTTACCCGTGGGTAGTGACAACTACGTGGGTGGTCGCTAAACTGAGCGTCTTGGGCTGAGTGGCAGAGTGGTCATGCAGCGGACTGCAAATCCGCCTACCTCGGTTCGATTCCGGGCTCAGCCTCCACATCCCCCATCGCGACTCGGTTGACTTCCGATCCTGCGCCTTCGCCCGGCTATTCGGTCATCGAGATTCTTCGCCCGCCATCGCCCGGGTGGCGAAATCGGTAGACGCAAGGGACTTAAAATCCCTCGCCGTAAGGCATGCGGGTTCGAGTCCCGCCCCGGGCACCACCGCTCCACGCACGATGCTTTTTGCCGGGCACCCGCGTCCGCCGGTGCCGGTAGCAGGCAATCTGCCTGTTGCCGAACGCTCGAAGGAAGGCGGTTGGCCTTCGGTTGGCGTCCGGCGAGATCCCCGCCGGGTCTCCATTTGCGCTGGTCCAGCCAATCCGGTCCTGTCCCAATCGACAATGGCAGTCGCTTCGGCCTACGTCGGTCGGCGGCTGTCCTCTCAGGCTCTTTAGCATCCTTCGGCTCTCCCCACTCGTCGGGGGAATGAGGGGTGCGGTCGGTCGCGAGCGCAGACCGCCGCAGTACGATTCCGCCGTCCCGAAGATTGCGAGGGCCGTTTTTGCCCAGCTCGCGCAACCTCATATTAGCGTGGGTCGCGGTGAATCTCTTCTCCCCGCCTCCCACTGCGGATGAGCCGGCTCGCTGACCCAGGGAATGTGAAGGCCGATTGCGCGAGGGATGGACCATCGAGCCATGGACCTCTGAGCCTCTGCCCTCACTCTTGGGCTGGCGCATTGCTCTCTGCCTCGCAGGGCGAGTGGGCTTCGGGGTGAGGTCGCGCGAGGCGGGCGGGACAATTTTTCGCGCGATTGCTTGACTTCCATTCCAAACGGAATACATTAGTAAGCGCGCGATCAATTGCGGTTTGCGCAGCCAACAGATTAGTAACCCAATCGGAGGTATACTACGTGGAGTACGCTAACCTTAGCGTCGGCCAGATCCAGCAGCAGCTCGAGGAGATCGAGCAGAGCAAGGCCGAATTGCAGCGCGCGCTAGTCGCCCGTCGCCAGGAGGCCAAGCATGGCGTTGCCCAACAAGTCAGGGATCTGATTACCCAGAGCGGCTACGATCTGGATGAGATTGTCCCATTGATCGTCCCGCGCCGGCGTCGCGGTAGCGCTGCGGCTCGTCCTGCGGCCACCGGTCGGGAGTACACGCGCTATGTGGACCCGGAGAACCCGGCCAATGTTTACGTGCGAGGTGTTCTGCCGGGTTGGATGAAGCAGAAGATGCAGGAGCAAGGCTACGATGCATCGCTCAAAGCCGACCGCGAGGCATTTAAGGCCAATTACCTGAAGGTAGTCGAGGCCTAAGCTTCAAGGTTGGCTGTGAGGGTCCGTGGGCGATCCCTGACGCACAGGAGTCTGCGGTCTATGACTGCAGATTCCGGTGTCGTCTTCTCTTGATCGGATTTTTCGACATCCGCCCTTTGGGGGATGCGACCAAGAAGCTCGATCACGCGGGACGCAGTCGGATCGTCGCGGGCACCACGCGACTTCAGCACGTCGGCCTAGGCGCGGAGATAACGCGCTGGCTTTTCCCCTTGGATGCGTCTAAACTTAAAATTCTGCATCGTCCGGTCGATGCGCCCGTCTCGCGGCTGACTCCTAAGAATCTCAGGCCTCACCCTCGAACGTCCCCATCATTTTTCGCCCCGACCGGTCCCAGGCTCGACTGGGGGGGCCGCCTGGCATTAACAGGCGCCGGAGTCTACATGTCCTTCGATTCGCTCGGCTTGCGGGCCGATTTGCTGCGGGCAGTCGCAGCGCAACGCTATGGACGGCCCACGCCGATTCAAGCACAAGCCATCCCCCAAATCCTTGCGGGGCACGATCTATTGGCCGGTGCCCAAACTGGCACAGGAAAGACCGCTGCCTTCGTGCTTCCCCTGCTGCAACGACTGGCCGAGCAGGGCCATCCCCAGCGGCACCCTCGCGCCCTGATTCTGACCCCGACCCGGGAGCTGGCGGCCCAGGTCGGCGAGCGCGTTCACGCCTACGGCATCCATTTACCCCTGCGATCTGCCGTCGTCTTCGGTGGAGTGGGCATGCAGCCCCAAATCGATCGTCTGCAGCACGGCGTAGATATCCTGATTGCGACCCCCGGTCGTCTGCTGGATCATGCGGCGCGGCGTACCGCGGATCTCTCGCGGGTAGAGATCCTGGTGCTCGACGAGGCGGATCGGATGCTCGATATGGGGTTTATCCACGATATTCGGCGGGTGCTGCGTTTGCTCCCGGAGCGGCGTCAGAACCTACTTTTCTCGGCCACGTATTCGGACGAGATCCGACGTTTGGCCGACGGCCTGCTTAAAGGCCCCAAAACTGTAGAGGTCGCACGGCGCAACACGCCGGCCGAGGCGGTGGTCCAGTCCGCCCATCCGGTCGACAAGCCCCGCAAGCGAGATCTTCTCGCACACCTGATTCATCGCGAGGGTTGGGACCAGGTGCTGGTGTTCACTCGCACCAAGCACGGTGCCAACAAGCTGGCGGAGCATTTGGCCCGCGACGGGATCACAGCCGCCGCTATTCACGGAAATAAGAGCCAGTCCGCACGGACGCGGGCACTGGAGGACTTCAAGAAGGGAGCGGTACGCGCTCTGGTCGCCACCGATATCGCCGCCCGCGGATTGGACATTGTCAATCTGCCCCAGGTAGTGAATTTCGAGCTGCCGAACGTGGCCGAGGATTACGTGCATCGGATTGGTCGCACCGGGCGGGCGGGCGCGGGCGGTTGTGCCCTGTCGCTGGTCAGTCACGACGAGCACGGCCTACTCAAAGGCATCCAGCGTCTGCTGCGCCGGGAGATCCCGCTCACGCCGGTCGTCGGCTTCGAGCCTTCCGCCGAGCCTCCCCCGGATTCCGAGGGAGACTCCGACCGAGCCTACGGCAGGGATCGGAGGGCACCGGGTCGCGACGGATCCCTGGGTCGTGGCCGGATCGGACCGGGCCGGCCGGGGCGCACGCCCACGTCGGCACGGCGCACGCGGGCGCCGGGCTAGCAGCGATCACCCCCCGTGATCATTCCAGGGATCGGGGTCCGCTTCGCCTCCAACGGTTGGGGGCAAAGACTGTCGAATCAGTTGTGCATTGATCGTTCGACCGTTCTCACTCTCTCTTCAATGCACACTGACGGAACTGCTGAATGATGAATATCTATGTTGGCAACCTGGCTTACTCCGTGACTCAAGACGACCTGCGGGACGCCTTCGCCGCTTACGGCGAGATCTCCAGCGTGAACCTGATCACCGATAAGTTCACCGGCGACTCGAAGGGGTTCGGCTTCGTTGAGATGCCGAACAACTCGGAGGCCGATGCCGCAATCAAGGGACTGAACGAAACCCCGCTGAAGGGCCGCAACTTGAAGGTTAACCAGGCCAAGCCGCGCGGCGAGCGTCCCTCCCGCGGGCCGCGCTGGTAAACCGGCCGCGTGCCGGGGCCTTAGGCCCTGGCCTCTTCCCCGTCGTCGCCCCGCGGCGCACCGATCGGGTAGGGCTGACGGCCCGACAGGCCGTCAGCCCTTTTCGTTTGTTCGGGTTGGAGCTGCCAACCGCTAGTGCGCGTCGCGCGAGTCCGTGGGTCCCGAGACGATGCGCCTCAGCATCTGGTACCTTTGGCTTTCCGTCACGAGGTAAGCCGACCGCCCCCGATTCCGAATGTCTAGCCCCGTCCCTGAGACCTTCGACCTGACCTACCGGGTACGACTCGCGAGCCCCGATGGCCATTTGTTCGGAGTGGAGCTGATCGTCGAGCGGCCACCAACGGCCCCGCTTACGCTCCAAATGCCAGCCTGGATCCCGGGGAGCTATATGATCCGGGACTTCGCCCGCAATCTGGTGCGCATCGAGGCGTCGGATGGGGCAGGTCGCGTCCTCAAGCTTGCCAAGCTGGATAAGCAGACCTGGCAGCTGGATCAGGGCGGCGCCGACGGCGGCACCATTCGCCTCGCTTACCAAGTGTTTGCCTGGGAGCTCTCCGTCCGCGGAGCATACCTGGATCGCACCCGCGCCTACTTCAATGGTCCGTCCCTGCTGCTCCGGGTCCAGGGATTGGATGAGCGGCCCTGTCGCATCGAGCTGCTTCCACCCGAGGGACCGGACTTTGCCGATTGGCGCGTGGCAACGAGCATGACGCCCGCCGACCTGGGGCAAGGCGGTTTCGGGTCTTACCGTGCGGAAGACTACGATGACTTGATCGACCACCCGGTTGAGATGGGCCGATTCGACCTGCTTACCTTCGCCGTCCACGGGGTGTCTCACCGCATGGCGATCGGCGGCCTGCACTGTGCGCACCTGCACCGGCTGGAGCGGGACCTGAGTCGCATCTGCGCGCAGCATGCGGCCTTGTTCGGGGAGCTACCCCTCGACCGCTATCTCTTTCTGGTCACAGCCCTTGGCGATGGCTATGGCGGTCTGGAGCATCGCTTCTCGACCAGCCTGCTGTGCACCCGCGACGACCTGCCGCGCGCTAGCGACGCAGCACCTTCGGAGGGCTATCGCCGATTTCTGGGACTCTGCAGTCACGAGTACTTCCACCTGTGGCTCGTCAAGCGAATTCGGCCTCGGGCGCTCTTGGAGTCGGGACTCTCGGCGGAGGTCCATACCCGACTCCTCTGGGCATTCGAGGGCATTACCTCCTATTACGATGAGCTGGCCCTGGTGCGCAGCGGCTGCATCGACGTTCGCGCTTATCTCCAGATGCTGGCTGAGACCATTACCCGGGTGCAGCGCACCCCTGGGCGTTTGGTTCAGACCCTGGCGGAGGCGAGCTTCGACGCCTGGACCCGATTCTATAAGGCCGACGAGAACGCGCCGAACGCATTGATCAGCTATTACACCAAGGGCGCCTTGGTTGCGCTCGCCCTGGACCTCACGATCCGCCGCGACACGGCTGGCCGGCGCTCCCTGGACGACGTGATGCGCGCACTCTGGGACCGCTACGGCCGCACCGGGATCGGGGTCCCGGAGCGCGGGGTGGAGCTGGTCGCCGGGGAAGTCTCGGGGCTGGATCTGGAAGGATTTTTCGCCCTGGCACTCGATTCCACCGAAGACCTGGATCTGGCTGGGCTTCTGGAAACCGTCGGCATTGCCATGCAGCTGCGTCCGCCCAGGGGATCGAAGGACCTGGGGGGGGGCGTCGACCGTTTCGAGCCAGTGCAGGCCGAGAAGACGCTCGCGGTGCGCCTAAAACCGGGAGTCCCGGAGGCGGCGATCCAGAACGTACTGAGCGACGGTGCCGGGGAGCGCGCTGGTCTCGCCCCGGGAGACGTCGTGGTGGCGGTCGACGGGCTGCGCGCCACCGCCGAGAACCTGGAGCGACTGGTGGCGCGCAGCGCCGAGGGCGCGCCCCTGCGTCTGCATGTCTTCCGACGCGATGAGCTCATGGAGCTACTCGCATTTCCTCGTCCTGCCGTCGCCGACACCTGCGACCTGATGCTGCTGGATCCAGCTTCGGAGTCCCAGGCCCGCGCACGGGCGGCCTGGCTCGCCAGCCTCTGACGTGAGGCGTTAGTGGCACCCCGTCTGGACCTCGTGCGCCTCTTGGCGGATGGGGAGCTCCATTCAGGGGAGGCGATCGCCCGTGAGCTCGGAATTAGCCGCGCGGCGGTCTGGAAGGCCCTGCATCGGCTCTCCTCGGAGCTTGGCCTGCCCATCGAGTCCCGGCCCGGTCGTGGCTACCGCCTCGCCGCGTCCCTGGAGCTGCTGGACGCCAGCTCCATCCTCGGGGTGCTGGAGGAGCTGGGTCAGGGAGCCATCGCCCGCCTCGAGATCCACGACCGAATCGACTCCACCAATGCGCGCCTGATGGCGGAAGGGGCGACAGGGGCCCCCAGCGGAGCCGTTTGCCTGGCCGAGCGCCAGACTGCTGGCCGCGGGCGTCGCGGCCGCCCCTGGGTATCGCCTTTCGGCGCCAACCTTTACCTCTCGATCCTCTGGCATTACCCCTTGGCCCCTGCCGCCCTAGGCGGGGCCAGCCTGGCGGCGGGGGTGGCCGTCGCCCAGGTCCTGCGCCGGTGTGGGGTTCGGGAGCTGGGGCTCAAATGGCCTAACGACCTGCTGTGGCGGCGCCGTAAGCTCGGCGGGCTGCTCCTGGAGGTTTTCGGGGAGGCCCAGGGGCCGAGCTTCCTGGTGGCTGGTCTCGGGCTCAACCTGCGGATGGGGGAAGATCATGGCTCCGCTATCGATCAGCCCTGGGCGGACCTCTCCCAAGCCCTGAACGGGACCCTGCCGGAGCGCAATCGCCTGGCCGCCCTGCTGATAGACGCCCTGGCAAGAGCGCTGGGAAGCTTCGGAGAGACCGGTCTTGCACCCTTCCTCCCGGACTGGGATAGGTTCGATCTCCTGCGCGGCGAGCCGGTCTTGCTGCAACTGGGAGATCGGACCGTCGCTGGCGAGCACGCGGGCATCGGCCCCGACGGATCCCTACGGTTAAGCACCCCAGAGGGCGTCCGACATTATCATGCGGGAGAGGTCAGCTTGCGCCCTGCGGGCCGCCCCGACTGCACCGCCGCGGAGCTCCGATCGGAATGAACCTGTTGATCGACATCGGCAATACCAACCTGCGCTGGGCGACGTGCCGCGATCGGGAGGTTGGTTGCGGTGAGAGCGTTCGCCACTGCGGGGGGGCTCCGTTGGACCTGCTCGCCGCTTGGGAGCGGCTGGAGCGACCGGAGCGGGTCCTGGTGGCGAATGTGGGTGGCGGCCTGGTGGGGGCCGCGATCACCCGGGCGGTGCGGGCCTATTGGGGGATCGAGCCTGAGCTGGCGGTTACCCGTGCCGGGGACTTTGGTGTGCGGGTGGCCTATTCGGAGCCCTCCCGGCTCGGGGTAGACCGCTGGCTGGCGCTGGTTGCGGCGCGCGACCTGGTCGCGGGTCCCTGCCTGATTGTGGATGCGGGGACCGCTGCCACCTTCGACCTGCTGCTCGCCGATGGGACCCATCTGGGCGGGCTCATCCTCCCGGGTGTGCACATGATGCGCGAGTCCCTCCTTGCTGGCACGCATATCCCCAGGGTCGAGCCGGAGCCGTCTGCCGAGCCCTGGGCAACGGACACCGGCACCGCGGTGGCCGCCGGCAGCCTGTACGCCCTGGCGGCCCTGGCTGTCGGTTTGCACGACCGACTTTGCCAGCG
>JBGSOR010000248.1:0-2891 GCA_041738985.1 Chromatiaceae bacterium | reverse complement strand
CCCGCTCATCGGGCCCCGCCGACGAGACCGAGCCGGCGCTCGCGCCAGGCCTCCCCGGACGCGCGAGTTGTCGCGAGGATCTCCGCGACGTGGAGGCGCCGGGGTGGTCGTTCAGTGCGGGCGAGGGCGCCGGCGATGTTGAGCAGACAGGAGTTGTCCGTGGTGGCGAGCACCTCTGCCCCGGTCGACAGGACGGCCTGGGCCTTCGCCTCGACCATGGCGCTCGACACGTCGGCGTTCTTCAGTGCGAAGGTCCCCCCGAAGCCGCAGCACTCCTCGGCGCGAGGGAGATCGAGCAGGGTCAGGCCCTCGGTGTTGCGCAGGAGCCGGAGGTAGCGATCGCCGAGGCGGAGCATGCGCAGGCCGTGGCACGCCGGGTGGTAGGTCACCGTGTGCGGGAAGAAGGCGCCCACGTCGTCCACGCCGAGCACGTCGAGGAGGAACTGGCTCAGCTCGAGGACTCGCGGCGTGAGGGCCTCGACGTCGGCCGCAAGCGTGGCGTCTCCGGCGACCTCCGCGAGACGTGCGTGGTACTCGTGGACCATGCTGACGCAGCTCGCCGAGGGGCTCACGACGACGTCGTAGTCGGCGAAGGCCTGCACGAAACGACGCACCAGCGGGATGGCCTCGCGCTGGTACCCGGAGTTGTAGTGCGGCTGACCGCAGCAGGTCTGCTGCCGCGGGAACGCGAGGTCGACGCCGAGCCGGTCGAGGATCGCCACGGTCGCCTTCCCCGTGTCGGGGAACATCGCGTCGTTGACGCAGGTGACGAAGAGGGCGACGCGCATGCGGGCCCGCCGGGTCAGGCCGGCTGGTCCGGGGTCTCGCTCGTCGCGGGATCGGGGGTGGTGGCGCTGTCCATGCACTCGATGGTACGGCGTGTGCCTGGTATCTGACTGGCCGTTTCCGGACCTGTGTCTCGCGGGCCGGTGCCCTGGGCGCCACCTACAATGCCGTCAACATTCGCTATCCGGGAGCCCTTCATGCAAGTCGCCGCATCCATCTTCAAGGCCTACGACATCCGCGGTGTTGTACCGGCAACGCTCCAAGAAGACGTTGCCGAAGCCCTCGGTCTCGCGTTCGGCACCGAAGCCAGACGCCTGGGCGAGCAGACGGTGGCGGTCGGGCGGGATGGGCGGCTCAGTGGCCCGGCCATGTCGGCTGCACTGATCCGCGGGCTGGTGGCAGCCGGCATCGATGTGATCGACATCGGCCTGGCCACCACGCCCATGCTGTATTTCGCGGCCAGCACGCTGTGCAAGAGCGGCATCCAGGTCACGGGCAGCCACAACCCCAAGGACTACAACGGCTTCAAGATGGTGCTGGCCGGTCGCGCGATCTATGGCGACGACATCCAGGGCCTGCGCCGCACCATCGAGAACGACAGCGGGGTGCGCGCCGAGGGCGGGCGCGTTCGCCAGGTGAACGTGCTGGCTCCCTACACCGAGCGCATCGTGGGCGACGTGAAGCTGGCACGTCCCATGAAGCTGGTGGTGGACTGCGGCAACGGCATCGCCGGTGCATCGGCCCCGGCCCTGTTCCGGGCGCTGGGTTGTGAGGTGATCGAACTCTTCACCGAGGTGGACGGCAATTTTCCGAACCACCATCCGGACCCGAGCAAGCCCGAAAACCTGCAGGACCTGATCCGCACGCTGCGCGAGACCGATGCCGAACTGGGTCTTGCCTTCGATGGCGACGGTGACCGCCTGGGCATCGTGACCAAGGAAGGCCACAACATCTACCCCGACCGGCAAATGATCCTGTTTGCCCAGGATGTGCTTTCACGGGTGCCGGGCGGCAACATCGTGTTTGACGTGAAGTGCTCGCAACGCCTGGCCCCGGCCATCGAGGCGGCGGGCGGCGTGGCCCACATCTACAAGACCGGCCACTCGCTGATCAAGGCGCGCATGAAGGAGCTGGACAGTCCGCTCGGCGGCGAAATGAGCGGTCACATCTTCTTCAAGGAACGCTGGTTCGGCTTCGACGACGGCACCTACGCCGGTGCCCGGTTGCTTGAAATCCTGAGCCGCAGCCCGGATGCCAACGCGGTGCTCAACGCCCTGCCCACCAGCTTCAGCACGCCCGAACTCAACGTCGCCTGCGCCGAGGGCGAACCGCATGCCGTGGTGGACAAGCTGGTGGCGCTGGCGGGAAACCATCCCCAGTTCGCGCCGCCGGCCAAGGTCTCGACCATCGATGGCGTGCGGGTTGACTGGCCCGATGGTTTCGGTCTGATCCGCGCATCGAACACCACGCCGGTGCTCGTGCTGCGGTTTGAAGGCCATACGCCCGAGGCGCTGCACCGCATCGAGGCGGCCATGCTCGCCCTGCTGAAGCAAGCCAAGCCGGACGCGGTGGTCGGTGCGAGTTCACACTGACCCCCGTTGCGGGTTCACTGCCCCGGTATCTGCGAAAGCCGAGACTGCAAGTAGCCGCATCCCCCCCTTTCAGGGTGCAACACCTGCGGTCCGGTGAAGCCGGTTCCGCGGTGTTTTCTGGGTCAGGACAGCTTGCGCCGAAGCGGGCGACGGCAATGTCTGTCAGTCTAGACAGGCCTTCAGCCGCTCCAGCATCGCTTCCACCTGCGGGTCCGCCGGCCGGCGGTCTTCCCGTGGGGCCGGGGACGCCCATGTGGCCTGCACGGCTGCGGCGATCTGAGCCGCATCCGACACCGGCTGGCTGAGCCCCAGGCGGTCGAGGCTCTCGTAGCTCTCGGCAAAGTTCCACACGTTCGGGCCGTGCAGCACGGCGCAGCCCAGCGCCAGCGGTTCGTGCGGGTTGTGTCCACCGACCGGGGCGAACGATCCGCCCATCAGCGCCACAGGCGCAATCCGGTACCACAGGCCCATCTCGCCAATGGTGTCGGCGATGTACACGCCGGCCCCGGTGGG
>JBGSOR010000205.1:0-4078 GCA_041738985.1 Chromatiaceae bacterium | reverse complement strand
GGCAGGGCTTGCGCGGCAGCGGGCAGAGCTCCTGGGGTCCGACCGGGTTCGTGCTGGCGGAGGACGAGGAGCGAGCGCGCTGGCTGGAGCAGGGGCTCAAGCGCCGGTTCGGGGACCGATCTCCGTTGCGCTACCGGATCTGCGCCGCCCGCAACCAGGGGGCCACCGTCTCCATGAGCCTGGCCCCGACGATCCAGCCATCGGTTCAACTGACTCAGGCATCCCTGGGTCCGAGGCGAGACAATTGAGCGTCCCAGTGGAAAAGCCCTACGTTCTTCACATGATCACGACGGCGAAGAACCTGAGCCCGTTCGACGTGAACATGGCCCTCGACGCAGGTTGGACCGCCTGCAACGCTTACACGCATGTGGCCCTGGAAGAGGTGACCGGCCTGGTCCACGATGCCATCTTCTCCCGCGGGCCCAAAGGGGTCGCGCGCACCGGCATCTTCCTCGGCGGTCGGGACATCCACCTCAGTATGGACATGCTCGACGCGGCCCGCGAGTCCATGGTGCCGCCCTTCGAGGTCTCGGTCTTTGCGGACCCGAGCGGCGCCTTCACGACCGCGGCGGCCATGGTTGCCGGGGTGGAGGGATTGCTCCGCCGAGCCCACGGGGTGGGCCTGGAAGGCCAGCGGGCATTGATCTTCGGCGGCACCGGGCCAGTGGGCTCCTCCACGGCCATCCTGGCCGACCGCGCCGGCGCCGAGACCGTGATCGTGAGCCTCCTAGCATTTACGAGGGCCGAGGACGCGGCTCATCTCTGCAACCAGCGCTACCGGCTGAGCCTCAGCGCGGCGGACGCGACCACCGAGGCGCACATCCTGGACCTGATGGCCGGTGCGGATCTGGTGTTCAATGCCGCGGCGGCGGGGATACGGGCACTCAGCACCCCGCACATCGCTGCAGCAACCCGATTGAAGGTCGCCTGCGATGTGAATGCAGTTCCCCCAGCGGGCATCGAAGGGATTGGGGTCATGGACAACGGTGTGCCGGTCCCTGGGTCCAAGAGCGGTGCCGTGGGTCTCGGTGCGCTCGCCGTCGGCAATATCAAGTACAAGGTCCAGCAGGCTCTTTTGCGCCAGATGCACGAGGCCGGCTCCCCCCAGTACCTGGGTCTGGACCAGGCATTCGAGTCGGCCCGCCAGCATGCAGCCTGAGCCATCCACCCTGCTGGTCGTCGCCAACAGCGCCCGCGCCATGGCCGAGTCCGCGGTGCGCGGAGGCTATGGCGTCCATGTCCTGGATGGATTCTGCGACCAGGACACCCGCGAGCTGGCCCCCTGCACCCGGGTGCCCATGACCGGCCCCGGCCTGGACGCATCCAGCCTCGGGACCGAGGTGGAGCGACTGATGCCCCCCGGGGCAGACGCCGCGCTGGACGCCACCCCGGACGGGGATGTCGGTCTGGTCTACGGGGCCGGACTGGAGTCCTGTCCCGGACTCCTGTCGAGGCTCCAGCACCGGGTGCGGGTCATGGGAAACGACCCCCGGGTCCTGGACCTGCTGTGTCAGCCCGAGCGACTCCTGGACCTGCTTGGAGAGCTTGGCATCCCCCATCCGGAGACCCGGCTCGATCCGCCGCAACCGGACGGCGATTTGGACGAGGCCAGCGACTGGCTCACCAAGGAGCCGGGCGCCAGCGGCGGTCGGGGTGTCCATCCCTGGCAACCCGGGGACCCGAGGCCAACGGGACCCCATTACTTCCAGCGCCGGCTTTCCGGCGAGCCCATGTCCGTGCTCTTTATCGCCAACGGCAGCCGGCACGCGGTCATCGGCTACAACCGGCTGCTGGTCACGGACGGCGGACCCGAGCAGCCCTTTCTCTACGGCGGTGCCCTGGGCCAGGCGGAGCTGGATCCAGCGGGCCGCGCGGAGGTGGAGGGCTGGTGCCAGGCCCTGGTGGGTCGGCTGGGCCTGCGCGGAATCAACGGACTGGACTTCATCCTGTATCGGGGTTGCCCCTTATTCCTGGAGCTCAACGCCCGCCCCTCGGCCTCCTTGAGCCTCTACGAGTGGCAGTGCGCGGAGGGCTGGATCTGCCGCCACGTGCGCGCCTGTCTCGGCGAGCTACCGGAGCCCGCCCTGGTCTCCCGGGGCCGGGTTTGGGGACAGCGTATCGTCTATGCCCCACATGACTTGACCGTGCCGCCCGATCTCGACTGGCCGGACTGGTGTCGGGACCGGCCGATGGCCGGCACTTCCATCCCCGGCGGGGCGCCACTCTGCTCCGTGCTGGCGGACGCGGCCGAGCCCGTCTGGGTGGAGGTCCGCCTGGCCGAGCGGGTCATCTGCATCCTGGGTCTTCTGGAGCACGGACAGATCGACACGGACTTACGGCTGGCAGGTAAGCCGACCTCAGTCGCCGGAGGGGCCGGCTCGCACCCGGAGGCGTCCGCATGAGCGCCCAACCCATCGGAATCAACGCCCTGGCCGCACCCCTGACGGAGGCCCTGAGCGCGGACGCCGCCCACTTGCGCCTGGGGCTGGAGCGGCTGGCGAATGGCTGTCTCCTGGTGGACGGCGGCATCGCGGTCGTCGGCGGACTGGAGGCGGGTCGGCGCATCGCCGAGATCTGCATGGGCGGTCTGGGCCGGGTCTCCCTGCGGGCCGAGTCCCAAGTGGGGGGGCGAATCGGCACCTGGCCCATCGCGGTGGAGGTCTGGGCCAGCGATCCGGTCCTCGCCTGTCTGGGTAGCCAGTACGCCGGCTGGAGCCTGAGCCATGGCGAAGGCAAAGGTGCATTCAACGCCCTGGGCTCCGGCCCTGGCCGCTCGCTTGCCTGCAAGGAGCCCCTGTTCGAGGAGCTGGGCTACCGCGACCGCTCCGATCGCACCTGCCTGGTCCTGGAGGTCGATCGGGTACCCCCGGAGCCCCTGGTGGAAAAGATCGCCCGCGACTGCGGGATCGAGCCCGCGGGCCTCACCCTGATCCTGACCCCCACCCGCAGCCTCGCGGGGACGGTCCAGATCGTGGCCCGGGTCCTGGAGGTCGCGCTGCACAAGGCCCATACCCTTGGCTTCGACCTGGAGGACATCCGCGATGGCCTGGGCAGCGCACCCCTCCCGCCGCCGGCCCCGGACTTCGTGACGGCCATGGGCCGGACCAACGACGCCATCCTTTTCGCGGGTCAGGTGCACCTCTACGTCGCCGGGCCGGACGACGCCGCTCAAGCCCTGGCCGATAGCCTGCCGAGCAGCGCCTCCCGGGACTATGGGCGCCCCTTCGCGGAGGTCTTCAAGGCGGTCCAATACGACTTCTTCCAGATCGACCCCCTGCTCTTCAGCCCGGCCCGCATCCTGGTAACTGCCCTGGAGAGCGGACGCACCTTCGCCGCCGGCCGGTTGGACCCGGAGCTGCTCGCCGCCTCCTTCGGGATCGGCGGCTTCGAGGCGGTTCCATGACACTGGCCCGCCTCAGACCCCATCCCGTCCCCCGGCCGGGCTCGACGGGGCCCGCCCGGGTCGCCGTCTTCACGGACGATCCCGGCTGGCACGGGGCGCGGCTCGCGGAGGCGTTTAGTGCCCGGGGCTGGGAGGCCCACAACGTCTCGCTCCAATCCTGTGGGCTGGACCTGGACGAGGGGTCGTCGGGGGTGCGGATACCCGGGTTCGATGCCCTTCCGGACGGGGCCTTCGTGCGCGGGGTCCCGGGCGGGACCCTGGAGGAGGTGGTCTTCTACCTGGATGTGCTCCATGCCCTGCGCCGGCTCGGGGTCCTGGTATACAACCCGGGGCAGGCCATCGAGCGTAGCGTCGACAAGGGCTTGACGAGCTTTCTCCTCCATGGGGCCGGCATCCCCACGCCGCCCTCTTGGGTGCTGCGGGACCCGGATGCGGCCCGCAAGCGGCTGGAGCACGAGCTTGGCAGCGGCCACGAACTGGTGCTGAAGCCGCTCTTCGGCTCCCAGGGGGTCGGCTTGGCTCGCCTGCGGGCACCGGGCGACCTGCCCGAGCCCGCCGCCTGCAACGGCATCTATTACCTCCAGCGGTTCGTCCGCGCCGGCACCGCCAAGGCCCAGGATTACCGCATCTTCGTCATCGGCGGGCGGGCGGTGGCGGCCATGCGCCGGGTGGCGG
>JBGSOR010000202.1:0-11617 GCA_041738985.1 Chromatiaceae bacterium | reverse complement strand
CGGCCTGGTTCGACTGGCCGGTGTGCTGGTGGCACGCAGCCGCGGGGTCTGGCGGCTCGGACTCGCGGCCCTCGCCCGCCGGCCGACCTTTGCGGTCCTTCAGATCTCGGGCTTCGGGCTCGGCATCCTGGCCCTGCTTCTGCTCGCCGTGGTGAGGGTGGACCTGCTCAAGTCCTGGCAAGAGAGCCTGCCTCCCGGGGCGCCCAACCACTTCTTGATCAACATCCAACCCCAGGAGGTGGAGCCCCTGCGGGCGTTCCTGGACGGTCATGGCATCCCCAAAGCGGAGCTCTTCCCCATGATCCGCGGCCGTCTGATCCGCATCGGAGACCGGGAGGTCAAGCCATCCGACTACGCGAACCCCCGTGCCGAGGGCCTCGCCGCCAGGGAGTTCAACCTGAGCTTGGCGGATCGAATGAAGGACGATAACCGCATCGTCGCCGGTCGGTGGTGGCAGACCGGGGACTCGACACCCCAACTTTCGGTCGAGGAAGGGGTGGCCAAGACCCTCGGGATCGCGCTCGGGGACCGGCTGACCTTCTTCGTCTCCGGGCATGAGGTGAGCGCCCCCGTGACCAGCCTGCGCGAGGTCCGCTGGGACAGCTTCAATGTCAATTTCTTCGTCGTCTCCACCCCCGCCCTGCTGGAGGCGGAGCCGGCCACCTTCATTACCAGCTTCCACCTGCCGCCGGACCGAGAGTCCATGATCCCGGAGCTGGTTCGCTCCTTCCCGAGCGTTACCCTGTTGGACGTGCAAGCACTGCTCCGCCAGGTGCGCCAGGTGGTGGACCGAGGGGTGCTAGCGGTGGAGTACGTCTTCCTCTTCACCCTGGCCGCCGGGGTCCTGGTCATGTTCGCGGGCATCCAGGCAAGCCTGGAAGAGCGGCGCGCCGAGCACGGCATCCTGCGTACACTGGGGACGGGCCGGCGCGCACTGCTCGGCAGCCTGGCGGTAGAGTTCGCCGCGACCGGTCTCATCGCCGGATTTCTCGCCTCGATCTTCGCCGAGCTGATCGGGTGGCTGCTCGCCGAGCAGCTTTTCGCCCTCCAGTTCAGCTTCAACCCTGGGCTGTGGGTGGCCGGGGTGCTGGGGTCCGGCATCCTGATCGGGCTTGCGGGGACCTTGGCGACCTATCCGCTGCTGATTCGGCCGCCCTTGCAGACCCTGAGAAGGGCGGGGTAGCGCCGCACTCGACCGTTGGACCAATCGCCGCGCCCGACAGGGCCGTCAATCAACGGATGTGGTTGACGTCCTGCCCGAGCATATCCGGCGAGACCAGGGTGATCCCGCTTTCGGTTACGTAGTAGCCGGCCCGGCGATCCGCCTCGGGGTCGAAGCCGATCTCGGTGCCTTCGGCGAGCTGGCAGAAGCGGTCGACCACCGCCCGCCGGATTCGGCAATAGCGGCCAATGTCCACGTCGGGCAGGATCACCGAGTCCTGCACATTGGCGTAGGAGTTCACCCGCACATTGGAGAAGAGGAGCGAGTGGCGCACCACCGCCCCGGAGATTACGCAACCGCCCGAGACCATGGAGTCCACGGCCATGCCGCGTCGATCGTCGTCGTCGAAGACGAACTTGGCGGGTGGGAGCTGCTCCTGGTACGTCCAGATTGGCCAGTGCTTGTCGTAGAGGTTGGGCGGCGGGGTGACGCCGATCAGCTCGAGGTTGGCCTCCCAGAAGGCGTCCAGGGTACCCACGTCCCGCCAGTAGGCCTGCTCCCCGCTGCGGGGGTCGCGGAAGGGATGGGCGACCACACGGTAGCGGCCGAGCACGCGCGGGATGATGTCTTTGCCGAAGTCGTGGGTCGAGTCGCGGGTATCCGCGTCTTTGATGAGCTGCTCGAACAGGAACCCTTTGTTGAATACATAGATCCCCATGGATGCCAGGCAACGGTCAGGTTGGCCGGGGATGGTCTGCGGCTCCTGGGGCTTCTCCTGAAAACCCAGTACCCGTCCCTCGGCGTCCACGGTCATGATGCCGAACTCCCGGGAGCGCTCCTTCTCCACCTCGATGCAGCCGACGGTCATGTCCGCCCCGGTCTCCACGTGGTGGGCGATCATGGTCCCGTAGTCCATCTTGTAGACATGATCCCCTGCCAGGATCAGGATGTAGTCGGGATTGTGATTGCGGATGATGTCCAGGTTCTGGAAGACCGCGTCCGCGGTGCCCGCGTACCAAGCGGTCTCAACCACCCGCTGCTGGGCCGGCCACAGCTCCACGAACTCCCCGAACTCCCCGCGCAGGAACCCCCAGCCCTTCTGAATGTGCAGGATCAGCGAGTGGGCCTTGTACTGGGTAAGCACCCCGATTCGGCGGATGCCGGAGTTGATGCAGTTCGACAGGGGGAAGTCGACGATGCGGAACTTTCCGCCGAAGGGGACCGCCGGCTTGGAGCGCCACGCGGTCAGCTGCTTGAGTCGGGAGCCCCGGCCGCCGGCCAGGATCAGTGCGAGGGTGTTGCGGGTCAGGCGACTGACGAAACGGGGATTGGATGCCGGCATGATTCGTCCTCTTGTGGTCGTTCGGCCGGCGTCTCCGCCAACGGCCTTATGGTACCATCCGGGAAGGTCGCGGCATCCGTCCACAAACGGGAACGCCGCCGCAGGGACGGCCGGACCCGCCCAAGCTCGCTTTTGGATGGCCGGCGCGGAGGCGGGTTCCCGCCGGTCGCGGGACACGGCCGGAACCCCGTCCATGCTCGTCCACCGCCGGCCACGGATGCCCGAGGCGGTCGACCCACACCAGAGTTTAGGGCATGGCCGCGCGGATCCGGCCGGGTCGGTCAAGATAACGACCCACTGGCGCAGGCCCCGGCTCGTCGCGCCCCAGGCACATCGCGGAGGATTCAGATCGACATGGCCAGCCCGAAAACGCCCGACCCCAAGCTCCCGGAGCCCCTGCAGCGGATCCTTGAGGCGCGGCATCACGACCCCTTCGAGGTCCTGGGCCGACACCTGACCGGCACCCGGGCGACGGTCCGCGCCTTCCTACCCTTGGCGGAGCGGGTGGAGATCCCCGCGGCCGAGGCAGAGATGACCCGCATCGAGGGTACGGACCTCTTCACCTGGGAGGGCGACGCGTCCAAGGTGCCGGAGCGCTATGAGCTCGCTTGGGTGGACAAAGAGGGCAACCGCTTTAGCGCCCATGACCCCTACTGCTTCCCGCCTCAGCTCGGGGACTTCGACCTGCACCTTTTCGGAGAGGGCCGCCACTGGCACGCCTACCGGTTCCTAGGCTCCCACTTGCGGGAGGTGGACGGTGTCGCAGGCGTCCAGTTCGCCGTTTGGGCACCCAACGCCGACCGGGTCAGCGTAGTGGGGGATTTTAATCGCTGGGATGGGCGCGCCCACCCCATGCGGGTGCGTGGCGGCTCCGGGGTCTGGGAGCTCTTCATCCCCGGGATCGGGGTTGGCGGCTATTACAAGTACGAGATCCGCGACCGCGCCAGCAACTGCCACGTTAAGATCGACCCTTATTCCAACGCCTTCCAGGCGCGCCCGGAAACCGCGGGACTCATCACCGCGCCGAGCGCCTATGTGTGGGGGGACGAGGCATGGATGCGGGAGCGGGCGGAGCTGGACTGGCAGCGCCGGCCCTTTTCCACCTACGAGGTCCATCTGGGCTCATGGCAGCGCGACGAGGACGGCGGCTTCCTCAACTACCGTGACCTGGCGATCCGGCTGGCAGACTACGTGAAGGATCTGGGCTTCACCCATGTCGAGCTCCTGCCGATTACCGAGCACCCGCTGGATGCCTCCTGGGGCTACCAGTGCACCGGATACTTCGCCCCCACCAGCCGCCATGGCACGCCGGACGATTTTCGCTTCTTCGTAGACCATCTGCACCGTAACGGCATCGGCGTGCTGCTGGACTGGGTCCCCGCCCACTTCCCGCGGGATGCCTACGCCCTGGCCCGCTTCGACGGCACCGCGCTCTACGAGCACGGGGATCCTAGAATGGGGGAGCACAAGGACTGGGGCACCCTGATCTTCAACTTCGGCCGCAACGAGGTGAAGAATTTCCTGCTCTCCAGCGCCCTCTATTGGCTCGCGGAGATGCACATCGACGGACTTCGGGTGGATGCCGTCGCCTCCATGCTGTATCTGGATTATTCCCGCAAGACCGGGGAATGGATACCCAACAAGTACGGCGGTAACGAGAATCTGGAGGCGGTGGACTTCATCCGCCAGCTGAACACCGTTACCCACGAGCAGCACCCTGGCAGCCTCATGATCGCGGAGGAGTCCACCGCCTGGCCCGCGGTCTCCCGACCGACCTATCTGGGCGGGCTGGGCTTCAGCATGAAATGGAACATGGGTTGGATGCACGACACCTTGTCCTATATGGAAAAGGACCCGATCTATCGCCACTACCACCACGATCTGCTGACCTTTGGGCTGCTCTACGCATTCACCGAAAACTTCGTGCTGCCCTTCTCCCATGACGAGGTGGTCCATGGCAAGAAGTCCATGTTGGATAAGATGCCTGGAGACGGCTGGCAAAAGTTTGCGTCGCTTCGCCTGCTTTACACCTTTATGTTCACCTACCCGGGCAAGAAGCTCCTGTTCCAGGGTTGCGAGTTCGGACAGGGCACCGAATGGGACTTCAACGCGGCGCTCGACTGGGACCTTTTGGAGCGGCCCCAGCACCAGGGCGTTAAGAAAATCCTTACGGACCTGAACCGGCTCTATCGGGAGCAGCCATCGATCCACGAGGTCGACTTCGAGGGCGGCGGATTCGAGTGGATCGACTGCCACGACAGCTCCCAGTCGGTATTGAGCTACATCCGCAAGGACCGGGCCGGCGAGAATATCCTGGCCGCCGTATTCAACTTCACCCCAGTGCCCCGCACCAACTACCGCATCGGAGTGCCCCAAGCCGGTTTCTACCGGGAGGCGATCAACTCGGACGCCGCGTACTACGGAGGCAGTAACGTCGGTAACCAGGGAGGGGTGCGCTCCGAGCCCGTGAGCTGGATGGGCCGGCCCCACTCCATCCCCATCGCCGTGCCGCCCCTCGGCGCCCTGGTGATGGTCCTCGAGCCCCTGCCGGAGGACGAGGCCGTAACCGCCGCCGAGACCACCGAGGCCGAGACCGCGTTTTCCGAGGCTCGAGAGACTTCCGCGCCCGGTGCCGACGCGACGCCCAACGCGGACCTCGGAAATTAGACGGACTCGCGGGCGCGCAAGGCCGCGCGCCCCGAAACGCCGAGCCTCGTCATGCCGATTTGGGTCGACGCCGACGCCTGCCCAACGACGGTCAAGGGGATTCTGTTCCGAGCCGCGGAGCGCGTGGGCATTCAGGTTATCCTGGTGGCCAACCAGCCGGTGAGCGTGCCCCCTTCCCGGCACATCCGGACCATCCAGGTCTCCGCAGGCTTCGATGTCGCCGACAACGAGATCGTCAAGCGGCTCGCCGCTGGCGATCTTGTGATCACCGCGGACATTCCGCTCGCGGCAGAGGTCATCGCTCGAGGCGGCCAGGCACTCAATCCCCGGGGCGAGCTTTACACCCGGGAGAACATTCGCGAGCGCCTGAACCTGCGGGACTTTATGGATACCCTGAGATCCAGCGGGATCGCCACCGGCGGCCCCGCCGCCCTCAGCACCCGCGATCGCCAGGCATTCGCCAACGCCCTGGACGGCTGGCTAGCACGTCGGACCCGGTCGCACGGCTGAGCGGGTCCAGCGGTCGCGCCACCGCGGCCAGAGAATGCGCATCCGACCGGGCTGCATAGAGTGCCCGCAGTTATCGAGGTTTTGCCGGACCCTCGCCGGCGTACGCTGATTGCGAATCCCCAACGGCGCATATCGCCGCCTACATCAACATCGCTGGAGGTCGCTGTCGTGAATTCCCAACCCCTCGGGGAGCAAAGGTCCCAACCCATTTCCGCGCCGGCCGAGATCCTGACTGCGGACGACGATGTGCCGAGCATCTCGGTTCGGCACCTGTACGAGGTATCGACCGTGGAGCTGGCCGACATACCGAGCGATGGCAAGCAGGACTGGTACCGCTACGTGCTGTCCAGCGGTCGCTCGGTGATCACGGGCTTCCACCGCGGGAGCCTGGAAGAGGTGCAGGAATACGCGGCTGGGTGCGCGGAGGCATTCAACCTGCGCAATCTCACGGGAAAGAGCTCTCGCGCCAACGCCGCTGCAGGAAAGAAGTGAAAGATAGAAACTGACGGCCGGTCAGTAAAAAGTCGTGCCTGCCGCGGCCAAACCTGTTACTGTCAGGATCCGCGGAGACCTTGACTTGCCGGTATTTTCACAGAGGGATCTCTCTGCTGCCGGCTCACCAGTCAGCGGCCAGCACCGGGGCTCGTACCCGGCCCGCAGCCCGCCATCATGCCGATATCCCGGCATCCCGCTGTCGAAAGAATTTCTGTGCTTGGCTTTTTCGATAGTGTTTTTTCCATTCCATGCACGTGATTCAGCGACAGCGACACTATGAACATCTACGTAGGTAATCTCCCCTTCAGCATCACCGACGCCGATCTGCGCGAGACCTTCGCCCGCTTCGGCGACGTGGCTCAGGTCAATCTCATCACCGATAAGTTCACCGGTGAATCCAAGGGCTTCGGTTTCGTGGAGATGGCTAACAACTCCCAGGCCGATGCGGCGATCAAGGGACTCAACGGCAAGGACCTGAAGGGCCGCAACATCACGGTCAACCAGGCTAAGCCCAAGACCGACCGTCCGACGCGTGATCGTCGCTATTGATCGATTGAGCTAAGACGCCAAGGAGAGGCGTTCGGCAAGTCCCTGGGCTGGCAAGGCTTCGTTCCTTGCCAGCCTTTTCGTTTTCTGTGGCTGCGCGGCGCTTGATTCCCTGCTAGACGATCCTGGAGCCCATTCCGGTCTCAGGCCGGGCTGCCGGGAAACCTGAAAGGCGTGCGCGGTCGCGTAGTCGACCGGTCAGTGACTCCGCGATTTCGATATGGCATTGAGTAAGCGCGACGTCTCGGCGCCTCGGCGGCTCAGGTGCCAGTCCCCTGGTTGACCGCCTCGAAGTGCTGGCTCAAAGCGGCTTTCCGGTCCCGAGGGTGCTTTTTCCTTCCTGCTTCGACTTCTTCGCGCTGCGCTTCTCCTTCAAGCTCAGTGCCGGCTTTTTCTTGGATTCTTTCTTCTGGCTGCGTTCTTTGGTCATGATGGCTCCTCTCGGAAAGTATGGACAGGGAGGGAAACGCCAGGGATTGCGGCCAAGGGTGGGGATCCGCGGTCGCGGCCAGCTTCGATCATAGCCCCTTTCCAGCTGGCCGGCTTTCCCTCGGTCGGTTCGATAGCGGCGGCTGAAAGCAGCGCTCCACGCGCTTTCACCACAGCTCCTATTTGGGCTTCAGGTTGCGATATCCCACCCCCGCCTCGATCGCAGTGTCGCGCGACCTCCTGGGGCGGGCGCCCCCCATCGTCTGCCTCAGCGTGCCGATGAAGGCCCACAGCTGGCGGCCACAGTCCCGGAGCATGCCATCGCCCTGACTGCATTGGCCTGAGGTCGTCCCCCAACACCTTGGCCGTCTCGCTTTGCGCCTTGGCGCCTTGGCGTGAGACCATCCAGGCGCTTCCCCGCATGTATGACCCGACGATTGCCAGGGCAGCCCAGTGATCGGCTGCTCCCTGGCCCCAGGCCCAACCGAACGCGCAGGCACCCCCAATGTGTTGGATTCCAACTCTGCTGACACTTTCGCGACCGGTCTTGCTGCTGCCGCTGATGTGGCTGCTGACGGTCGGGACTGGCCCCGGGGTCCATTGGCTGGCGTTTGCCCTGTTCCTGGTGGCGGCCTTGACTGATGCCTTGGACGGCTGGGCGGCAAGGCGTCTGAATTGTGCGGGCAATGTCGGCGTCTTCCTGGACCCGCTGGCGGACAAGGTCTTTGCCAATGCGCTGCTCGTCTTCCTGGCCTGCCGCCTGCCGGAATGGGTGCCGCTGTGGTTAGTGCTGCTGCTCCTGGCCCGCGAATTCGCGGTTCAGGGATTTCGCAGCATGGCACCCTGCGTGGGGGTCGTGATTCGCACCGGGACGCTCAACAAGCTCAAACTGGTCTTCCAGCTCGTCGCGGTCGGCACCACCCTAGCGGGTCAGGCCTGGGCCGACATGGCAGAGGTCCTGCGATGGGCGACCTGGGCCGGCTTAGGTCTGGCGCTGGCGAGCGCCTATGTGTCCATGTACACGCTATTGCGTGACAATGCCGACCTCTGGGATCGCCCGCAGATCCCGATGGAGATCCGCTGAGAGGGGATCCCGCAGAGCCGGGGGCCGCCACGTGAAGCCCGACACGCGCACCGCAATGGGCCTCCTGATCGGCCAGATTCGGGAGGCCATTCCTTTGGGTACCCGCGAGGCGCGGGTCTGTGTCGGTACCTGCGACGGCTGCTCCCTGAAGCTCATGGACTACCTGGACACCGAGCTCAAGGGCTGGGAGCACCAGCTCGCCGAGGGCGAGCACCCCAACCTCGGGGACCTCTCGCGTCTGGCCCAGACCGCCAGGAAGATCCATGCCGTGCTGGCGCGCAATGGGTTGGTCGAGCCCGCCCCGGCGGGTGAAGACCGTCAGCGACTCAGAAGTCAGGTCGAGCCATGAAAGAACGACTACCCCGTCATACCACAGGCCCAACAGTTAAGGCGCCTTGGATCGCCGCCGTCGCCCTCCTCGCACTGCCCTCGGTCGCACTGCACGATCTGCATCTCTCCATCAAGTTGACGGGATAGCCGATCCGTGCCCGAGATGGCGAATTAGGCGTGAGCCACGCCGTTCTCGAGTCGACCCTCATCTGCCGGCGCATTGCGAACGGCGGCTCAAGACTCGCCAGGCGCCTCCTTAGGAAATAGCTCATCCAATACCGCGATCAGGTCCCGCTCCGCCACGAGGATCAACCCCCGGGTCGGCAGAACCTCCGGCCAGTCCGCAAGTACGGCACCCAGGGCGATGAGGTCCTCCAAAATCTCCCGGGCTCGGAAGAGAGGGTAGCTCGACAGCCGCAGCACGGAACGCCTTCGAGCGAATGCAGGAGGGCGAGAATCGACGTCATCCGCGAGGCGCTCGCGCTGGCCGAGCAGCACCCGCATAGCTTTTTCGATGCACTGATACTCGCGGCGGCGGCGATGAATTCCTTTTATCCGCGGATAATCAGCAGGCCCGCCGCGAGCAGGGCCACCGTGGCCCAGCCGAAACTGTCCACGTAACGATGCAGGACCGCTTCCATGCGCGCGCCGCCCCATTTCATCAGCCCGGCCATGCCTCCGCGAGACGCGGCCAGACCCGTACGAATTCCACCACCAGGACGATCCACCAGGCCAGGATCACCATGCCCTTGGCGGCGGCGGCGATGTCCTTGACGATGCCGATCTTCTCGCTCTGGCGGGTCTCGACGAAATCGCACAGGGCCTCGATGGCGGTGTTGAACAGCTCCGCGGCCACCAACAGACCGGTGGCGAGCAAGATCAGCGCTACATCCACCCATTCGCGCAACCAGAGTGCGAGTCCCAGCATGGCGACCGACAGCACGACCTTGTACATCACGCTGAAGTCGTGCAGCACCGCATAGCGCAAGCCGGCAAGGATGACGGCGAGCTTGCGCAGGGGGCGGTAGCCGGACTCGCCGGTGCCGAGAAATGTGCTTTTTGCGTTGCTCGCCCGGTGGCCTTGCCGAATCGCGACGAGGGTCGCCGCTAGCCCTGCCCAGAAGGCCGCCACCAAGAGCCCCGCGAGCACGTCGCTGGGCCAGTCCACCTGGAGGTGGAGCCGGGAGGCGGCCACCAGGAGCACCAGTCCGAGCAGCGCGAAATCAGCCAGCGCGCGCCACCGTGGATGGCTTTCGCGCATCAGCAGCCACAAGCCCAAGGCGAAGGCCGCAGCATGGGTGGTATGGCCGCTGGGGAAAGACCAATCCATCCGCAGGATATCCTCCAGGGCCGGATGCAACGCGGGCCGCTCGCGTCCGATGGCCAGCTTGAGTCCCCATGTGGTCATGGAAGCTCCGAGATACGTAACGCCCATGAGCCATGCCGCCGCCCATTGCCGGCTTGCGGCCAGCAAGACGACCACGAGGATCGTTGCTGGAATAAGCACATAGCCCGATCCCAGCCACGTCACGGCTTGGAAAAAGCCGTCCAAGATCGGCCCGCGCAGTGCGGCGAAAGTCGCCAGCAAGCCATGGTCGGCTAAGGCCAGTTGTCCATTCGACACAGCGTAAGCCAGCAGCGCCAAGCTCGCCCCCGCCATCAGGGCGAGTCGCATACCGGGGATAGCCTGCCCACGGGCACGGAAGGAAAAGCCGTTCGTTTCACTTATATCCAGATGCTCAGCGGAGGGTTTGCGCGTGGCGATCAGGCTGGCGATCACGCTGGCGCCGATCAACACGGCGACGATGGCCAGCGAGGCCTGCACCGGCATGTGGTACCAGGGCGCAATGAGCATCTTGGCGCCGATGAAGGTGAGCACCATCGCCAGGCCGTATTTCAGCAGGTGAAAGCGGTCGGCCACGTCCGCCAGCAGAAAGTACAGCGCGCGCAGACCCATGATGGCGAAGATGTTGGAGGTGAAGACGATGAAGGGGTCGGTGGTGATGGCAAAGATGGCCGGGATGGAATCCACCGCGAACACCAGGTCGCTGACCTCGATCAGGATCAGCACCAGGAACAGGGGCGTGAACCAGCGCACGCCGTCCTTCATCACGCTGAACTGCTCGCCGTGATCGCCCTCGGAAATCCGCAGATGCCGGCGCGCGAATTTCAGCACCGGGTTCTGCTCCAGGTCTGGCGTTTTCTCCGCCATCACCAGCATGCGCATGCCGGTTATGACCAGGAAAGCGCCGAAGAGATAGAGCACCCAGGAAAACTCGCGCACCACCCAGGCGCCGGCCAGGATCATGACGGCACGCATGACGATGGCGCCGAGCACGCCGTAGATCAGCACCCGGCGCTGGTATTCGGCGGCGACGCGAAAGGAGGAAAAGATGAGCAGGAACACGAACACGTTGTCCACCGACAACGATTTCTCGATGAGATAGCCGGTGAAGAATTCCAGCGCCTTGCGGTCGGCGACCTCCGGCCCGACCGTGCCCGTGAGATGCCACCATAGGCCGACGTTGAACAGCAGCGCCAGGCCGAACCAGACCAGCGACCATAGCGCGGCTTCCTTGACGCTCACCTTGTGCGCCTTCCCGCCGCCAAAGACGAACAGGTCGAGCGCCAGCATGACGATCACGAAGGCGATGAAGGCGGCCCACATCCAGGGCTCGCCGATGGAGATGGCGTGATTCATGACTCAACCCGTCGAGGAAGACCATGAGCGGCGCGCGCCAGACGGTCGTTGACCGCCCACCAGGTTTCATCGTCTGGCGGCGCTTCGATAAGCACGCAATCGAAGCCGAAACGGTCGAGCTCACGAAGTCGGGCGTAGAGGCTGCGCGCATAGGTTTCCGCCCGGGCCGGCAGCAAGAACTGGGGCAGCGACGGCGGCAATCCCTTGCCGCGCAGGTTTCGGTTGCGGCGCAGCACCGCGATGCGCAAACCCTGGTCCAGCAGCGTTGTGGCGCGAACGGGCAGGGTCTCGATGGCGTGAATCTCCAATGGGGTGGCGGGCGCGTAATGGGCCGCCAGGGCGCCGGGCACG
>JBGSOR010000193.1:0-2419 GCA_041738985.1 Chromatiaceae bacterium | reverse complement strand
GGCGCGGCGCCGGGGCCTCGCCGCGACGACGCTGGACCTGCGCAGCTCTGGCGATACGGCCGGACCACGCGACCGGGTGGTCGGGTATGGCGCCTATGCCTTCCACTGAGGCGGCGGACTCGGCATCGTCGGGCGCGGGGTTCGCCCTGGATGAGGATGGGCGTCGGCGCCTGCTCGACCTGGCCTGGAGCTCCATCCATCGCGGATTGGAAGAGGGTGCGCCTATCCACGTGGACCCCGCGGATTATCCGCATGCCCTGCGTGCCCCGGGCGCCTGCTTCGTGACCCTGCACCGCCTCGGCTCCCTGCGCGGTTGTATCGGCCACCTCTCGGCCTGTCAGCCCTTGGTGTCGGATGTGGCGGAGAACGCCTTCGCCGCCGCCTTCCGGGACCCCCGTTTCGAGCCCCTGCAGCCCGGGGAGCTGGAGGGGCTCAACCTCGATATCTCCGTGCTGACCGCCCCCGAGCCGATGAGGTTCCGGGACGAGGCCGACCTCATCGCGCAGCTCCGCCCCGGTCTGGACGGGCTGATACTGGAGGACGGCCTGGCGCGGGGGACCTTTCTGCCAGCCGTGTGGGAGTCCGTGCCGGAGCCCCGGCGTTTCCTCGCGGAGCTCAAGCGCAAGGCTGGTCTGCCCAGCAGCCACTGGAGCGAGCGCCTCAAGATCTCCCGCTACCGTACCGAGACCTTCGGGGGCTAACGTGGTCGCCCCGACTATCTGCCCCGGCCATGCCGTGCCTGCGGGCACCACACATCCGCTTCAAGGATTCCTGCCAAGGGACCGACATCCGCCGTGAACGACTTGCCTCTGATCGGACTGCTACTCGCCCTCCTGCTGATGCTCCTGCTCTCCGCCTTCTTCTCGGGCTCCGAGACGGCGCTGCTCACCATCAACCGCTACCGGCTCCGCCACAAGGCGGAGCAGGGTCATCCGGGTGCGCGGCGCGTCCGTCTCCTGTTGGAGCGTCCCGACCGGCTGATTGGCCTGATCCTGCTGGGCAACAACTTCGTCAATGTCATGGCCTCGTCCCTTGCCACCGTCATTGCGCTCCGTCTGGGGGGGGAGGCGTCGATCGGCATTGCCGCGGGGGTCCTCACCCTGGTTATCCTGATCTTCTCCGAGGTGACGCCCAAGACCCTCGGCACCCTGCACCCGGAGCGTCTGGCCTATCCCTCCGCCTGGGTGTATGTGCCCTTGCTTAAGGTGCTGTATCCCGTCGTCTGGTTCGTTGGACTCATCACCAACGGGCTTCTGCGGCTAATCGGCGTGAACGCGGGTCAGGGGCCGGGGGCTGCGCTCAGCCGCGAGGAGCTGCGCTCCGTGGTGGCGGAGGCCGGGGCCATGATCCCGGAGCGCAGCCGCTCCATGCTGCTCGGCATCCTCGACCTGGAGCACGCCACGGTGGAGGACATCATGATCCCCCGCAACGAGCTGGAGGGGATCGATCTCCAGGATGATGACGACGACATTTTCCAGTCGATCCGCAATGCGAGGTACACCCTGCTACCCCTCTTCGATGGGGGAATCGACAACGCGATCGGGGTCCTCCATGTCCGCGACGCATTGAATGCATTGGGCGATAAGGGGTCCGACCGGGGGGGGCTCGATAAGCAGCGGCTGCGCGGAATAGCCCGAGAGCCGTTTTTCGTCCCGGCCGGGGCCTCGCTCTATCAGCAGCTGCTTAATTTTCAGCGGGAGAAGCAGCGCCTCGGTCTGGTGGTAGACGAGTATGGGGAGCTTCTGGGTCTGGTCACACTCTCCGACCTCTTGGAGGAGATCGTCGGCGAGCTCACCACGGACCCGTCGGACGCGCTCACCGAGATACACCGAGTGGAGGACGGCAGCGTCCTCATCGATTGCGGCATCGGCGTGCGGGAGCTCAACCGGGCGCTCCGCTGGGAGCTGCCCACTCGGGGTCCCAAGACCCTGAACGGCCTGGTGCTGGAGTACCTGGAGACCATCCCGGAGCCAGGTACCAGCCTGCGGCTCCATGGCCACCCCATGGAGATCGTCCAGACCACGGAGAACGCGGTGAAGACAGTCAGAATCCGTCCCCGCGCCGTGCGCAAGGGTCGGAGGTCCTAAGTTGCTGCCCGGGAGACCCAGATCCGGGGGTGCCCGCCGATGCGGGGAATCTCGGGGCGGGGCCGGAGACAGAGCGCTAAGGATTCCGACCCAAGGCGTCCCCAGTCCCCGGCGCGTGACCTCCGCCCCGGCGATGCTTACGCAGGGGCAGGACCCCATAAACCGCCACGGCGTAAGCGAGTGCCGACGTACCGAGCAAGGTCAAGAGCGGTCGCGCCAGGGCGTAGCCCCCATCGGAGAGGATCAACAGGCTCGCAAACCAGGCCGCCAAGCCGGCCAGGGCGAGGTGCAGCGCCGGATTGGTGGCGGGCCCGGGCCAGCGGGCCGCGAGT
>JBGSOR010000161.1:0-3248 GCA_041738985.1 Chromatiaceae bacterium | reverse complement strand
GCTCGCGGCGTTGCGCGCCCAGGCTCAGCCGCGGGCTTCCCGCACACGATTGAGCAACATCGCCACCCACCCGAATGCGTTCGGCAGCCGCGGCGGTGCGGCCAGCCAACCGAGGATGACGCCGACCGTGTTCGCTGCCATGTCGGCAAGGGACATCGACCGATAGCCAGTCAGGCCCTGCGCGAGCTCCAGCGCGACACCCAGGGCGACGAGAAGCAACACCAGGATCGCCCGTTGGGTCCTCCCGGCCGTTACCTGCGCAAACCACAGCATCAGGCCGGCGTAGGCGGCGAGGTGCTGCACCTTGTCGCCTTCCTCCATATCGATCTGCGGCGGGTCGGGAACCAGCGAGAAATAGACGACCAGGGCGACGCCGAGCCAGCCGGCGCCAAGCCACAGGGTTCGCAGCGAAATGTGGGAGGTCATGGCGGAAGGGGTACGGGTGCGCGTCGGCAGCGGTTGTCGCTTCATGTGCGCGCTCAGCCCATCATGGCCGTCAGTACCAGCACATAGACCGCCCCCATGGCCAACTGCACCAGCGCGATGGGCAACCCGAAGCGGGCGAAGCGCATGAAGCTCACCCGCTCCCCCTCTTTGGCGCAGATGCCGACGGCGACGATGTTGGCGGACGCCCCGATCAGGGTGGCGTTACCGCCCAGGGTGGCGCCGAACATCATGGCGACGAAGAGCGGCAGGGTGGCGGCGGGCCAGTCGGTGAAGGTGGCGGAGAGTGCCAATTCCGGGACCGCCTCGGCGGCAACCAGATAGCCCTTGGCCATGATCAGTGCGGCGGCCACCACCGGAATATTGGCGAGCACCGCCGAGAGCATCCCGATGCCGGCCAGCATGATCAGTCCCACCAGGGTCAATTGAGCACCGAAGGCGTTGTAGAGCTGGACCGAGAGCCCTTGCAGCAAGCCGGTCTTGGTGAATGCCTGCACCAGCACGAAGATCGCCCCAAGAAACACCAGGGTCTTCCAGTCCACGTCCCGGAGCACGGCGTCGACCGGCTCGACCCGGGCGCCGTAGACCACCAGCAGCGCCAGCGTCGCCCCGACGATCGCGACCTCCGGCGGGACGATGCGGGTCGGCAGGTTTTCTCCGAAGAGAAAGAGTCCGATCATCACGAAGAGTACGGCGATGGCGACCGCGACGAACCCGGGCCGCCGTATCGCAACCGGGGCCGCCGCGGGTGCCAACGTCTGGTGCCGCTGCCAGACCTCTGGCATCAGGCGGGGCAGGAGTGGGATCACGATCAGCACCGCCAGGAGCCCGCCCAGGCTCACGGTCTTCAGATAATCCACGAAGGATAGGCCGATGGCGCTGCCGACCAGGAAGGTCGCCGGGTCCCCGACCAGCGTCAGCATCCCCGCGGAGTTGCTCACGATGGCCGTCAGGATCAGCGGACCCACGAAGTCCACTTTGAGCGCCCGCGCCACGGCGACGATGACCGGGGCCACCAGGATCACCGTGGTGGCGTTGGGCAGGAACGCGCACACCGGCGCCACCAGCGCCACCAGGAGCAGCAGGAAGCGCTTGCCGCTGCCCCCGGTGGCGTGCAGGAGGCGCGCACCCACCCAGTCGAAGACCCCGGTCCGGGCCAACATCCGCGCCACCACCATGCCGCCGAAGAGCAATGCCAGGGGTCCGCCGGCGGTCACCATGGCGGCGATCAGGTCCTCGCCGTCCAGGAGGTCCAGGACCAGCAGCAGGCTCACCCCCAGCAGGGCGGCCAGCGCCATGTCCACCAGGTCCAGGGCGATCAGGAGGATCACCCCGGCGAAGATCGCCACGGTCAGCCAGATCTGAAACTCGGTCATTGCGGCGGGGTCCCTTGGGCCTATGGCTCAGTCGATGGGCGGCGGATACATGAGCCCGCCCTGGGTCCAGAGTCGGTTGGGTCCGCGCTCGATCTTCAGCGGGCTGGCGGATCCGACGTTGCGGTCATAGACCTCGGCATAGTTGCCGACGGCCTGAACGGCACGCTGGGCCCAGCCCGGGGCCAGCACCAGGGCCTTACCGATCAGTTTGTACTCCTGGCTGGTCAGCCAGGCGATAGCGCCCTCGCCCGCGGCGCTCTTGGCCGCAACGTTGGCCCGGGTCAGCCCTTCATCCTCCGCGATCAGCAGGGCGTAAAGTACCCAACGCACCACCGTGGTCCACTGCGGGTCCCCGCCCCAGACGACCGGCGCCAGTGGCTCGCGCGAGATGCGCTCGGGCAGGATGATATAGCCGTCCGGGCCGCCGGGGGCCGCGAGCCGAGCGGCGGCAAGCTGCGAGGCATCGGAGCTGTAGGCCGCGCAGCGCCCGCTAAAGAAGGCGGCGGCCACATCGTGGGCCGAGTCGAGCACCAGGGGCTTGAAGGCCAGCCCGGATGCGGCGGTATACCGCTCCAGGTTGCGTCCATGGTTGGTGCCCTTCTCCACGCAGACGGTCGCGTCCTTGAGTCGATCGAGTCCGACGATGCCGGACGCCGTGGGCACCATGAAGCCCTGGCCGTCGTAAAACAGGATCGCCGGAAACTGGACCTTCAGCACCGCCTCGCGGGCCAGGGTCCAGGTGGTATTGCGGGCCAACAGATCGATCTGACGCGCCTCCAGTGCCGGGAAGCGCGTCGAGGATCGCAGGGGCACGAACTCGACCCGCTCCCCATCCCCCAGCACCGCGGCCGCCACCGCGCGGCAGAAATCGGCGTCGAGCCCCTGCCAGCGGCCGCTGGTGTCCTGTTGCGAGAACCCGGCGATGCCCTCGCTCACCCCGCAGCGCAGTACCCCGCGGGACTTCACCGAATCCAGCACCTCGCCGGCCTGGGCGAGCGGCGGGGTCGCCCACAGGAGTGCGAAGACCAGCCCAAGAGCGATGAATCGATCTGCCCGCATCGGGTCTCTCCTGCCATGGCCGAACAGGGCGACAATGGTACCCCGATGGCGCTTCGGTCGAATACCGCGCTCCGTTCCCGAGTCGAGGTCTCGGCGCCGGCGCCCCGCAGGGGGCAGTCCCCAGTGGGGACGGCGCCATCCGCGCGATGCCGCGTCTTCCAGAACCCTCACCGGATAATGCCAGCCCGGTAGGTTGGGCCGACGCAGGAGGCCCAACGGGGCGGCACCCTACCCGTTGGGGTTCGTTCCTCCCCCAACGGCCCTGACGCGATGGCGCTGCCGAGCAGCCGCTTGCTCTCCTCGGTGGCCGCGTCGAGATCGAGGTCGGCCCCATCGGAGAGCACCGGCTCCGGCGGTGCGCTGGCCGAC
>JBGSOR010000111.1:0-5856 GCA_041738985.1 Chromatiaceae bacterium | reverse complement strand
GCCCGGCCCCAGCTCGCCAGGAGTCCCGGTCGGCGGCAGGCCGAGCCGTCCGTCGCCCCAGAGCCAGATTCGGCTGGATCCTGGCCAGCCTGATCCTGCTTTTGACTCTGGGCGGCCAGTGGATCTGGTGGCAGCGCGGCGACCTGCTGCGGAATCCCAAGGCACGCTTGGCCCTGGAGATGCTGTGCGAGCGCCTGGGCTGCACGCTCCCCGCGCTGCGGGCCCCGGACGCCCTCGCGGTGCTGGACCCGAGCCTCGACCAGGACCAGACGGGTGGCGGGAGCCTGACCCTGCGACTGCGCATCGAAAACCGGGGCCAAGTGCCCCAGCCGATGCCGCTCCTGGAGCTGGAGCTCTTGGACAAGGAGGGCGAGCTGGCGGCCAATCGGCGCTTCTCTCCGGAGGAGTATGCGATCGGGGCCACGCATCCGCTCGATCCCGGCGAGACCCGGGCAATCGGCCTCGTCATCGCCCAGCCCCAGGCCCAAACCCTCGGGTTCAGGGTCAGACTGCGGTGAGCCCGTTCGCCACCCCGACCGGCGCCGATGCAGAGCGATCGGGTGCGCGGCTTCGGCCGCTCCGGATTGGTCCCTACCGGCTACCCAACAACCTGATCCTGGCTCCGATGGCGGGCGTCAGCGACCGCCCCTTTCGGACCCTGTGCCGGCGCCTGGGGGCGGGGCTCGCGGTCTCGGAGATGGTGTCCGCGGACACCGCGCTTTGGGGCACGCCCAAGTCCGTCCGGCGCCTAGACTTCGAGGGGGAAGCGGGACCGGTCTGGGTCCAGATCCTGGGCACGGAACCGGAGACCCTGGCCGAGGCGGCGCGGGTCAACCTGGGACTCGGCGCGCACATGATTGACATCAACATGGGTTGTCCGGCCAAGAAGGTGTGCCGGGTGGCGGCCGGGTCAGCTCTGCTGCGGGACGAGTCCTTGGTGGCACGGATCCTGGAGTCGGTAGTCAAGGCTGCCGGGGCCGCGCCGGTGACGCTAAAGATTCGCACCGGCTGGTCGCCGGAGAGCCGCAATGCCCTCGCAGTCGCACGCATCGCCCGGGAGTCCGGGATCGCCGCCCTGGCCGTCCACGGTCGCACCCGTGCCTGCGGCTACGGAATCCCGGCGGAGCACGGCACCATCCGGCAGATCCGTTCGGAGGTTGACATCGCGTTGATCGCGAACGGGGACATCGACTCCCCGTCGCGCGCCTGGGACGTGCTGGACTACACGGGGGCCGATGCTATCATGGTTGGACGCGCGGCCCAGGGACGTCCCTGGATCTTCCGCGACATCGCCGACTTCCTGGCGTCCGGTGCCATGCCCTCTGCGCCTTCAAGGGCCTGGATCGGGGATCTGGCGCTGGAGCACTTGGACTCGCTCTATCGCTTCTACGGGGCGTACGCGGGTGTGCGCATCGCCCGCAAGCATATCGCCTGGTACTGCCGCGGCCAGCCCGGAGCCGCGTCCTTCAGGGAATCGATCAACCGGGCAGAGCACCCGGGGGACCAGTCCGAACAGGTCCTCGCCTTCTTCAACGACGACCCCGCAAGGGAGGACGAAGCGGCATGACAACCACCATGACGGACGACCGGCCGTCCGAGACGCCCGTCCATTTGAGGGTGGTCCAGGCGGACCGCACGGACCCACTGAGCAAGTGCGTAGAGGAGGCCCTGGGGACTTACCTGCGCAACATGAACGGCCACGACGTGTGCGAGCTGCACCGGCTGGTCATCGAGGAGGTGGAGCGTCCCCTGTTCGAGACCGTGGTCCGCCACGCGGACGGCAACCTGAGCCAGGCGGCCAAGATGCTCGGGCTCACCCGCAGCACTTTGCGCAAGCGGCTTAAAGATTACGGCATCGAGCGCGGACGCTAAGTCCCAATTCCCGGAACGGGCGGTTCGGGACACCTTCCGGTCAACCCCCCGAAGCCTTCCCAGCCTTCACAGAGGGTCCCAATGGGGCCTGCGGATCGACACAGATGCAACCCATTCGACGCGCCCTCATCAGCGTTTCAGACAAGACCGGCGTAGTGGACCTGGCCCGCGGGCTCGCGGCCCGGGGGGTGGAGATCCTCTCCACCGGAGGCACCGCGCGACTGCTCGCGGAGCACGGCATCCCGGCGGTCGAGGTCTCGGACTACACCGGATTCCCGGAAATGATGGGAGGGCGGGTCAAGACCCTACACCCTCGGGTCCACGGAGGCATCCTGGGCCGGCGGGGGATCGACGAGGCCGCGATGCAGGACAACGGGATCTCGCCCATCGACCTGGTGGCGGTGAACCTCTATCCATTCGAGGAGACGGTGGCCAAGCCTGGCTGCGACTTGGAAACCGCCATCGAGCACATCGACATCGGCGGTCCTACCCTGCTGCGTGCCGCCGCCAAGAACCACGCGGCGGTGACCGTGCTGGTGGATGCGGCCGACTATGGGCGGGTCCTGGCCGAGATCGCGGAGACCGGCGGGGTCTGCGACTCCACCCGGTTCGATTTGGCGGTGCGGGCCTTCGAGCATACCGCCCGTTACGACGGGGCCATCGCCAATTACCTGGGTACCGTCGTCGAGCACCCGGACGGCGAGGCCGAGGGCTTCCCCCGCACCTTCAACGTTCAGCTTCACAAGCGCCAGGCCATGCGCTACGGGGAGAACCCTCATCAATCGGCGGCCTTCTATGCGGGACGCGACCTCGTCGAGGCGTCCGTCTCCACCGCTCGCCAGCTCCAAGGCAAGGAGCTCTCCTACAACAACATCGCGGACACGGATGCCGCCATCGAGTGCGTCAAGCAGTTCGGCGACGGTGCCGCCTGCGTCATCGTTAAACACGCCAATCCCTGCGGCGTTGCGGTGGGGGCGAGCCTGCTCGATGCCTACGAGCGTGCGTTCAAGACAGATCCGGAATCCGCCTTTGGCGGGATCATCGCGTTCAACCGGGAGCTGGACGGGGAGACCGCCCGACTGATCGTGGAGCGCCAGTTCGTAGAGGTCATCGTCGCCCCCCGGGTCTCCAAAGCTGCCTCCGAGGCCGTGGCGGCCAAGAAGAACGTGCGTCTCCTGGAGTGCGGCGACTGGTCCGCAGAGGCCATCCACCGGCTGGACTTCAAGCGGGTCAATGGCGGGCTCCTGGTCCAGGACGCGGATCTGCGGCTCTACGAAAGCCT
Source organism: Chromatiaceae bacterium (assembly GCA_041738985.1). Taxonomy (GTDB): domain Bacteria; phylum Pseudomonadota; class Gammaproteobacteria; order Chromatiales; family Chromatiaceae; genus Thiodictyon. Next base: position 2,702 of record JBGSOR010000111.1, on the reverse strand, counting down.
GCGCACCGTCAGCTCCAGGGAGCCCACGGAGCAGGAGATGCGGGACCTCCTGTTCGCCTGGCGGGTGGCGAAGTACGTGAAGTCCAACGCCATCGTCTATGCCCGGGATGGCATGACCATCGGCGTGGGTGCCGGCCAGATGAGCCGGGTGAACTCCGGGCGCATCGCCGTGATCAAGGCCGAGCAGGCAGGGCTTGAGGTCGCCGGGGCGGCCATGGCCTCGGATGCCTTCTTCCCCTTCAGGGACGGCATCGACCAGGCGGCGGCGGCGGGCATCCGGGCCGTGATCCAACCCGGCGGGTCCATGCGCGACGAAGAGGCCATCGCCGCTGCCAACGAGCACGGCATGGCCATGGTCTTTACGGGCATGCGGCACTTCCGGCATTGAGCATTCATCCCACGGCGATCGTCGAGGACGGTGCGGAGCTTCACGAGACGGTCACAGTCGGCCCCTATTCGATTATCGAGTCCGGGGCCGTGCTCGGCGAGGGCTGCCGCATCGAGAGCTGCGTACGGATCTTCGCCCTGACCCGCATGGGCGCGTTCAATCGCGTCTGTCATGGGGCGACCCTGGGCTCCGAGTCCCAGGACTTTAGCTTTGACCCCTCCAAAGCCCGCCCCCTCGTTATCGGCGACCACAACCACTTCAAGGAAGGCGTGAACATCAGCTGCGGGGTCAAGACCGACGAAGGTACCCGCATCGGCAGCCACAATTACTGGATGGCCTATTCCCACGCGGGTCACGACTGCGTCGTGGGCAACCACAACGTCTTCGCCAATACCGCCACCCTTGCCGGGCACGTGGACGTGGAGGACGGTTGCTTCCTGTCCGGTCAGGTCGCCGTCCACCAGTTCTGCCGCATCGGTGCCTATTCGATGGTGGCCGGCGTTACTGGAGTACCTCAGGACGTCCCCCCGTTCGTCATGGCAGACGGACATCGGGCGCGGATTGTGGGGCTGAATGTCGTGGGTCTCCGCCGCGCGGGGTTCACTCAGGAGCAGCGTAGCCGAATCAAGGCAGTCTACCGACTGGTCTTCCGCTCCGGACTGCGGCTGGCAGAGGCATTGGTACAGGCCGAGACGCTGTACCCCAGCCCGGAGACCGCCAAGATCGTCCGGTTTATCGAATCGAGCCGGCGGGGAATTATCTCCTTCGGCTAAGGCGGTCCCCCGACCCGACACACATGAGAGATCATCGCGGATGAACATCCTCGTCATCGGCGGCGGCGGGCGCGAGCACGCGCTGGCCTGGAAGGCCGCCCAGTCACCGCTCGCGACGCGCGTCTACGTGGCCCCCGGCAACGGCGGGACCGCCCTGGAGCCGGGAATCGAGAACGTCCCGATCGCGGCGGACGATGTGATGGGCCTGGTGCGCTTCGCGGCCGAGCACAGGGTCGGGCTCACCATCGTGGGCCCCGAGGTGCCCCTGGTCGCTGGGGTGGTGGACGCCTTTCAGGCAGCACAGCTCCGTTGCTTCGGTCCGCGCCAGGCGGCCGCCCAGCTGGAGGGATCCAAGGCATTCGCAAAGGCATTCCTCGCGCGACACGGTATCCCGACCGCGGCCTATGGGGTCTTTACCGAGGTAGAGCCGGCCCTAGCCTACCTGGAGCGGGTCGGCGCCCCCATCGTAGTCAAGGCGGACGGACTTGCTGCCGGCAAGGGCGTGATCCTGGCCCAAGACCTGCCGACCGCCAAGGCAGCCGTGCGCGAGATGCTCTCCGAGGGACGCTTCGGTGGCGCCGGCGCCCGGGTGGTGATCGAGGAGTTTCTGGTCGGGGAGGAGGCGAGCTTCATCGTCATGGCGGATGGCGCCCATGCGCTCCCCATGGCCACGTCCCAGGACCACAAGGCCCGGGACGACGGCGACCGAGGCCCCAACACCGGCGGTATGGGGGCCTATTCCCCCGCCCCGGTCGTGACGCCCGAAGTCCATGCACGGGTCATGCGGGAGGTGATCGCGCCCACCATCGCGGGACTCGCCGCCGAGGGTCTCCCCTACACCGGGTTCCTCTACGCCGGCCTCATGATTGCCCCGGACGGCAGCCCGAAGGTCCTGGAGTACAACTGCCGGTTCGGGGACCCCGAGACCCAGCCGATCATGATGCGGCTGAGCTCCGACCTGGTAGCCCTCTGCCTCGCCGCCCTGGAAGGACGTCTGGACCAGGCCCGGGTCGACTGGGACCCGCGCGTGGCGCTCGGGGTGGTAATGGCCGCAGGCGGTTACCCGGATGCCTATGCCCAGGGGCGGACAATCTCTGGTCTTGAGGCGGCGATCGGCCCGGACCTCAAGGTCTTTCATGCCGGGACGCGGCGCGACGGCCACGCCACCCTCACCGCCGGCGGCCGGGTGCTGTGCGTGACCGCGCTGGGCGACACGCTGGCGGCGGCCAAGGAGCGGGCATACGAGGCCGTGGGGCTGATTCACTTCCACGGGGCCCAGTACCGCACCGACATCTCCGACAAGGCCCTGCGTCACGGCTGATCGAGCACCCGTACCCGACGCCCTTCGACGCGCAACCGCCCTTCCGCGAACAGGCGAATCGCCTCGGGATAGGCCTCGCGTTCGGCTTCCTGCACCCGCTGGGCCACCGTGTCCGCCGTGTCGCCGTCCAGAACCGACACGGTCTTCTGTAAGATGATAGGCCCGTGGTCATACTGGTTGTCGGCGAAGTGGACCGTACAGCCCGTCACCTTCACCCCGT
>JBGSOR010000101.1:0-8763 GCA_041738985.1 Chromatiaceae bacterium | reverse complement strand
GATGGTCTCGGCGCGGGTGGCCGGGGTGACCAGGCCGGTGGCGGCCATGGCCCGGGCCAGCTCCCGGTCCTCGATGCCGCGCCCGGCGTTCTTCATGGCGGCGAGGAGGCTGGAATCCGTGAAGGGCCTGGGTGGACTGGTCTCCCGCTCCCGGACCTGGAGCGCATCCACATGCACGGTTTGACCGACCTCGAGGGGCGGAAGTGCCTGCTCCTCCGAGGCATCCGAGGCTGGGTCGGCGGTCCCATCGCCGGATCCGCGCAAACCCGCTTCGTCCGGGCTGCTGCCGCTCTTGGAACCAGCCGGGGAATTGGCCGACCCTGGCCCCCGGGGCTGGGCCCCGTCCGCCCGCCCCACCCCACGGGCCGCCGTCCAACCCGGCTCCAGGACCCGGGCGCCCCGCGCGACGAAATCGGCCCCGCCGATGTCGAGCCGGACCCGGGTCTCCTCCACCCGCTGGTCGGGCAGAAAGACGCAGACGAAGCGGGTCTGAACCAACTCGTAGACCCGCCGAAGGGACGGGCTCAGACCCGCCGGCATGGCCTTGCCCGTAGGCAGGATGGCGTGGTGGTCTGTGAGTCGGGTCTTGTCCACATAGGCCCGGCCCAGGGTGTGGCCGGACCTGAGTCGATCGAGGGCCTGGGGTGCCTGTGGGTGATCCAGCCCCGAGAGGATGCCCGGGAGCTTGTCCACCATGTCCTCGCCGATATGGCGGCTCTCGGTGCGCGGATAGCTGATGAGCTTGTGGGTCTCGTAGAGGGCCTGGGCCAGCTCCAGGACCTGGGCGGCGGTCAGCCCGAAGCGCCGGTTGGCGTCCCGCTGGAGCGTGGTCAGGTCGTAGAGGGGCGGCGGGCGGTTGACCCGGACCTCCCGCTCCAGATCCTTGACGGTTCCGGTGCGGCGGGGCGCGAGCTCCGCGTGCAGGCGCTCGGCCTCGGCCTTTTCGGCGATTCGGGTCTCCCCGTCCCGGCTGTAGCGGGCCTCGAACCCCTCGGCGAGGGTCGCGACCAGCTCGTAAAAGAAGGTCTTTTGGAAGCTCGCGATCTCCGCATCCCGCGCCACGATCATCGCCAGGGTCGGGGTCTGGACCCGGCCGATGGTACACAGGACCTTGTTGTGCACCGTGTAGGCACGGGTCAGGTTCATCCCCACCAGCCAGTCCGCCTGGGCGCGGGCGCGCGCCGCGCGCGCCAGGTCGTCGTAGGAACTGCCGGGCTTGAGGGCATTGAAGCCGGCGCGGATGGCGTCGTCCGTGAGGCTGGAGACCCAGAGCCGGTCGAAGGGCTTGCGGCAATGGGCATGCTCGTAGATGAGCCGGAAGATGTGCTCGCCCTCCCGCCCCGCGTCCGTCGCACACACCAGACGCGCATGCTCCGGGGCCTTTATGAGCCCCTCCACGATCTTGAGCTGGGGGGAGGTCTTGGGATCGGTCTTGAGCCGCCAGCGGTCCGGGACCATGGGAAGCTGGGCCGCGGACCAGCGCCCCTTCCAGGGCGGGCCATAGTCGTCCGGCTCCGCAAAATGGACCAGGTGGCCGAGCGCCCAGGTGACGCAGTAGCCATTGCCCTCCAGGTAGCCCTCGCGCTTGCGCATCGCCCCGAGGACCCGGGCGATGTCCCGCGCCACGCTCGGCTTCTCGGCGACGACCAGGGTACTCAATGCGGGAGGCTCCTGAGGCCGCTCATTGGGCGGACACGAGCTTGAGGCCGACGATGCCGACCAGGATCAGGCCCACAAAGAAGAACCGCGCCAGGGTCGCGGGCTCGCCGAACAGGGCGATCCCGAGCAGGAAGGTGCCCGCCGCCCCGATCCCGGTCCAGACCGCGTAGGCGGTCCCCATCGGGATCGTCCGTTGAGCAATCAAGAGCAGGGCGCCGCTCGCAACCATACAGACCCCGGCGAACCCGATCCAACCCCAGCGCAACCCGGTCTCGGTCATCCCGAGCTTGAGCCCGACCGGCCAGCCCCATTCGAAGAGTCCGGCCGCTACCAGATAGAGCCAGGCCATGGCATCCGCCCCTGTTGTGGAAAGGCGTCTGTCTACACCAGGGATGGGGTGGAGTCCAGCCGACGGGGCGAGGCGTCCGCAGGTCGCCGGGAAACGCGGGGCAACCGCCACCCTGGCAGGAGCCCCAGATTCGCCGCCGTCTGGAGGTCCTCCGCAACCTCCTGTTGCTCGAAAAATGGGAGACCCTTAGCCCCCAACTCGACAAACTCCGTCTCGGGGCGCTGCGGCCCGTCTTAAACCCCTATTCACCCCCCGCTACCCGGAGCTACACGCGGAAGAGCTGCACCGCCAGGGCGCGATTGAGAAGGAGGCCGACCGCGACGGGACGGCTCGATGGAAAACACATCATGACCGCGGGCGGTCAACCAGCGCGCCAGGCGCTTCGGCAACTGAGCGTCGACGATGAATCTCATGCGGCAAGGTTAACGACATGCTTGGCGTGGGCCATCCGTGCCGCAAAGGCCAGCGCCGCCAAGATGTCCTCACGCGTCAGGTCTTCGTAATCGGCCAGGATGTCCTCGATCGTCATGCCGCCTGCGAGCCACTCCAAGACGTTCTCCACTGGATAGCGAAGACCGCGGATACATGGCTTGCCGTGGCAGATGGAGGGATCCATGGTAATTCGCTCGATCATTGGCTGTCTCCCGACTCTCGCTCCGGCAACCGTCACGCTCAAGGCGAACGTGTAACAGCCGAAACGTCACGAGTCGTGCCGCCGAGGTCCGCGCCCGCTTCGGGCACGACGTTGCGCGGGTCCCCGGATTCGGTGGTTGGTATCGCGGCGAATCGCGCAAACGGCTCCGGCGCGAGGGTAGCTAGTCCTCGCATGACCCAGATACAAGATGCCGTCTTCCTGCCGGAACGCGACAGCGGTTCGGCCATACGATCCTGGCGAGTCGCATGATGGCGGATCGCCGTGCGGGCGTCCGCCCGGCCCTTAGACCCCGCCGGTACACCCGCTCCACCGGCTCGGAAACAGGCTCTCCACCACCCCGGAGCGGTGCAGCACCGCGACCCCCAGGACATGACCGCGATAGGCTGCCAGGACCTGCCCCGGGGGGTTAGCGGCGAGCTGTTCCGGAGTCGGATCGAAGATCTCCCGACGCAGGTAGCGGTCCCGTTGATCCCGGGTCAGGTCCAGACGGAAGCGGGTGGCCCGACGCCCTAGGAGCATGGCGCCAGCGGTCGTCGGTTTGGGTGGGCGCACATTGGTGCGATGGAAGAAGAGCCCACTGCCCTCGGACTTGGGCCAGGCGGGGGGGCAGTGATCCGCCGCCATCAGGTGCAGGCCCCGGCGGGTCTGGCGGTGGGCGCGATAGTCCGCCCAGGCATCCGCGGCGAAGCCGTACTTGGCGGAAAGACCCGCGAGCCACTCGGCCCCGTCGGCCGGGTCCAGGGGCGCCAGCTCCGGCTTCGTCGGCAGGGCGCCCTCCCCGTCCGCCGCTGGGTCCTTCTCCAGCACCGCGATAAAGAAACCGCCGCTGTCGTTCTGGTGGGGCCAGATGCGGATGCACAGTGCCAGCTCGTCCGGGAGCCGCCGTCCCTCCCACTCGACGAGACCCGGCGCGGCCACAAGCCCAGGCACCGCGACCGGCACCAGCCGGATCAGCCCCGGGTACTCGGCCAGAACATCCGCCACGGCCAGCTCGTTCTCCTCCGGGGCGAAGGTGCAGGTGGAATAGACGATTCGCCCGCCGGGCGCGAGCCGCTGAACCGCCTTGCGCAACAACGCCCGCTGTCGTGGGGCGAGACGGGCGGGACTCCCCGGGTCCAGCCGCCCGAGCATCGAGGGGTTGCGTCGGATCGTCCCCTCGCTGGAGCACGGGGCGTCCACCAGGATGCGGTCGAACCGCCCGCCAGCGGCCGGCCAGTTGGCGGCATCCGAGCAGGTGGTCGTCACGTTCACGATCCCCAGCCGATCCAGGTTGCCCTGGAGCGCCTTGATCCGGGCATTGGAGATATCGTTCGCCACCAGGGTGCCGCGGTTGCCCAAAGCGAAGGCGATCTGCGCCGTCTTGCCGCCGGGCGCCGCACACATATCCAGCACCCGCTGACCGGGCCTGAGATCCATGAGCCCCGCCGGGAGCTGGGAGACCTCCTCCTGACCGTGGGCGAGACCCGCACAGTACCACCAGTTCTGGCCCGCCCGGGCGTCCACCGGCAGCCGCAGGGCGCCGGGGAGCCAGGAGATGAACCCCGTCGCGATTCCCTCCTCCGCCAGGAGGGCCGCCAGATCGACCGCCCCGATGCGGCTCGGATGCGCCCAGATACAGGGCGCCAGCGGGCGGCACAGGGCGGCGGAAAAGGCATCCCAGTCGGCCACCACAGCTCGGTAGCGGGCGAGCGGCGAGCCAGCGACTTGATCGGGCGTCGGGAGCGAGGCGGCACTGCCGCGAGGGGAGCGTTCGGACATGGCGATCGAGGAGCGTGAGATCTACGCGGAGCGGCGCTGCGCCTGGAATCCGCGGGTCGGCCAGCTTAACCCAGATGCGCGGGGGCCGAAACGAGGCGCGCCTTGCTCGTTCAAGCCGACGCGGCTCGGGTAAGAGCCAACCTGGGCACGCATCGGGCACCTTCCCCCTGCCCTTTCATGATCCGACCGCGGGAATGTACGACCATGTGCATGGATCCCAACGCGTGCGCTCCCGGACGTGTTATGGGGGGGGCTTGGTACCCCTTGGTGTGCCTGCTGCGCAGTCGTACGAGGGCGCGCTATCCGGGATTCGCTCCCGCAGCTCGCAAGGCCCCTGCCGCTATTTCCTGCCCGCCTTCCGCCGATCAAGCCGCTCGACAAACTCTGCAATCACCCGGCGATAGAGCTCCTCTCCCAACACCCGGTCCTCCACCCCCGCGTCCAGACTGGGGTTGTCGTTGACCTCGATGACCACAGGGCCGGCTGGGGTCTCCTTGAGGTCGACGCCGTAGAGCCCGTCGCCGATCAGGTCGGCGGCCTTCAGCGCGGCACGCACCACCGCTCTGGGTACTTCGGAGACCGCCAGGGTCTCGAAGTCGCCCTCGGTGTGGCGGCCGTCGGATTCGTGCTTGACGATCTGCCAGTGGCCCCGGCTCATCAGATACTTGCAGGCATAGAAGGGGCGGCGCCCGAGCACGCCGATGCGCCAGTCGAAGGGGGTGTAGAGAAACTCCTGGGCCAGGATCAAGTCGGATTCCTTGAAGAGCTTCGCGGCGATGCGGGTCAGCTCGGGACGGTCTTCAGCCTTGAAGACCCCGCGGGAGAAGGACCCCTCCGGGATCTTGAGGACCACCGGGTAACCGATCGCCTCGGCGGCATCCGCGAGGCTCTCCTTGCGCAGGATCAGGGTCTTGGGACGCGGGATCTTGTGGGCGGCCAGGAGCTCCGCGAGATAGACCTTGTTGGTACAACGCAGGATGGACTCGGGGTCGTCGATGACGATCATGCCCTCGCTATCCGCCTTCTTGGCGAAGCGGAAGGTGTGGTGTCCGATGCGCGTGGTCTCGCGGATGAAGAGCGCGTCGTACTCGGCGAGCTTGCTGTAGTCCTTACGCTGGATGGGCTCTACGTTGACGCCGAGGGCCTTGCCGGCACGCACGAAGCTCGCCAGTGCCTTCTTGTCGGAGGGCGGTAGCTCCTCCTCCGGATCGTGCAGCATGGCGAGGTCGTAGCGGTACGCCAGGCGCGCCCGCGGCCGCCGCCAGCGCTGCGAGAGGTACTCCTCGAGGGACGCGAAAAAAGCCGCCCCGTCGCCGTTCGAGGAGACGGCCGCCAGGGGCAGGGCCTTGATGCCTCCGATGCGCCAGGTGCCGTGGAGGCGAAACTCGACCTTGAGAATGGGACAGCGGAAGGTCTCGAAGATCTGCCGCGCCAGGGTCTCCAGGCTCGGCACGTCGCAGTGGCCGAAGCAGATGGTGAGCTCGTAGGCGGTGGGGGTGAGTGCGGCGCCCTTGCGGCGGCCGAGCACGCGCTGGGCAAGCGCATCCAGCTCCTCGGTCTCCAGACTGTAGATCTCCCGGCTCGAAAGCTCTTGAATGGTGCGCACGGAGGGGATCGCCTTGTGCCCGCGTGCCTCTGCCAGCAGGGAGCAGTAGTAGCCCACCGAGAGGTAGCGGTAGCTCCGACAGAGGTTGATGACCCGCAGGTCCTTCTTTTCCGCCAGCTCGCCGCCCGCCAGATAGTCGCGGGCGGTGACCACGGGCAGGCGCGGGAAGCCCGGCTTCCAGTCGGACTCCTGCTCCACGAGGAGGAGGTGCTCAGCCATGGGCCACCGCCCCGGCCGCCGGCACCGTCGGCGGACGCGCTTTCCCGGCAGCCGCCCCAGGCGGCTCCGACTCAACCACTCTCGGCGCTCCCGCCCGGCAATGCGATCAGGACGACAGCCTGAAGCCCGACCCTGCCGTAGCGGGCCATGCGGCTGAACTCGTCCCGTTGGATGGGCATGTCGATGGAGTCCAGGGGGGTCTCTCCGTTTTGGTAGTCGACGAATGGGTCATGAACGTAGACAAAATGGGCATCGAACCCGGTCACTACCACCCAGTGTGGAAATTTTTCCTGATAGATGCGATAGGAGCTGATCAGGACGATGGGCACGGCCCCCGCGTCGAATCGCGCGGCGAGCCCGTCCAGATCCAGGGTACGGTAGTGCACCGGGATCTGGAGCCGGCGCACTTCTTCCTGCATGTCCTCGTGGACCAGGCGCATGACCTCTTTCTTCTCGGGGCTGCGCACGGAGTCCACCAGCGGCACGCCCGGGTCGTTGATGAAGACCTCGACCGCGAAGCCCCGCCGGTGGGCGGCCAGGGCCAGGCCGAAGGGTCCGCAGCCCCCATGGCCGGAGGTCATAAAGATGGTGGTCGCCTCCCGCCAGATACGCAGCTCCAGCGTGCGGTCCAGCGCCAGGTCCCCGCGCAGGGCCTGCATGGCCATCATCAGGGAGGAGGACCCGCAGGTGAAGTCGAGGGTCTGCTCGTAATAAGGGACCCGCTGGAGCTCGGGCTTGAGGTCCGGCGCCAGGGTCTTCTCGTAGCGCAGCGCCTCCATGTGGTCCTCGTAGTAGTCCGAGAGGACCCCGAAACGGCGGTAGCCGGCCCCTTCGAAGAGGGCCTGGGAGGCCAGGTTGTCCCGCCGGATCTCCAGTCGCATATAGGCCCTGTCGGCCTCCCAGACGGCCGCTTCCGCCGCCCCCACCAGGGCGCGGCCCACGCCGAGTCCGCGGGCCTCCCGGGCCACCGCGATGGAGTAGAGCCGCGCCACGGAGGTGCCGCGACTGAAGAGGAGCATGACATAGCCCTGCAGTGCGCCCGACCCGTCCTCCGCCACCAGTGTGCGCGCGCGGGCGCGGGTGATCATGTAGCGGAGCTGGCGGCGGGTGAGCCGGTCGGTCTCGAAGCTGGCATTTTCCAGCTCGATCATCCGCCCCAGGTCCTCCACGGACGCGTCGCGGATGCGGATCCCCGGCGGGCTCGGGCGCGCAAGGGGCCTGGGTGTGCGACCCTCGATCTCCAGGGGGCTCGGCTCGGGACCGCCAGGGCGACTCGCGCAAGGATCGGCAGGGAGTCTCGGGGCAGGCCGGGTAGACACTGGCTAGGAGCTCGGGGCGGGATAAGGCGATTGCCGGAAAATTATGTACCGGATCGCGAAGGATTTTCATCTGCCTTCAAGGAGCGCCGCCAGGAGCATAGCTGGGCTATGTGACTGTCGGTGCGACGCCGAAGGCGGGCGAAAAGACGAGCGAGGTGGTACATGATTTGACAGAAATCGCCTAAGCTCCCGCCAATCTACACCAAGGCCAGGTGGGGCGGCAGGGCATTTCTTGCCGCAATGGGATGCCAAGCGCACGCGGCGCAGGCATCCGGGACCGTCCGGGCTCCCGGATGGTGCCGGATGTCCAGCGCCTTTACCCGGAGCAATAGACCATGACCCACCAGGCGCCGCCGCTCACCCGCATGCTTCAGGACCTGATCCGAACCATCTCGGTCAGCAGCGTCACGCCCGCCATCGACCACAGCAATCGGCCCGTGATCGACCGCTTGGCCGAATGGCTAGGCTCCGCCGGGTTCGCGGTGGAGGTCCTGGACATCCCTGGACACCCGGACAAGGCGAACCTGCTCGCCACCTTGGGCACCGGACCCGGCGGGCTGGTGCTTTCCGGCCACACGGACACGGTGCCCTTTGATGCCCATCTGTGGTCACACGACCCGCTACGGCTCACGGAGGCCAACGGGCGCTACTATGGACTCGGGACCTCGGACATGAAGTCGTTCCTGGCGCTGGCCATCGAGGCGGCACGGGGCTTGAGCCCCGGGAATCTGAAACGCCCGCTCATGATCCTGGCCACGGCGGACGAGGAATCCACCATGTTGGGTGCCCGCTCCCTGGTGGCGGCGGGCCGCCCGCTGGGGCGCTACGCGGTGATCGGCGAGCCCACGGGGCTGCGGCCCGTGCGAGTGCACAAGGGTGTGATGGGCGAGTCCATCCGGCTCCTGGGACGCAGCGGCCACGCGAGCGACCCAAGCCTGGGGAACAACGCCCTGGAGGGGATGCACGAGGTCCTTACCGCTGTCCTGGCCTGGCGCGACGAGCTCCAGCGCACCCATCGCCATCCCGCCTTCAAGGTCCCCTACCCCACCATCAACCCGGGCCACATCCACGGCGGGGACAACGCCAACCGGATCTGCGGCGAGTGCGAGCTGCACCTGGACCTGCGCGTCCTGCCGGGCCTGGACCCCGACGACCTGCGGGCGGAGCTGACCCGCCGGGTGTCGGCCGTCGCCGACCG
>JBGSOR010000048.1:0-6124 GCA_041738985.1 Chromatiaceae bacterium | reverse complement strand
CGCCTCGCTCAGCGGCTTCCTGGCCCATGTCCAGGTCGCCCGGCTCGACACGGCCCTGCTCGCGGCGACAACCCTGGCGACCGTTGCCGGTGCCGCCCTGGGGGCCTGGCTCGCCACCGAGCGCCTGAGCGGTCCGCAACTGAAACGCGTCATCGCCGTGGTCCTGATCGCCGTCGCGGTCAAAACGGCCTGGGGGCTGCTGTGAGCCTCAACCCGCATGGATCGCATTCCTTTCCCCAAACGATTCGGTCTACGAATCGGGAGCTGTCACATGAACGACGATCGTCAAATCCTCCTCAAGGCACTCGAGTTCCACGGCCACCGCTGCTGGGCTAGCGTGGCCGGGGTGCGGGCGGGACTCGCCGCCCTGCGCGTACTGGATGTCAAACGCTCCGGCGGGCGGCAGTTGCACGCCTTCGTCGAGATTGGCGAAGACCATGGCGGCATGTGCTTCGGCGACGGGGTCCAGTACGCCACCGGCTGCACCCTAGGTAAGGGCAACCTGGAGAAGACCACCTACGGCAAGCTCGCGGTCACGGTCATCGAGCGGGCCACCAACCGGGCCATCCGGGCGAGCTACAAACCAACCCTGCAAAAGCAGATCGGCGCCTCCGCCTTTATGACAAAGCGCGGTCAGGGGATCGAGCCCGACGATATCCCGGAGTCCGAGGCGCTGGAACTGGTGGACCTGGTGTGGAATGCCCCGGAGTCGGAGGTGCTGACCCTGAGCGAGGTCTTCCAGCTCGAGCGCGACTGGCTGCCTGAGGTCATGGGCTTCGTCCCCTGCGCCGCCTGCGGGGAACTGACCGCACGGGCCTATCTGCGGGTGCTGGGCGAGAAGCACCTGTGCATCCCGTGCTCCGGGTACGAGCGCTGAACGCCGATCCCCGACCGAGACCATCGCGATGACCCCAGAAACAGCCCCCACCGCCGACACCCGCGCCCTGACTCCTTGGCTCTGGGGCCTCCCCCTGGCCGCCGCCCTGTGGGTGGCGGTCTATTGGCATCTCACCGACTTTGCCGACCTGGCGGTGGCGGCCCTGAGTCTGTCGCGCGACACCCACTGGGGCGAGGCGGTCCACTTCTTCCTGTACGACACCCCCAAGGTGCTGCTCCTGCTGGTGGGCATCGTCTTCGTCATGGGCGTGGTACAGACCTTCTTTGCCCCCGAGCACACCCGCGCCTTGCTGGCCGGGCGCCGGCTGGGTATCGGCAACGCCATGGCGGCCAGTCTCGGCATCGTCACCCCTTTTTGCTCCTGCTCGGCGGTGCCGCTCTTTATCGGCTTTCTCTCGGCGGGGGTGCCGCTGGGGGTGACCTTCTCCTTCCTGATCGCCGCGCCCATGGTCAACGAGATCGCCCTCGCCCTGCTGCTCGGGCTCTTCGGCTGGAAGGTCGCGGCGCTCTATCTGGCGCTGGGTCTGCTGGTGGCCATCGGCGCGGGCCTCGTCATTGGCGAGCTGAAGATGGAGCGTTATTTGGAGGACTGGGTCAGGGCCATCCATTTGGGCGAGACCGCCGCACCCAGCGGCCAGGGCTACACCTGGCCCGAGCGGTTCCGGGCCGGCTGGCGCCATGTGCGCGAGATCGTGGGCAAGGTCTGGCCCTATGTCCTGGTCGGCATCGGGCTGGGGGCGGCCATCCACGGCTTCGTGCCGCAGGACTTCATGGCCAGCTTCATGGGGCGCGACGTCTGGTGGGCGGTCCCTGCCGCGGTGGTCCTCGGCGTGCCCATGTATACCAATGCCGCCGGCATCCTGCCGGTGGTGGAGGCCCTGATCGGCAAAGGGGCCGCGCTCGGCACCACGCTCGCCTTCATGATGAGCGTCATCGCGCTCTCCGCCCCCGAGATGCTGATCCTGCGCAAGGTCCTGCGCTGGCCGCTCATCGCCACCTTCGTCGGCGTGGTGGCCGCGGGCATCCTGCTGGTGGGCTATGTCTTCAACCTGGTCCTGTAATCGTCAACCCACGGAGCAAACGCATGAAACAAATCAAAGTTCTCGGTAGCGGCTGCCGCAACTGCGAGGTAACCGCCAAGACCATCGCCGAGGCCGCCGCCGCGACGGGGATCGAGATCGAGCTGGAGAAGGTGACCGACCTGGCACGCATCATGTCCTATGGGGTCATGTCCACCCCCGGCGTGGTCATCGACGGGCAGGTGGTCCATGCCGGCGGTGTCCCGGACCGCAAAACCGTCGAGGGCTGGCTGAGCTAGCAAGTGGCGAGTGGCAAGTGGGGTAGCGATGTCGGTCTATTGAGGCATTGGTTGGCAATGAAACCGAGTCCGTTACGGAACGTTCATGGTGTCTCGGTCGTTGTCGTTGTCGTTGTCGTTGTCGTAATCGACGCTACGCTACCCGCGAGGGTCCTCTCGCATTAACTCGTTTCTAACTCGCCACTCGCTACTCTCCACTCGCTACTGACCGGTATATCTCGTATGAAATCCACCATTCTCTATTGGCTGGCCGGTCTGGCCGCGTTGGCAGTTGCAATCGGCATCGGCCTGTACGTGCTATCTGGGAAAGGTAGCGGCTCGGGCTCTGCCGCCGCCAGTGCGCCAGTGCAGGCGCCCAATGCCGGCCCCATCGCGGGCAACGGTCAGCCTACCTTGATCGAGCTGGGCATGAATTCCTGCGCCAGCTGTAAGGCCATGCATCGAGTCTTGGACGAGCTGCGGGCGGCCCACGGCGAGCACCTGCGGGTCATCGCGATCGACATCCGGGACCGGCCCGAGCTGGTCGCGGAGCTTCGCGTCATTGCCATCCCCACCCAGGTGTTGCTGGACGGCGAGGGCCGCGAGGTCGATCGGCATCTGGGATTCCTGCTCGCCGAGGCCATCCGCGCGCGATTCGCGGCCCAGGGGCTGCCCCTCAAGACCGTCGCCGGTATCCCCTGATGGAGCTGCTGCCAAGCCTCTCCGCGGCGCTCTCCGGGGCCGCCCCGATGGCCGTTCTGGCCGCCTTTGCCTGGGGCTTCGCCAGTATTTGGATGAGTCCCTGCCATCTCGCCGGGGTGCCCTTGGTGGTCGGGTATCTGTCCGGCGGTCCGACGCCCGAGCGAAGGCCCGTGGCGATCATCCTGGCCTTCGCCCTGGGCGTGCTGGTCAGTCTGGTGCCACTGGGCGCGGCCACGTTGCTGCTCGGGCGGGTGGCGGGGGACCTGGGGATATCGAGCAACTATCCGGTCGCTGCCTTGTGCGCGCTGGTCGGGCTCTATCTCCTGGACTGGCTCCCACTGGAGGGGCTGGGGCGCTGGCTGACTCGCGTATTCGGCGGTGGGCGGGGCGGCACAGGGATAGGCGGGCTGCCCCGCACGCGCACTCGCGGACCGGCCGCGGCACTGTTTCTGGGACTGGTCTTCGGGCTGGCGCTCGGTCCCTGCGCCTTCGCCTGGATCGCGCCCGTGCTGGGCCTGGCCTGGATGGAAGCGCCCCAGGGTCTGCTCTTTCCGGCCCTCCTGCTGGCCCTGTTCGCGTTGGGTCACGTCGCAGGCGTCTTGTTGGCGGCCGGCTCACTGCACCGGGTGCAGCGCTGGCTGGATGCACTGAGCAGCGGACGCGGATTGCGTGCCGGGCGCGCCCTGTGCGGCGGACTGCTCCTGACAGCGGCGGTCTATCTGCTGGCGACCGCCTGATGGACAGCGCGCCGCACCCGATCTCGACCAAGGTCTGGATCGCCCTGGCGACGGTCTGTACATGCGCCGCGCTAGGGAGCTTTCTTCTGACCGCCTGGCTGGAGCTTAATCCCTGCCATCTCTGCATCTTCCAGCGCACGCTGTTCATGCTGCTCGCCCTGCTCGCCGCCCTCGCCGCGGTCGCCGACCCCTGGGTCCGGAGCCTCGCCGGCGTGCCCGGCGGTCTGTTTCTGCTCGGCTGCATGGCCGGTATCGGCGCCGCTGCCTATCAAAGCTGGCTCCAGCTTCAGCCAGCCGGGAGCGTCTCCTGCATGGGCGGTCAACCCGGTCCGATCGAACGGCTGATCGAGTGGCTGGGTCAGCAGGTCCCCGCCCTGTTCCTGGCGACGGGATTTTGCGAGGACAAGGAGCTCGTCGTCCTGAGCCTCTCGCTCGCCAACTGGGCCTTCCTGGCGTTCGCGGTCTGCCTGACCGCCAGCGGTTGGGCACTGTGGCATGGCCGGCGCGCCCGCTGATCCCCATCGTTTCCATTGGAGTTTCCTTATGCTACTGGACCGTCGTCGCTTCAATCGGGTATTGGTCGCTGCAATGGGGGCGGCGCTCCTGCCCATCGACGCCCCCGCCGCACTGGTCGAGGGCCGCGACTGGCGCCCCCTCGCGCCGCCGCAGCCCGGGTCGATCCCCGGCAAGATCGAGGTGCTCGAATTCTTCTCCTACGGGTGCCCCCATTGCGGCCAGCTCAATCCGCTGATCGAATCCTGGTCCGAGCGCCTGCCCGACGACGTGGTCTTCCGCCGGATCCCCGTCACCTTCGGACGCGCCACCTGGGCCAACCTGGCACGCCTCTATTGGGCATTGGAGCAGACCGGGGAGCTCGCACGTCTGGATCAGGCGGTCTTCGATGCCATCGCCAAGGAGCGCCAGAATCTGTTCACGGAGAAGACCATCTTCGGCTGGGTCGAGGCACGGGGCGTTGCGCTCGACGCCTTCAAGGCGGCCTACAGCGGCTTCACGACCGAATCGCAGCTCAAGCGCGGCGACAGCCTGGTGGAGCGCTACCGGGTAGACGGCGTACCCATGATCGCGGTGGCCGGTCGCTATGCGGTGATAGGAAGCGCGGCCAAGAGCTATGGGGACCTGCTCGGCATCGCGGACGGGTTAATTGAGCTGGCCCGCCAAGACGCCAACCGAGGCTGAGATCCCATGGTCAAGAACAAACACGCGACCCGCGCCTTCATCGCCTTCCTGGTGACCTGGTCCTTCGAGGCCCGTGCCGAAGACAGCATCAAGAAGATCGCCGAGCGCCAGGCGACACGGCCGATCGAGATCGTCAAGGCCATCCTGGCGCCTGGCTATCGGCCGCAAGAGGTTCAGCCATGACGCAGTCGCCTGACAGCATGCAAGGGCCGCTCGGCGATCGCCCCCTCATGCCGCTCGGTGCATCGGCTGGATTCGCTCGAGCGCGTCGCCAAGACGATCCTTCGCGCACTCCAGATCGTAGCTTTGCTGGAGATTCATCCATAAATCCACGGAGGTGCCGAAGACACGGGCGAGCCGCAGGGCTGTTTCGGCCGTGATGCCACGCCGCTCGCGCACGATCTCGTTGATCCGTGACGGGGTGACGCCAATGGCACGGGCAAGGGCGTTGCTGGAGAGGCTCAGCGGCTGCATGAAGTCCTCGCGCAGAATCTCTCCGGGATGGATCGGGGGGAGTTTTGCAGTCATAACAATAGCGCCCTAATGATAATCGACGATCTCGACATCCCTCGGTCCGTCCGCGCTCCAAACGAAGCACAGCCGCCACTGATCGTTGATCCGAATGCTGTACTGACCGACGCGATCGCCGCGCAAGGCTTCCAGGCGGTTGCCCGGCGAAGCACGCAGATCAGCCAGCTCGCGGGCCGCATCCAGGTAGCTTAGCTTGCGCCGCACAGGAGCCTCGATGTTCACGAAGCGCCTCACGCGCACGCGGTCGAAGAGGCGTCTGGTCTCGTCGCACTTGAAGGATTGGATCGCCATGCATTAATCGTAAATCGATACGCGATATAGCTCAATCCGGGCACGCGCTACGATCAACGCTGACGCCAGCACAACCGAGTCTACCACTCGCTGGCCCCATCCCCGGTAGCCCTCGACACTGGACCGAACATGAAAAAATGCCCGCAAGCCTTGAGATCATCGCGCCCGAGGATGCTGGCGCTGGCAGTCATCCTGTGCCTCGGCCCCGCCCTCTCGCTCGGCGCGGAACCGCCCGGTCCGCCCAAAAAGCCACACCCGGCGGTGAGCGTGGAAGTCATCGCCCCGCGTCTGTTCGTGCAGCGCATGGCCCTGACCGGCAGCGTCGAGCCCACCACCGTCGCCGAGCTGTCCTCGCCGGCCGAGGGCCCGGTGCAGGACTGCCGTATCCGCGAGGGCGATCGGGTGACGGCCGGTCAGACCCTGCTCGCCATCGGCCGCGAGTCCTCGGTGACGGCCAACGTCACCGCCGCCG
>JBGSOR010000006.1:0-9528 GCA_041738985.1 Chromatiaceae bacterium | reverse complement strand
GCCTCGGCGGGTGCCCCGGCACGGGCGCGCCAAGCGAGCGGTGGCGGTGGCGGAGGGGCCGTGCGCGATATCGATTTCCGCCGGGGAGCAGGCGGGGAGGGGCGCGTGGTCATCAAGTTGCCGAGTGCGGACACCCGTGTGGCGGTCCGCGAGCAGGGCAGCCATGTCTTGGTGGACCTCTACGATACCTCTCTTCCCCAGCGTCTATTCCGGCGTCTCGACGTCTCCGACTTCGCCACCCCGGTGATGGCCGTCGAGTCCAGACCGCAAGGGCGCAATGTGGCGCTCGATATTCAGACTGGGGCCGATTACGACTACCTGGCCTATCAGACCGACGACCTGTTCACGCTGGAGTTCCGGTCCCTGACGCCGTCCGAGAAAGAGGAGCAGCAGAAGAACAAGATCGTCTATTCCGGGGATCGCCTCTCGCTCAACTTTCAAGACATCGAGGTGCGTGCGGTCCTTCAGCTGCTTGCGGACTTCACAGGCCTGAATTTGGTGGCAAGCGATACGGTCGCCGGCAGCATCACCCTGCGCCTGAAGAACGTCCCTTGGGATCAGGCCTTGGACATTATCCTCAAGACCAAGGGCTTGGCCATGCGCCAGACTGGAAACGTGATCATGGTTGCGCCGAGCCAGGAGCTGGCTGCACAGGAGAAGCTTCAGCTGGAGTCGGAGAAACAGATCGAGGAGCTGGCGCCACTGCGCTCGGAGTTTATCCAGGTCAATTACGCCAAGGCGGCCGAGCTCTCCACGATGCTCAAGTCTAAAGAGAACAATATGCTCTCCGAGCGGGGCAATGTGACCGTGGACACCCGTACCAACACCTTGCTAGTCCAGGACACCACCGCAAAGCTCGAGGACATCCGAAGTATCGTCTCCCGATTGGACGTCCCCGTGCGGCAGGTCATGATCGAGTCGCGGATCGTGATCGCCAACAACGATTTCGCCCGGGACCTCGGTGTGCGTTTCGGTGTCTCCGGCTCGACCGGTGCGGGCCCGAAGCAGCTCGCAGACGGAACCTGGACCGACGGCAGCACGCAGCTGCTCACCGGCGGCGGACAGGCGGGCAACCTGTCGACCGCCGATTATCAGAGAGGCGCCTTCGGACGGGACGTCGCGACAGGCCAACCGTTCAATTCGAGCATCGAGATCCCGGCGGGCTCTGGAAACGACGCCTTGATGGTGAATTTGCCCGCAAACACGCTATTCGAGCCGTCCGGCGCGATCAATTTCCTGATCGGCAAGGTAGGCTCTTATCTCCTTCAACTCGAGCTTTCGGCCATGCAGCGCGAGGGACGAGGCGAGATCATATCGAGCCCTCGGGTCATCACCTCGGACTCGAAGCAAGCGACCATCAAAGTCGGCTCGGAAATCCCCTACCAGGAGCAGGCCGGGGGAACGACAGGAGGGACCACTACGTCGTTCAAAGAGGCGGTACTTCAGCTCGATGTGACGCCGCAGATCACCCCGGACGATCGCATCATCATGGATCTTAAGGTCAACAAGGACAGTCCGGACTTCACCCAGAGCGTGCAGGGGGTTCCGCCGATCGATACCCGCTCGGTGGAGACCACCGTGCTGGTGGACAATGGGGAGACGGTGGTGCTTGGCGGAGTCTACGAACGGGAGAAGACATTCCAGAAGGAGCAAGTGCCCTGGCTGGGCGACATTCCTGTGGTCGGACGCCTCTTCAAGCAGGAGGCGCGCGTCGATAACAACTCGGAGCTCCTCATCTTCGTGACCCCCAAGATCCTCAAGGGCGACATCGCGCGCAATTGACCAGACTCGAAACGATCCAGGGCTTGAGGGGTACGCTTGCCTGTTGAGGCGACCGCCGCGTGCGGCGCTCCGCAAGCGGGCTTGGCCCCGGGCCTAGGGTAAGCTGGCGCCACGGATAGGCGCCGCCGCTGGTCCTACTTCCGCGCGACGGCGTGTTTGGCCTTGCTCAGTCGCGTGAAATCTGGCATATCTGTTGCGATGATTCGCGCCCAGAACATTTTCCTCGTCGGACCCATGGGGGCCGGCAAGAGTACCGTTGGTCGGCAGCTCGCCGAATCGTTGTCCTACACCTTCAAGGACAGCGACCAGGAGATCCAGCGCCGCACCGGGGTGGATATCCCCACCATCTTCGAGTTCGAGGGCGAAGAGGGCTTCCGCGCACGCGAGCGCCAGGTCGTCGAAGACCTGGTATCGGAGGAGCGTATCGTGCTCGCCACCGGTGGCGGGGTGATCCTCAGCGCCGAGAACCGCCAAAGCCTCGCCGCCCGCGGGGTCGTGATCTATCTGCACTGCACCCCGGAGCAGCAGCACGCCCGCACCTCTCGGGACCGCAGTCGCCCGCTGCTCCAGACGGAAGACCCCCTGGCCCGGCTGCGGGAGCTGATGGAGGAGCGCGATCCGCTCTACCGTCAGGTCGCCGACATGGTCGTCTCCACAGAGAAGCGCGGCACAGCCTCGGTCGTCAAAGAAATCCGTCGCCGTCTGGAATCCACCGAGGACTAGGTCCCTGGTTCGCAGCGAGCCCCCTCATGCCCATCGCCCTGAACGTCGCGCTCGGTGCGCGTAGCTACCCGATCTATATCGGGAGCGGTATCCTCGCGGACGCTGGACTCTATCGGCCCCATGTGCAGGGTCGCCAGGCGATGATCGTCACCAACGAGACCCTGGCCCCGCTGTATCTGGAGCCTGTCCAGGCCGCGCTCGCCGGGCTCTCGGTCCAGACCTCTGTCCTGCCGGACGGTGAGCGATACAAGACGCTGGAGGTCCTGAGCCGCATCTTCGACGGGCTCCTCGCAGGCCGTTTCGGTCGGGATTGCACCCTGGTCGCCTTGGGTGGTGGGGTGATCGGCGACATGGCCGGGTTTGCGGCCGCCTGCTATCAGCGCGGCGTCTCCTTCATCCAGGTGCCCACCACCCTGTTGGCTCAGGTGGACTCGTCCGTCGGTGGCAAGACCGGCGTCAACCACCCCCTAGGCAAGAACATGATCGGGGCCTTCCATCAGCCCCGTGCCGTCATCGCGGACACCGTGACACTGAGCACCCTTCCGGACCGGGAGCTCTCCGCTGGCCTCGCCGAGGTGATCAAGTACGGCCTGATCCGCGACCCCGATTTTTTCGACTGGATCGAATCCCGTCTGAACGCCCTGCAAGCCAGAGACCCAGAGGCACTGGCCGAGGCAATCCGTCGCTCCTGCGAGAATAAGGCGGAAGTTGTCGCCGAGGACGAGCTGGAGACCGGGAGCCGTGCACTCCTGAACCTCGGGCACACCTTCGGCCATGCCATCGAGACCGGGGCCGGCTACGGCAACTGGCTGCACGGGGAGGCGGTAGGGGCCGGCATGTGCATGGCGGCGGACCTCTCCGCCCGGCTCGGTTGGCTGGACCCCGGCGACCTGCACCGCATCCGCGACCTGATCTCTCGGACCGGGCTGCCGGTGGCTCCACCCCGGGACTTGACCGCGGACCGGTTCCTGGAGCTGATGGCAGTCGACAAGAAGGTTCAGGATGGCCGGGTGCGCCTGGTGCTCCTGAAGGCCATTGGCCAATCCCTGGTGACCGACCGGTTCGATCCCGCCCTGCTGCGCGCCACCTTGGACGCGGCGGTCTAGTCCGCAAGCCGACGCTGATCGCACTAGGCGCCCCATTCCGGTGCGCAATGCACCCCTATGGGCCGCCCTTGCCCCATTCACACGCCGCCCCGATCCCCGCGGGTTGGCCGTTCAGGTACTCCCCGATGGCATGGGCCATGCTTGCGCGCTATGATCGGCGGCCCCCGCGCGCAAGGCTGCTGCGCGGACCCCTTCCGCGACGGTTTTTGCGGAGTCGGAGTCGATTCCAAGTCTTTAGGATGGTGGGGTAGTGAGTCATTTCCCCGGCCTGTCCCCAGTGGATGGGATCGGTCCAGTGCCCCACAATCCCAAGCTGTTAAGCCAGGTACCTACGAGGTCCGCGATGAGCCTGCGTGCCCTTCCGCCCGCACAGGGTCTCTACAACCCAGCCAACGAGCACGACGCCTGCGGCGTCGGTTTCGTCTGCAATATCAGGAATCAGAAAAGCCACGCCATCGTTCGGCAGGGGTTGGAGCTCCTGGTGCGTTTGACCCATCGTGGGGCCGTGGGCGCAGACCCCAAGGCCGGCGACGGGGCCGGCATCCTGGTGCAGATCCCGGACGCCTTCTTCCGCTCCGAGGTGGACTTCGAGCTGCCGCCCGCCGGTGCTTATGGCGTGGGCATGGTCTTCATGCCCCAAGACGAGTCGGCGCGACGGGAGACTCAGGCGACCGTCCAGCGCCGCCTGGAAGAGGGCGGGCAGCGTGTGCTCGGGTGGCGGGATGTCCCTACCAACAACTCGGTCCTCGGCGAGAGCGTGCTGCCGACGGAGCCCTTCGTGCGCCAGGTCTTCGTGGCCTGCGGGGACAATTGCCCCGACCAGCAGGCATTCGAGCGCAAGCTCTTCGTGATCCGCAAGCGCATGGACAACGAGATCCGTGCCGCCGGCTACGACAAGACCGCCTTCTATGTGACCTCCATGTCGTCGCGCACCATCACCTACAAGGGGATGCTGCTTGCGGACCAGGTGGGGGCCTACTACCCGGACCTGAACGACGAGCGCTTTGCCTCGGCCCTGGCACTGGTGCACCAGCGCTTCTCCACCAACACCTTCCCGACCTGGGACCTGGCGCACCCCTTCCGCATGATCTGCCACAACGGGGAGATCAACACCCTGCGCGGCAACGTGAACTGGATGGCCGCGCGCCGCCACACCATGCGCTCCGAGGTCCTCGGGGAGGATCTGGACAGCATCTGGCCCCTGATCCCCGAGGGCCAGTCGGATTCCGCCTGCTTCGACAATGCCCTCGAGCTCCTGGTCATGGGGGGCTACTCGCTGGCCCACGCCATGATGCTTCTGATCCCCGAGGCCTGGGCCGGCAACAAACAGATGGACGCCAAGCGGCGCGCCTTCTACGAGTACCACGCCGCGCTCATGGAGCCTTGGGATGGACCGGCCGCGGTGGCCTTCACCGACGGGCGCCAGATCGGCGCGACGCTGGACCGCAACGGGCTGCGCCCCGCCCGTTATCTGGTCACCAACGACGATATGGTGATCATGGCCTCCGAGATGGGCGTGCTGGACATCGCGGAGGAGCGCATCGTCAAGAAGTGGCGGCTGCAGCCCGGCAAGATGTTCCTGATCGATCTCGACCAGGGCCGCATCGTGGACGACGCGGAGATCAAGGCCGAGCTGGCTAGCGCCAAGCCCTACCGCGAGTGGCTGGGCAGGACTCAGATCCACCTGGACGAGCTGCCGACCAACGTGGCGCCCATGGCCCCGGACGCCGACACCTTGCTCGACGCCCAGCAGGCCTTCGGCTACACGCAGGAGGACATTAAGTTCCTGCTCCTGCCCATGGTGGCGACGGGCCAGGAGGCGGTGGGCTCCATGGGCGCGGACAACCCACCCTCGGTGCTGTCGCGCCGGCCCAAGCACCTGTCCACCTATTTCAAGCAGAATTTCGCCCAGGTGACCAACCCGCCGATCGACCCGATCCGGGAGGAGCTGGTCATGTCCCTGGTCTCCCTGATCGGCCCGCGGCCCAACCTCCTGGGTCTGACCGAGGCGGGCAAGAACTGGCGCCTGGAGGTCAACCAGCCGGTCCTAACCAATCAGGACCTGGAGCGGGTGCGCCACATCCAGGACAACTCGGGCGGCGCGTTCCGTTGCCGCACCCTGGACATGGTCTATCCCTCCGCCGAGGGGGCCGCGGGCATGGGCGCGGCACTCGAGCGCCTGTGCCGGGAGGCCGAGCAGGCGGTGCTGGACGGCTACAACATCCTGATCCTCTCCGACCGCAACACCAACCGTGACCACATCCCGATCCCGGCCCTGCTCGCCACCTCGGCGGTGCACCATCACCTGATCCGTCAGGGGATGCGCACGAGCTCGGGTCTGGTGGTGGAGACCGGTGCAGCCCTGGAAGTGCATCACTACGCGGTGCTGGCGGGCTACGGCGCCGAGGCCATCAACCCCTATCTGGCCTTCGACACCATCGAGTCCGTCCTGGATGGCCTGCCGGAGAAGCTCAGCTTCGAGGAGGCCCAGAAGCGCTACATCAAGGCGGTCGGCAAGGGGCTCCTCAAGGTCATGTCCAAGATGGGCATCTCCACCTTCCAGTCCTATTGCGGGGCCCAGATCTTCGACGCGGTGGGCCTGAACCAGGCATTCGTGGACCGCTATTTCACCGGCACCCAGACGACCGTAGAAGGGATCGGGCTGGCCCAGGTCGCCGAGGAGGCGGTGCGCTGGCACGCGCAGGGCTACGGCAACGAGCTGATCTACCGCAAGCACTTGGACGTGGGGGGGGACTATGCCTTCCGGCTCCGTGGCGAGGACCATGTCTGGACGCCGGACAGCATCGCCAAGCTTCAGCACGCCACCCGCGCCAACAGCTGGGAGACCTACGAGGAATACTCCCGTCTGATCAACGAGCAGAACGAGCGTCTGCTGACCTTCCGCGGGCTCATGGACTTCAGGTGGGCGCCGGAGCCGGTCCCCTTGGAGGAGGTCGAGCCCGCCAAGGAGATCGTCAAGCGTTTCGCCACTGGGGCCATGTCATTCGGGTCCATCAGCTACGAGGCCCACTCGACCCTGGCCCGGGCCATGAACGCGCTCGGCGGCAAGTCCAATACTGGCGAAGGTGGCGAAGAGCCCGAGCGCTTCAACCCGCTGCCTGACGGCTCCATGAACCCCGAGCGCTCTGCCATCAAGCAGGTCGCCTCGGGGCGTTTCGGCGTCACCACCGAGTACCTGGTGAACGCGGACGACATCCAGATCAAGATCGCCCAAGGGGCCAAGCCCGGCGAGGGCGGCCAGCTGCCCGGGCACAAGGTGAGCCCCTGGATCGCCCGGGTGCGGCACTCCACCCCGGGCGTGGGCCTGATCTCCCCGCCGCCCCACCACGACATCTATTCGATCGAGGACCTGGCCCAGCTCATCCATGACCTGAAGAACGTCAATCCCAAGGCGCGGATCTCGGTCAAGCTGGTCTCCGAGGTGGGCGTGGGGACGGTTGCAGCCGGCGTCTCCAAGGCCCATGCGGACCATGTGACCATCGCCGGCTACGACGGCGGGACCGGGGCGAGCCCCTTGACATCGATTAAGCACGCCGGCTCCCCCTGGGAGATCGGACTTGCGGAGACCCACCAGACCCTGGTCCTGAACCGCCTGCGCGGACGGATCGCGGTCCAGGCGGACGGCGGCATGCGCACCGGCCGCGACGTGGTCATCGCGGCGCTCTTGGGCGCCGACGAGATCGGCTTCGCCACCGCGCCCCTGATCGTCGCGGGCTGCATCATGATGCGCAAATGCCATCTCAACACCTGCCCGGTCGGGGTCGCCACCCAAGACCCGGAGCTGCGCAAGCGCTTCAACGGCCAGCCCGAGCACGTCATCAACTACTTCTTCTTCGTTGCCGAAGAGGTCCGCCGGCTGATGGCGCGGCTCGGGTTCCGCACCTTCAACGCGATGATCGGCCAGTCCGACCGGTTGGAGATGCGCCGGGCCATCGACCACTGGAAGGCCCAGGGGCTCGACTTCAGCCGGCTGTTGGCCAAGCCCAAGGTTAGCCCCGAGGTCGCCGTCTACTGCCGCGAGACGCAGGACCACGGACTGGACAAAGCGCTCGACCACGAGCTGATCAAGAAGGCCGCCCCGGCCCTGGAGCGCGGCGAGCCGGTGCAGATCGAGACCGGAATCAAGAACTACAACCGCACCGTCGGTGCACTCCTGTCCGGTCGTGTCGCCGAGCGCTACGGCCACGCGGGCCTGCCCGAGGACACCATCCACATCAAGGCCAAGGGCACCGGCGGCCAGTCCTTCGGCGCCTGGGTCGCCAAGGGCGTCACCATCGAGCTGGAAGGCGAAGGCAACGACTATGTGGGCAAGGGACTCTCGGGCGGCCGCCTGATCGTCTACCCGCCCGCCGAGTCCGCCATGGAGCGCGCCGAGGACAACATCATCGTCGGCAACACCGTCCTCTACGGGGCGATCAGCGGCGAGTGCTACTTCCGCGGGGTGGCCGGCGAGCGCTTCTGCGTGCGCAACTCCGGGGCCACCGCGGTGGTGGAAGGGGTCGGCGACCACGGCTGCGAGTACATGACCGGCGGCATCGCCGTGGTCCTGGGCCCCACGGGGCGCAACTTCGCCGCTGGCATGTCCGGGGGCATCGCCTATGTGCTCAACGGCGACGGCACCTTCGAGGACCGCTGCAACCTCTCTATGGTCGAGCTCCAGCCCATCCCGCCCGAGGACGCGGCCCTGGAGACCATGGACCACCAGGGCGGGGACCTGGAGGGCCACGGCCTGGTCGACATCAGCCGCGACATGACCCGGTACGACGCCAAGCGGCTCAAGTGCCTCATCGAAAAGCACCTGCACTACACCAACTCCGCGGTCGCGCGGCGCATCCTGGACGACTGGGAGAGCTACCTTCCCAAGTTCGTCAAGGTCATGCCTGTGGACTACAAGCGCGCGCTGGCCGAGATGCAGACCAACCAGAGCCGCCCGCCGCGGCCGGGCAAGCAGTTGCCAAACCGGGTGAACAAGGGGATCGCCGACCATGGGTAAGCCGACCGGATTCATGGAGTACGACCGTCGCGACCGGCGCTACGAGCCGGCCTCGGACCGTATCGTCCACTACAACGAGTTCACGGTACCGCTCGCCGACGCCGAGGTGAGCACCCAGGGTGCGCGCTGCATGGACTGCGGCATCCCCTTCTGCCACCAGGGCTGCCCGCTCGGCAACTTGATCCCCGACTGGAACGACCTCGTCTACCGCGACCACTGGCACGAAGCCATCGACCGCCTTCACGCCACCAACAACTTCCCCGAGTTCACCGGTACCCTCTGCCCCGCCCCCTGTGAAGCCTCCTGCGTCCTCGGCATCAACGACGACGCCGTGACCATCAAGGGGATCGAGCAGGCCATCATCGATCGTGCCTGGGCCGAAGGCTGGGTCACTCCCGAAATGCCCCGCCGCCTGACCGGCAAGAAGGTCGCCGTCATCGGCTCCGGCCCCGCCGGCCTCGCCGTCGCCCAGCAACTCCGCCGCGCTGGCCACGAAGTCAGCGTCTTCGAACGCGCCGACCGCATCGGCGGCCTCCTCCGCTACGGCATCCCCGACTTCAAAATGGAAAAATGGCGGATCGACCAGCGACTCGCCCAGATGGAAGCCGAAGGCGTCGTCTTTCGCGCCGGCATCAACGTCGGCCACGACCTCAGCGGCGATCAACTTCTCAACGATTTCGACGCCGTCTGCCTCTGCGGCGGCGCCACCAAGCCCCGCGACCTCCCCATCCCCGGCCGCGACCTCGAAGGCATCCTCTTCGCCATGGATTTCCTGCCCAAACAAAACCGACGCATCGCCGGCGATCCCGAAACGAACGGCGACGCCGTCGCCCTCAACGCCCGCGACCGCGACGTCATCATCATCGGCGGCGGCGACACCGGGGCCGACTGCCTCGGCACCGG
>JBGSOR010000583.1:0-8471 GCA_041738985.1 Chromatiaceae bacterium | reverse complement strand
GCAGGTCGATGCCTCGCCCGGCCAGAAAGGGCACCGTCATGGTCCCGCCGCCGATTCCCACGAGGGCGGAGATGGCGCCGATCCCCCCGCCTACCGCCCAGAGGCCGGCTCGGCTCGGCAGGGTCCGGGCGACGCGGACCTTGGGCGGCATCAGCGTCCGCATGCCTACATAGACCAGGAAGACGGCGAACAGGCGCTTGAGCGCCAGCTCGGGCAGGATGCCGGCGAATCCGGCCCCCGCCCAGGCCCCCAGCACGATCCCGGGCGCCAGCTGTCGCACCAGATCCCAGCGCACCCCGCCACGGCGGTGATGGGCGAGTGTCGAGGCCGCTCCGGTACCCAGGATCGCGGCCAGCGAGGTCCCCACCGCGAGGTGCGGCACCCAGTCCCCACCCACACCGAGGTGCCCGAAGATAAAGATGAGGGCCGGCACGGCGATGACCCCGCCGCCGACCCCGAAGAGGCCGGCCAGGAGTCCGGACAGCACGCCGGTGAGCAGGAAGGCGGACAGGTCGAAGAGGGGCATTCGGTTTCTGTCGCATCCGTTTCCGTCGCATCTCGGGTCATGGCGCTCGGCGTGGGCGATTCGCCGCCTAGCCCCCGAAGCCTTTTTGGATTGCTCCAAGGTCCAAGACTTCCAGGTACTGCTTGGCGGCGGCCTCTCCTGCCTGTGTGTTGCCTTTGCTTTGGACCAGTATCCGGTTGCCGACCATCAGCGTGATCTCCGCGCTGCCGTCGTCATCCTTTTTGAGCATGCCGCGTTGGCCCTTGAGTGCGAAGGGCTTATTGGTGGGATCCGCCTGCATCATGAAGGGCGAGGACAGGAACATGGTCAACATTGGAAGCAGCGGTGAGTCGGCCGTGACGTGAAGGGTGACCTCCGAGCCGTCGTCCTTGAAATAGCGTCGGCTGAGGTTGGTCCCGGCGATCATGCTGGCGATTCCGCCGGACTCGGACTTGCCCGGATCCGCCTGCCAGCCTGCCATGGGCTCGGGCAGAAGCTGGAGCAGCTTGGCCGATACCTGCTCCTGGATCTTGGCGACCGTGAAATTCAGGGTGTCCACCGCCGCGCGAAGGTCTCCCGCCTCGTAGGACTTGCGGGCGGCGTCGAGCTGATCCGTTACCTCGTCCGCGGTGGCGGTGCCAGGTAGGGCGAGGGCTAGGGTCAGGGAGGCGGCGAGGGCGGCGACGATAGGTTTACGCGATTGCATGGGGTTCTCTCCGTTCGATTCCAGTGGCGGGGCCTGGATTATGGCGCGGATAGGGCCTTCTTGCGCCACCGCTGACGCGGTCGGGCGCGACAGCCGGCGTCGCGGGCTTGTTTATCGTGCAGCTTGCGCCCAGCTTGCCGAGCTTGCGCGGGCACTCCGAACGATGGCGAGCCGCCCGAATCGCTCGCAAGTGCTGGGCGGTTGTTGTTGAAGACCCGGGCTTGAAGGGCATCGCCTGAGGAAGGCCGATCGAGCGTGGAGCGAAGTATGGGGACAGAAAGGTGCGCAACCCCGAAGGGGCCGCCCGACGGCGAAGCGGCAGCCAGTCGGTCGCCGGTTGCCTTCGGTCTCATCGTCATCGGGGACGAGGTGCTTAACGGCCCCCGCGCCGATGGCCATCTGGCGGCCTTCAAGGCCCGTATCTGTGAGCGCGGACACAGCCTCGCCTGGCATTGGATGCTGCCGGACGACCCAGCGGTCATCGTCGATCACCTGGGCTTCTCGATGCGCCGGCAGGCTCCGGTCTTCGTCTGCGGGGGAATCGGCGCCACCCCCGATGACCATACCCGCGCGTGCGCGGCGGAGGCCGCCGGAGTCGCGCTGACACGCCACCCCGAGGCCCGCGCCCTAATCGAGGGGCGCTTCGGGGAATCCGCCTATCCCCACCGCATCCTGATGGCGGATCTACCGGCGGGCTGCACCCTGATCCCCAATCCGCTGAATCGCATCCCGGGGTTTGCGATCGCCGGACACTGGTTTCTACCGGGCTTTCCCCAGATGGCCTGGCCCATGGCCGACTGGGTGCTGGATAACCACTACGGTGGCGCAGAGATTCTGAGAGAGGGATCCGTCGAGGTCCGGGGTGTGGCGGAGAGCCAGCTGATCCCGCTGATGCTTGAGCTAGGCGGACGCTTCCCGGGGCTCAAGCCCTTCAGTCTGCCCCATCTGGACATCCGGCCGGATGGCTCTCAAGGGAGCGATGCGCACATCCTGCTGGGGGTCCGGGGTCGTTCCGGAGTGGATGCTGCCTTAGAAGCCCTGCGGGACGGTTTGCGCCGCGCGGCCATCCCCTTCCGAGACTTGGCGGACTAAACCCCATCCATTAACCGGATAGCGGTTGCCGCCGCGATGTGGCAACTCTATCCTGTGACGTTTATCGCACGCACCGCGTCCCTTAGGCCCAAGCGGCAGCGGGCGTATCCGCTCAGTCCGCACCCACCCGACTCGGATCGCGCACGTCCGCGCGCTCGGGTCGCCGGGTGGGAGCTGGGTTCGGATCCCTGAGCCTCGCAGTCCGAAAGGTATACCCATGATCGAACCCGCTTCCGTCCTGGAGACCCTGCTCGTGATGGGCCTCCTGGCCCTGAGCGTCCTGTCGCTGAATCTGGCGGTGATCGCCGCGGGCCGGCTCCTCGCTCCGCCACGGCCTGTTTTGCGGGCCGACCTGGATCCACGGGACATGCCGCGGGTTCTGGTCCAGCTTCCGCTTTACAACGAAGGCGACCTGGTGCGGCGCATCCTGGGGGCGGTGGCCGAGCTGGACTGGCCTCGGGAGCGTCTGGAGATCCAGGTCCTGGATGACAGCACCGACGGCTCCGATCGGGTGAGCGAGCAGGCGGTGGCGGATCTCAAGGCCCAGGGATTCGCCGTGGAGCTTTTGCATCGAGCCCGCCGCACAGCCTACAAGGCCGGCGCGCTGGCGGCCGGCCTGGCGCGCACCACCGCGCCTTACGTGGCCATTTTCGACGCCGACTTCATTCCGCCTCCCGAGTTCCTGCGGCGCACTGTGGCGGTGCTCGAGGGTGGACCTGGGCTGGCGTTCGTCCAGGCGCGCTGGACCCACCTGAATGCCCGGGAGAACTTGCTCACCGGGGCCCAGTCGCGGCTTCTGGACGCGCATTTCCGGGTAGAGCAGGAGGCCCGTTGGCGGCTTGGGCTTCCGGTACCTTTCAACGGCACCTGCGGGGTCTGGCGTCGGGCGGCCATTGCCGACGCGGGCGGTTGGCAGGGGGACACCCTCACCGAAGACCTGGACCTGAGCCTGCGCGCCCGCCTGCGTGGCTGGCGCTCCGCCTACTTGCTGGACCTGACGGTACCCGGATCTCTCCCGACGTCTGTCCCCGCCTGGCGCGCCCAGCAGTTCCGCTGGACCAAAGGGTTCGCCCAGTGCGCACTCAAGCTCACCCCGCTGGTTTGGCAGAGCCCGGTCCTGCCCTTATGGCAGAAGGTCCTGGTAACCTTGCAGATGGGCCAGCCTCTGGCCTTCGTCCTGGGTGCCGCCTGTACCCTGCTCGGACTCCCGTTCATCGCGGGGGCGGCCGCCGCGGGGGCGACGCTCAAGGCGACGGCAGTCTGGGCCTCGTTGTCCGGCACCCTGGGGAGTCTGGGATTCCTAGCCCTGGGCGTCACCCGGGAGACCGCACCGGGGGCGCCGCGGGAGATCGTCAGCGCCGTGTTCCTCTCGACGGGACTTCTCATCTCCAACGCACGGGCCGGGCTGGAGGCCCTGCTCGGACACCGCAGCGAGTTCGTGCGTACCCCCAAGGGCGGGGCGGCTACCCGTGCCCGGCGGAGGCTCTATGGGCTGATCGAGGTGGCGGCGGGACTCGGGCTGCTCGCCTTCGCGCTCGCGGAGCAGCCCCTCGCGGTGGTTTATCTCACCCTGGTGATCGGCGGACTCCTGGGTCTCGGGCTCATGCAGCTCTTCGACGGCCAGGACCCGCTCAAGCTGGTGCGCGCCTGGCGTTGACCCGCCGGCGGGCGGACTCGGGAGTGCGACGGACAGCAACTAGATCTGTGGACACGGGCCGGCCCGCCACCGCCCTAGTCCCGATCCTCAACGACAAAGACCCGAGGAGCGTCTCTTTATGTCCACTTCCCCTCGGACCGAGGCCAAGGCTGTCGCGAAGTCCGCCCCCAAAGGAGTCACCAAGGGCGCCAAGGCAAGACGAGCGGCCACCCGCGGGCAGGTGACCGTCCCGGAGAACCAGATCGACGCGGCCGCCCGGCGCATCGTTGGGGATCGGCACGACAGCACGGTCAAGCTTGGCTCGGTGCTGCCGAGCGAGGGCCCGGCGCTGGGCACTGGAATTTCACGCGGCCAAGCTTCGCAAGGCGGCCTGAAGGGCAGACTGTGACGACACCAGCCATCGTCCCCCGCTGGGAGTGGCGGACCTTCGGCGCGGACCTGGGCCAGTCCGGGGCTCGTCTCGCCGCCCTGGATCCCGCCGCGCTTCCCTCCGCTCCTCCCGTCCCGGCTCAGGCGAGCGACGAGGTCTATCTGCTCTCGACCCTCGTGGACTCAAACGTCAAGATCCGCGACGGGTTCCTGGAGATCAAGGCACTGGAGCGGACAAACGGAGACGGCCTGGAGCAGTGGCGACCGGTCCTTAAGGCCGGATTTCCGATCCCGGTGTCGACCGTCGTCGCGGTCTTCGCTGCCCTTGGCCTTCCCCCACCGGCCGTCGCCCGACCGACCTATTCCCTGGACGAGCTGATCGAGGAGCTGATCGACCCGGAGCCCAGGCTCCTGGCAATTCCGGTTCACAAGAGCCGAGTCCGCTACTCCCTCCCGGGCGGGGTCGGGGAGCTGACCCGGGTCACCGCGGCCGACCGGACCCTCTGGACCCTGGCGGTGGAGTCCGATGACCCGGCGTCCGTCATCGCCGCCGTGCGCAGCCTGGGACTCGCGCGTACCCCTAACTTGAGCTATCCGCGGGCGCTCAAGGGGCTTGCCGGGCTGGCGCCGGACGGAATCGGCGGGGGCACCGCGGATGCCGGCACACAGCGGGTCGCCGTTATCGACGTGGGTACCAATTCGGTGAAGCTCCACATCGGCGAGCGGGATGGGGCTGGGCGCTGGCAGCGGGTGCTAGACCGGGCGGAGGTCACCCGTCTGGGCGAGGGGCTGCAGGCAACCGGGGAGATCGCACCGGAGGCCCAGCGGCGCACCCTGGAGGCCATCTGCGGCATGGTGGCCGAGTCCGGGCAAATGGGCGCGGACCCGGTGGTCGCCCTGGGCACCATGGGGCTGCGTACGGCCAGCAACAGCGACGCCTTCATTTCTGCGGTGCGCGAACGTTGCGGGGTGGAGATCGAGGTCATCGATGGGGAGACCGAGGCGCGGCTCGCCTATCTCGCGGTCCAGGCCGGAGCGGGACTCAAGGACGGCGCGGTGGACGTCTTCGACACCGGCGGAGGCAGCACTCAGGTCACCATCGGTCGGGGCGGGCAGATCCTGGCGCAATTCAGCCTCAACCTCGGCGCGGCGCGTCTCGCCGAGCAATTCGGTCTGGATCGGGTCGTGTCCCCGGAGACGCTGGACGCGGCCCTCGTCGCCATCGGTTCCGAGCTCGGACGTCTGGATGGCGAGCCACCCCCCGAGGCCCTGGTCGGCATGGGCGGTGCCGTCACCAACCTGACCTCGGTCAGCCTGGGCATGACCCATTACGATCCGGACTGCGTCCAGGGCGCGGTGCTGACGCGCGAGGAGTTGGACCGTCAGATCGCCCTTTACGCCGGGCTCGATGCCGAGGGCCGGCGGGCCATCCCCGGGCTCCAGCCCGGCCGCGCCGAGGTGATTCTGGCGGGCGCCTTGATTGTGCGGACCCTAATGGAAAAGCGCGGAAAGGACCGACTTTCGGTCAGCGACCGAGGACTGCGGCATGGGGTACTGATCGAGCGATTCTCGGCCTGAGACGGTTGCCGCTCGGCCACGCGCATCGAGACATTGCCCCGCACTGTTTGTCGCCTGGGCTGGGAGGCTCTTGGAGGATGCGGAGCGAAGCGCGAGATTCGACCCTGCGCTGGAGATCGTGTCTCGCGACAAGGTCTGGGGAGCTGCGTCGCGGTTGCGGTAACGCAATCCCACCCCCGTAGGTCCCATGGCGGAGATGGTTTGCGGTGTCAGCTCCTCCGCAGGACGGAAGCGCACCACCTTGCAGACACCGGATACGCCTACGGGGCACTCAAACACGCCGTCGATGCAGCGGCGGCTCCACCGCGCGTTATGGGGCTTGCGCCGTGGGCGAAAGTAGCGCGCACCCTTCTTAGAGCGCCGGGTAACGACAACCTCAACCTGCTACCCGGCCCCGCCGGTACGCTTCCACGGCCGGCAGCGTTCCCATCCGCACCGCTGATACACGGAAGCAATATGAAGCAAGAAGCCTAGCGACAAAATGAACTCTATCGGCTCCTGATCCTTGGCGATCATAAAGCGCACTGCTCCTTTCCCGCTCTCCCACCCCCATTCGTCACCCCAAGCACTCACCAAGAGGGGACTCAGAAACTCGTAATAGCTGTAGATCAACGCCACAGGGAAGAAATAGCTGGCAAGGTACCACGGCGGAGTGACGAGAACCGAAATGCAGTCGTGCTTCTTGGAAAGAAGTCGAGACGCTACCGCCGGCACGAAAAGGAAAGCCAGAGTGCCATAGAGTCCGACGACAATGAAGGATGAATGAAGCACCCCGCCCGCGGCGAAGTTGTGAAGGTTCGTCTCTGCCTGCTTGTTGAAGTCCGCGAAGACACCCGACGATTGCCACCCGAAAATCCGCTGCCCCCAGCTGATCTCCTCAAGACCGATCAATAGGAATCCAAGCGCCCCAAGCGCGGCCAAGCGCGCGGCTGATCGTTTTCCGTTCCTACGGAACGCAACCCAGAGACCGACGCAAAGGGCGGCTGCGGTGGCAAACGCAATGGCTGTAAGGCTCTCTACAGGGCTGTCCTCCTTTGCCGCAATCCGCCAGTACAGCCTTGGGTCCGCGAGCTTCAGACCGACTAGCCCGGCGATGAAGAAAAATGGACCAGCGAACAGGAATGACGGGATGGTTCGCATGGCAACATTAAGCGTCAGGAAATTCTAGCGCCATTGCGAGTCCAAGGCGGCGTGGGAGGTGAAGCTAACGAGCGATACGACGCGCGGAATCTGAACGGCTGGGTCGACCGACAGCTTAAAATCGCCCCCCAGGTAACAGGAGCGGCGCCAGTGCCATGCAACCGAATCACCCGAAGTGCCTCATCCTCCGCGGGGAGATCTGGCAGATCAACAACAAGGCGGTCCGGGTCGGCAGACAAGTCGTCCACCTTCGAGAGTCTTCTGGATGCCGCGCGCTCGCGGACGCAGTCCTAGTCATGGAGCAGCGGGTCCGCGAGACCCGCGAGGAACTGCTGCACGGGCACGAGCACCGCGACATCACCCTGCGTTACTCCTCCCCGGGCCTGGCCCGCTTAGTGGAGGAAGCCGATCGCATCGTGCGCCCGACGCCGACCCTGGAGTCCCTGGTCGAGATCCGCAAGCTGCGGGCCTACACAGACACAAAAATAAACACAGTCGGCGGGGACCTGGGAAAAAGTGGCGCGCCCGACAGGACTCGAACCTGTGACCCCAGCCTTCGGAGGGCTGTACTCTATCCAACTGAGCTACGGGCGCTTGAGGGACTGCGAGCCTGAAGTCTTTGGCCTGGACCCTAGGTCCAAGGCGAGCGACGTTCAGAATCGAAGGGCATTCAAGAATACAGGGCAGGGGCGTTGCAGTCCAGCCACGTGACGACTGGACGACTGGGCGCCTAGGATCTCTGGCGCGTCGCGGGGCGGTCACCCGCCGTCCAGGAGACCGCGCAGGCTTGCCAGGTGGGCCATGCCGCGCGCCTTGGCGGTCTCCGGGTCGCTCTTACGCCGGTCGTCCCAGACCAGCTCGTGCTCGGGGAGCTCCGCGAGGAAGCGGCTGGGCTCGGTGTGGACGATCTCGCCGTAGCGCTTGCGGCGTCGTGCCAGGGTGAACGTGAGTGAGCGGCGTGCGCGGGTGATGCCGACATAGGCGAGTCTTCGCTCTTCTTCGATGGTCTCCTCTTCGATGCTGGTGCGGTGAGGGAGTAGCTCTTCTTCCATGCCGACCAGGAAGACCTGGGGAAACTCGAGCCCTTTCGCGGCATGAAGCGTCATGAGGTGGACCCGGTCGCCACCCGTCTCTTCGTCCTGGCGCTCGATGACGTCCATCAGGGTGAGATGGCTAACCATCTCGCTCAAGGTCCTGTCCTTGAGGCTGGACTCGCCCGGGTCGCTGTTCTTGAGCTTGCCGAGCCAGTCGATGAGATCGCTGAGGTTTTCGAGTCGCCGGTCGGCGACCGCCTGGCTGGAGGCGTTCTCGCGCAGCCAGCTGGGGTAGTCGATGGCGTCGATGAGTGCCCGCGACGCGGCGGCCGGATCGAGCTCGGCACGCCGGGCGTAGGAGCGGACCACGGCGGCGAACTGGCCGAGGCG
>JBGSOR010000549.1:0-21723 GCA_041738985.1 Chromatiaceae bacterium | reverse complement strand
CGTGCGCCGTGCGGTCCAGCTCTGGCTGGACCATGACGCCTTGAGTCACGCCGGCTCCCTGGCCTTTTTCACTTTGTTTTCGCTGGCCCCGACCCTGATCGTCGCTGTGGCGGTGATTGGTATCGTGCTGGGCGAAAGCGCCGCCCAAGGCGAGATCGTCGCCCAGCTAGCGGACACCATGGGGGCCGAGGCGGCCAGCGCGATCGAGCAGGCGGTGCTGATGTCGCGGATCGAGGCCACCGGCCTGATGCCCAGCCTGCTGGGCATCGGTGTCGTTCTGATTGGCGCGACCACCGTGTTCACCGAGTTGCGCTGGTCGCTGAACACTATTTGGGGCGTCAGACCCAGTCCGGATCGCAGCGGACTTTGGCGAATGGCCAAGTCACGGCTTCTGTCCCTGCTGATCGTCTTGTTGATCGGCCTGGGGCTGCTGCTCTACTTTGTGTTCGGCACGGCCCTAGGTGCCGTCGCGCTCTTCATCGATGCGTCGCCACCGGCCACCGAGCTGCTGCTGCGCGGGGGGCGGTGGCTTGCCTCGCTGACGATCGGGGTGCTTTTCATCGCCGCGCTGTTCAAGGTGCTGCCGGATATCATCGTCTCCTGGGGGGACGTCATGGGCGGGGCGCTGGTCACCGCGCTGATGTTTGCGGTCGGGCGCTATGGCATCGCGGCCTACCTCGCCGCCACCGCGACGGCCTCCACCTATGGTGCGGCGGCCGCGATCGTGATCGTGCTGTTTTGGGTCTATTACTCGGCGCTGATCCTGCTGCTGGGGGCGGCCTTCACCCGCGCGCATGTCGAGGCACGGGGCAAGACCGTGGTGCCGAGGGATTCGGCGGTCAGGGTGGCCCAGGAAATCGTATCGCCGTAGGCACGCGACATGGAGCGGCCGTTGCATCGAGAAAAAAGGCTCGCCGGCCGCAATCATCTCAACCAAGTCCGTTACGGAAAAGTCTTCATGCCGATGGTTTACCCGCGCTCGCAATACCTGCCCGTCGCCGGCCACGAGATCCATCTGACCGCGTGGGGCGATCCCGCCGCCCCCGCCCTGGTGCTGTGGCACGGCCTGGCCCGCACTGGCCGCGACTTCGACACCCTTGCCCGCCATTTCGCCGATCGCTTCCATGTACTGTGCCCCGACACCATCGGCCGGGGCCTTTCGAGCTGGTCGGCGGCGCCCGACGATGACTACACGATCCCGGCTTACTGCCGGCACGCCATGGAATTGCTGGACCGGTTGGGCATCGCCCAATGCCGTTGGATCGGCACCTCCATGGGCGGGCTGATCGGCATGGCCCTGGCCGGCACCCCCGAGACGGCCGCGCGCATCGAGCGGCTGGTGCTCAACGATGTCGCGCCGTGTCTCAACCAAGTGGCCATCGAGCGCATCCTGGCCTATGTCGCCGTGGTCCCCGAGCTCGCGACCATGGCCGAATTCGAGGGCTTTCTGCGTACTGTTTATGCCCCATTCGGCCGCCTGACCGACGCCGAATGGCGGCTCATGGCCGAGACCTCCATGCGCCGGCGCGACAACGGGCGAATCTCGTCGCATTACGACCCCGCGGTGATGCGGGTATTCGTCGAGCAATTCCAGGCGTTCGACATGTGGGAGACCTTCGACGCCATTACCTGCCCGGTCCTGGCCCTGCGCGGCGAGAGCTCGGACCTGGTCGAGGCCCAGGTGGCGGATGAAATGACCCGGCGCGGCCCCAAGCCCCGGCTGGTCGGCATTCCAGGCTGCGGCCACGCCCCGGCGCTGAACGTGCCGGAGCAAATCGCGGTACTGGAGGACTTCTTGGGGAAATCCTAAAGCAGCTGGGGACTCGCCGCGGCCTTGGGCAACCCCGGCGGATTGGCGCTCAGCTTTAGGGCGATCCAGCAGGTCAACGGCGTCAGGACTGCCCATCCGCCAGCGAGTGCGGCCAGCGCAGCGACCGGCTCGGGGAAACTGACCGCCCCAAGCTTCATACCCGCGTAGTAGGCGAGAGGTCCGCCGACGGCGCCGAACAGTGCCGCAGTGCGCCAACGTCCCAGCAGCCAGCGCAGCGAGACTGGCAGGATGGTGGCGAATCCCGCCCAGAGGGCGATGATCCACACGGGAGCGAGCCAGGACAGGATCATGCCCGACGGGTATTCGAGCAAGCCCAACCCAACCAGTAGCCCATCCCAGAGGGCTCCGATCGCGGCGACCGCCAGGATCAGGACTGCATCCCGCCCGGGCTGTGGAGTGAGGAGCAGGTGGATTGCGACCGCCACCGCCGTCACGGCGACGCCGACCCAGGGCAGGGCATTCGCACCCCCAAGGACGCAGGCAAACCAGGCGACCTGGTAGGCGAGGAAGTTCACTAGCACACGCGACACGAGACCTCCTGTTACGGCGGCACCGACACGAGTCGGAGCTGATGCCGACCCCCGGAAGAACCAACCTGGCGCCGCCTATGGTTGAGCCGGTTGGCCGCCTTCATCGAAAGATCCGCAACCTGTTGAATTGGGATGAGGGTCGAATCGAGTCTTTCGTTCGCCAACTGGTGCTGCGCGTCGAGTTGGTGGAGATCGAGGGCGTCGCTGCCACGGTGCCGGCTGACCCGAACGACACTCCGATCCTTGTGACCTTGATTGCCTCGGGCGCAGACGTGCTGGTCAACGGGGACAGCGATATGTTAGCCCTGAGCGAGCGCTATTCGATTGAGACTCCACCCCAGCTCGCCCGCCGGCTATGACCCCGGGACGGATGCCTAACGATTAGAGCGCTCGGAAATCGGGCGTAATCCCTGTTGGTGACGCGACCACTGCAATAGGCCCGGCGGCATCCTATCGACCCACCGCGTAGACAAAAAAAAGGGCGCCATAGGCGCCCCATTTTTTGGCTGCAGAGCAGCCAAAAAAGATCAGTTGATCTTGGGATCCAACTCGCCCTTGAGATAGCGGGCGGTCATGGCTTCCATGGAGAGTGCCTTGATCTTGCTCGCATTGCCCGCGGTGCCAAAGGCCTCGTAGCGGTCCTTGCAGATGCCCTTCATGGCCTTGGTGGCGACCGCAAGGAACTTGCGGGGATCGAACTCCTTCGGGTTCTCCGCAAAGAACTTGCGGATGGAGCCGGTGGAGGACATTCGCAGATCGGTGTCGATGTTGACCTTGCGCACGCCGTGCTTGATACCCT
The DNA here is from genome assembly GCA_041738985.1 of Chromatiaceae bacterium. Classification (GTDB taxonomy): domain Bacteria; phylum Pseudomonadota; class Gammaproteobacteria; order Chromatiales; family Chromatiaceae; genus Thiodictyon. Next base: position 18,563 of record JBGSOR010000549.1, on the reverse strand, counting down.
CGACGATCTCCGCGACGGGTACGCCATAGGTCTCGCCCATATCGCCGCCGTACTGGTTGATCATGGCAAGCCAGTCCTGCGGGACCGACGAGGAGCCGTGCATGACCAGGTGGGTGTTGGGGATACGGGCGTTGATTTCCTTGATGCGCTCGATGGCCAGGATGTCGCCTGTGGGTGGGCGGGTGAACTTGTAGGCGCCGTGGGAGGTGCCGATGGCGATAGCGAGCGCATCGACCTTGGTCTTGGCGACGAAGTCGGCGGCCTCCTCGGGGTCGGTGAGGAGCTGGCTGTGGTCCAGGACACCCTCGGCGCCGATGCCGTCTTCTTCGCCGGCGGTGCCGGTCTCAAGCGAGCCCAGGCAGCCCAGCTCGCCTTCCACGGAGACGCCGCAGGCGTGGGAGATAGCGACCACGGTCTTGGTGACGTCCACGTTGTATTCGTAAGACGTCGGGGTCTTGCCGTCTTCGCCCAGGGAGCCGTCCATCATGACGGAGCTGAAACCGAGCTGGATGGAACGTTGGCACACGGGCATGGAGGTGCCGTGGTCCTGATGCATGCATACGGGGATATGCGGGAACTCCTCGATGGCGGCGAGGATGAGGTGGCGCAGGAAGGGCGCGCCGGCGTACTTGCGGGCACCCGCGGAGGCCTGGACGATCACCGGGGAGTCGGTCTCGTCGGCCGCCTCCATGATGGCCCGCATCTGCTCCATGTTATTGACGTTGAAGGCGGGGACGCCGTAGCCGTGCTCGGCGGCATGGTCCAGCAGTTGACGCATGGTAATCAAGGCCATCTCGGTTCTCCTCGGTGTTGGCTGAAGCCTGAATAGGGACTGGGGTTGCGGGGCGGCCCGGAGGACCGGCGCGTGGACCGGCTCCGATCCTCAAGAGCTCGAAGGGGTTTCGTCCGAATCAATCGTGGTCCGGCTCTCCATGCTCCCCGACGCGCATGATCTTCATAATATTTGTCTGACCCTCCACGCCTCTGCGGTCGCCCTTGGTGACGATCACCAGGTCGCCGTCCTCGACCGTACCACGGCGTTTGAGCTCTTCGACCATCTCCCGATTGACGACGTTAACGTCCGTGCTGGAGACGTCGAAGCTTACCGGATAAACGCCGCGGAACAGCGTTACCTTTCGGCGGGTTGCCTCGAACCGGGTCATGGCATGGATGGGGATACCGGAGCTGATGCGCGACATCCATTTGACCGTCGATCCGCTCTCGGTCAGGGCCGCAATCGCCCGAACCCGCAGATGGTTGGCGGTGTACATGGCGGCCATGGCGATGGCCTCGTCTACCCGGGCGAACAGCGAGTCGATGCGGTGTCCGGAGCGGGTGACGCTCTTCTCCGCCTCCTGGCAGATCCGGTCCAGGGCCTCCACCACCTTGACGGGGTATTTACCCACCGAGGACTCGGCCGATAACATGACCGCATCGGTGCCGTCCAGGACCGCGTTGGCCACGTCGAAGACCTCGGCGCGGGTGGGGATGGGGCTCTGGATCATCGACTGCATCATCTGGGTCGCGGTGATCGCCACGGCGTTGAGCTCCCGGGTGCGCTTGATCAGGTGCTTCTGCACCGCGGGCAGCTCCGCGTCCCCGATCTCCACACCCAGGTCGCCTCGGGCAACCATCACTGCGTCGGCCGCATGGATAATGTCGTCCACCGCCCGCAGGGCCTCGGCGCGCTCCACCTTCGCGACGATGCCGCCCCGACCGCCGGCCTCCTGGAACAGCTCCCGCGCCAGGCGCACATCGTCTGCGTTGCGCACGAAGGAGACTGCCAGGTAGTCGGCGCCGATCTCGGCGGCAAAACGGATGTCTTCCTTGTCTTTGTCGGTCAGGGCCGGGGCCGAGAGTCCACCGCCCTTCTTGTTGATGCCCTTGTTGTTCGACAGGGGACCGCCGACCGCAACCCGGCAGTCGATGCGAGTACCTGCGACCCGACCGACCACGAGCTCGATGGCGCCATCGTCCAGCAGCAAGGTGTCGCCCGGCCGCAAATCCGTCGGCAGCTCGGTGTAGGTGGTCCCGACCTGGGTGCGGTCACCCGCGTCCAGGGGCAGATCCGAGTCGATGGTAAAGGGATCCCCGGCGGCCAGCTCGACAGGCCCGTCCCGGAAGCAGCCGATGCGGATCTTGGGACCCTGGAGGTCGACCAGCACACCGACGTCCCGGCCCAGGGCATGGGCCGCCTCGCGGATGCGCAGGGCGCGCCCGCGATGGCGGTCATGGCGATCATGGGAGAGGTTGAGTCGAACCACATCGACGCCGGCCGACACCATGTCGCGCAGGACTTGGGGGTCGTCCGTGGCCGGACCCAGGGTGGCAATGATCTTGGTACGTCGGGGCATGATGAGTGGCGAGTGGCGAATTACGAGGAGGACGAATCCGATGGGAATGGCGGTTGTTGATGACTCTAAGCAGCATCCCGAGGCGAGGATTTGCGGGCGCTGCCCCTTGCCACTCGGCACGCTTCTCGCGGCCCAGCCGCTCGCCGACCGGGGAATTCGTCCTCGCTACTCGCAACTCGCTACTTCCCCGTCCCTCGCGCCTCGAGCATGGCGACCGCGGGCAGTGTCTTGCCCTCCAGGTATTCCAGAAAGGCCCCGCCTGCCGTGGAGATGTAAGACACACGGTCGTAGATGTCGTATTTCTGGATGGCCGCGATGGTGTCCCCGCCGCCCGCCAGGCTGAAGCCGGAAGCGTTCGCGATGGCCATGGCGACGGTCTTGGTGCCCTCGCCGAACTGGTCGATCTCGAAGACGCCGAGGGGACCGTTCCAGACGATGGTGCCTGCTTTCGCGATGATTTCGGCGAGCTGGGCAGCGGACTTGGGTCCGATATCGAAGATCATGTCGTCGTCGGCGACCTCGTGGGCGCCCTTGAGCACGGCGGGCTCGTTTTCGTCGAAGCGCTTACCGCACACGACGTCGAGCGCGATGGGGATACCCGCACCGCGCGCCGCCATCTTCTCCATCAGGGCCCGGGCCGTGGGGACCAGATCGTCCTCGCACAGGGACTTACCGATATTGAAGCCGGCCGCCTTGAGGAAGGTGTTGGCAATGCCGCCGCCCACCACGAGCTGATCCACCTTTTCGGCCAGGGCCTCAAGGACCGTGAGCTTGGTCGAGACCTTGGAGCCGCCGACGATGGCGACCATGGGACGCGCCGGGTTGGCCAGGGCCTTTTGGAGTGCATCCAGCTCCTCGGCCAGTAGCAGGCCCGCACAGGCGATGGGGGCGAGCTTGCCAACCCCGTGGGTGGATGCCTGGGCGCGGTGGGCGGTACCGAAGGCGTCCATCACGAAGACATCGCAGAGCGCCGCGTACTTTTTGGCCAGCTCTTCGTTGTCTTTACCCTCGCCCTTGTTGAAGCGGACGTTATCGAGCAGGACCAGCTCGCCGTCGGCGAGCTCCGGGGTATTCTCGAAGTAATCGCGGATCAGACGTACCGGGCGACCCAGCTTGACCGCCAGGTCGTCGGCCACCGGCTTCAAGGAGTCCGCCTCCGAGAAGACCCCCTCCTCCGGCCGTCCCAGATGGGACATGACCATGACCTTGGCACCGGCCTTAATGCAGTGCTCGAAGGTCGGCATAGAGGCCGTGATTCGGGCATCCGAGGTGACCTTTCCACCCTTGACCGGGACATTGAGGTCCGAGCGGATCAGGACGCGCTTGCCGGCAAGGTCGAGGTCGGTGAGCTTGATGAAGGACATGGTGCGACCCTCTGTGGTTTTGGTGGCATATGGAGCGATCTGGAAAACCCGGGGCTTGCCGCATCGCTTCGCTTGAGTGGCGAGTTGCGAGTAACGAGTGGCGAGGAAGGAACGTTCCCCGCCTCGCTACTCGTCACGCGCTACTCTCTACTTAGCGATGTGCTCCACCAGCCGCAGCATGTTCGCGGTGTAACCGTACTCGTTGTCGTACCAGGAGACGACCTTGACGAAGGTGGGATCCAGTGCGATTCCGGCACCGGCGTCGAAGATGGAGGGGGTGCCGCAGCCGCGGAAGTCGGTCGAGACCACCTTGTCCTCTGTATAGGCCAGGACGCCCTTGAGGTCGCCGGACTCCGACGCGGCCTTCATGGCGGCACAGATCTCTTTGTAGGAGGCTTCCTTGCTCAGCTCCACCGTGAGATCGACGACCGAGACATCCGAGGTCGGGATACGGAAGGCCATTCCGGTCAACTTGCCGTTGAGGTCCGGCAGAACCACGCCAACCGCCTTGGCGGCACCGGTAGAGGAAGGGATGATGTTCTCCAGGATGCCGCGACCGCCGCGCCAATCCTTCGAAGAGGGACCGTCGACCGTCTTCTGGGTGGCGGTGGCGGCATGGACGGTGGTCATCAGGCCGCGCTTGATGCCCCAGTTGTCGTGCAGCACCTTGGCGACCGGGGCCAAGCAGTTGGTGGTACAGGAGGCGGCGGAGATGATGGACTGGCCGGCGTAGGTCTTGTGGTTGACGCCGTAGACGAACATCGGGGTGCTGTCCTTGGAGGGGGCGGACTGCACCACCTTCTTGGCGCCGGCAGCGATGTGCTTCTGGCAGGTCTCCTCGGTGAGGAAGAAGCCCGTGCTCTCGATAACGAGGTCGGCACCGACATCGTTCCACTTCAGGTTGGCGGGATCGCGCTCGGCGGTCAGGCGGATGGCCTTGCCGTCGACGATCATGGTTTGGCCATCGACGACGATCTCGCCCGGGAAGTTACCGTGGACCGAGTCGTACTTCAGCATGTAGGCCAGGTAGTCGGGGTCCAGCAGGTCGTTGATGGCGACGACCTCGATGCCGGGGAAGTCCTTGGCGATGGCGCGGAAGACCATGCGCCCGATGCGGCCGAAACCGTTGATGCCGACTTTGATTGACATGGGGAAGTGCTCCTGTCAGTGGGTAAAGTGTTGGACGAGGATCCGAGTCTTTGGGGGGCTCCCCGGCTGGCCGGCCGGAGTGTGCCCTCCCGCGGGGATCCTTGGAAATAGCCTCAGAGGACGCCCCGCACTGCGGCGACCACATGCTCGACCGTGAAACCGAATTCCTTAAAGAGTGCGCCGGCCGGGGCGGACTCCCCGAAACGGTCGATTCCGACCACGGCACCGCCGCTCCCCACGTACTTCCACCAGCCGGCTGTGACTGCCGCCTCGACGGCCACCCGGGCGGCAACAGCTTTGGGCAGGACCGACTCCTTGTAGTCCGCATCCTGGGCGTCGAAGGCATCGGTCGAGGGCATGGAGACCACCCGCACCGCCTTGTCGGGCATCGCCTCCGCCGCCTTAACCGCTAGCTCCACCTCGGATCCGGTGGCGATCAGAATGGCGTCCGGGGTGCCGGCACAGTCGCGCAGCACATAGCCGCCGCGGGCGATGTCCGCAATCTGCTCCGGGGTGCGGGCCATGTGAGCAAGATTCTGGCGCGAGAAGACGAGGCACGAAGGCCCCGTCTTGCGCTCGATAGCCAGCCGCCAGGCGACCGCAGACTCCACCGCATCGCAGGGGCGCCAGACGCCCATGTTGGGGATCATACGCAAGGTCGGGATCTGCTCCACCGGTTGGTGGGTGGGCCCGTCCTCGCCCAAGCCCACGGAATCGTGAGTGTAGACGAAAATGCTCGGAATCTTCATCAGCGCGGCCATGCGCAGGGCGTTGCGGGCGTACTCGGAGAACATCAGAAAGGTGGCGCCGTAGGGGACGAAGCCTCCGTGCAGGGCAATGCCGTTCATGATGGCCGACATGCCAAACTCGCGCACCCCGTAGTAGATGTAGTTGCCGGCGCCAGCGTCGCCCTTACCCACGCCCTTGCAGCCCTTCCAGAGTGTCAGGTTGGAGCCTGCCAAGTCCGCAGAGCCGCCCAACAGCTCAGGGAGCAGTGGGCCGAAACCGTTCAGCGCGTTCTGGGACGCCTTACGGGAGGCAATGGTCTCGGCCTTCTCGGCCACGGAGGCAACGAACGCGTCGGCTTGAGCGGCCCAATCGGACGGGAGCTCACCGGCCATGCGGCGCTTGTATTCCGCGGCCTCGACAGGATAGGCCTCGGCGTAGGCGGCAAAACGCCGGTCCCAGTCGGACTCGGTCTTGGCGCCCCGGTCCTTAGCGGACCAGCCGGCATAGATATCTGCCGGGATCTCGAAAGGCGGATGGTTCCAGCCCAGTGCCTCGCGGGTCAAGGCCACCTCGTCGGCGCCTAACGCAGCTCCGTGGCACTCCTCCTTGCCCTGCTTGTTGGGGGAGCCGAAACCGATGATGGTCTGGCAGCAAATCAGCGAGGGCCGGTCCGCCACGTCGCGCGCCTCCTCGATGGCCGCGTTGACCGCTTCGGCATCGTGTCCATCCACCCGCGGGATGACGTGCCAGCCGTAGGCCTCGAACCGCTTGGGGGTATCGTCCAGGAACCAACCTGGGGTGCTGCCGTGGCCGCGCACCTCGCCGTCGATGGAGATGTTGTTGTCGTCGTAGATGGCTATCAGCTTCCCCAAACCCAGTGCCCCAGCCAGCGAGCAGGCCTCGTGGGAAATGCCCTCCATAAGACAGCCATCGCCTAAGAAGGCATAGGTGTAGTGGTCGACGATCTCGTGGCCAGGACGGTTGAATTGGGCCGCCAGGACCTTCTCCGCCAAGGCCATGCCCACCGCGTTGGTGATGCCCTGGCCCAGGGGGCCGGTGGTGGTCTCCACGCCCGGGGCATAGCCATACTCCGGATGCCCAGGGGTACGGGAGTGCAGCTGGCGGAACTGCATCAGATCGGCGATGCCCAGCTCATAGCCGGTCAGATGCAGCAGGGAATACAGCAACATGGAGCCATGTCCGTTGGACAGCACGAAGCGGTCCCGGTCCACCCAATGGGGGTTGGCCGGATTGTGCCTCATGAAGTCGTTCCACAGGACCTCGGCGATGTCCGCCATGCCCATCGGTGCACCGGGATGGCCCGAGTTGGCCTTCTGAACCGCATCCATGCTGAGTGCACGAATGGCATTAGCGAGCTCTCTGCGTGAGGACATAGCCCCTCCTGAAGTCTTTGTTGTGGCAGAAGGTATTGCGCGGCCCCCGCCGTCGGGCGGACCTGGCGGGCGGCGAGGAAACCGGTAAGCGGCACGGAACCTGGGAGAGGTTGCGGGACTAGCAGTTGCGGGCTGTAACCCTGGGTCCGCGCCAGGGTCGGGGAATCCGGACCGGTGCATGCCCCTGGTCGGCGCCGCCCGGTCGCGGGCTCACCAAAGGGCGCCTATTGTGGCCGAAAGGGCCTCACAGGGACATCTAAACAATCTTATGCCTTCTATCAGTTATTTTATTTGTTGCGAATATTCTGGATTGACGTGCTCGATACCTGCGACGCCGAACAGGAGGCGCCGATCCTCGATCACGACGACGGGACTCCGGATTCCCGAGCCTGTTCCACCCAAGCCGGCCGCGTTTAGCCGGATCTCCACTTGATCGAGCAGCCGATACTCGGGACCTGGTCCTCAGGGCCACGACCGGTCTCGGCGACCTGGCGCATGGCCTCGAACAGGTCCCGGCGCGCCCCCTCGGGGGCCGTTTCCTTACGGCTCGAGTCCAAACGACCGCGGTACTGGAGACCCAGGTCCGCGTTGTAGCCGAAAAAGTCCGGGGTGCAGACCGCCCCGTAGGCCCGGGCCACATCCTGGGTTTCATCGAGCAGATAGGGGAAAGGGAAGGCCAGCTCCGCCGCCACCCGGCGCATGTTGTCGAAGGAGTCCTCCGGGTAGTCCGCGGGGTCGTTGGACATGATGCCGACGCAGCCGACGCCCAGCGCCGCGAGGTCCCGCGTATCCCGGACGATGCGCTCCCGGACCGCCTTGACGTAGGGACAGTGGTTGCAGATGAACATCACCAGGAGTCCGCGCTCGCCCTTGCAGTCGTCGCGGGTCCAGACCCGACCGTCCACGCCAGGGAGAGAAAAATCGGGTGCCGGTGCGCCGAAGTCGCAGACGGGGGTATTCAGGGACACCATGGCTGTCCTCCGGATTCGGTCGAGAGTCGAGAGTCGAGAGTCGAGAGTCGAGAGTCGAGAGTCGATGGCCATGTTACTCAATCTCGACGGGATTCCAAGCCCGTTCAGCCGTCTTAGCCCCGGAGCCACTCGTTTTCGGGGCGCGTAGCCGTTATCCTTGTCCGCTTATCTCCACCGACCACCTCCCGCCAATTCGCGATCCCAGGACCATGAGCAAAGACTATATCTTTACGTCCGAGTCAGTTTCCGAAGGCCACCCCGACAAGATGGCCGACCAGATCTCCGATGCGGTGCTCGACGAGATCTACCGGCGCGACCCCAATCACACGAAGGCGCGCGTGGCCTGCGAGACGCTGGTGAAGACGGGCTTCGTGATGCTGGCTGGGGAGATCACCCTGACGGACGCGGACCTTAAGATCGATTACGAGAAGGTCGTTCGCCGGGTTGTCAACGAGATCGGCTACGACAACTCCGAGGTGGGTTTCGATGGACACACCTGTGGCGTGCTCGTGGCCTTAGGCGAGCAGTCCCGGGACATCAACCAGGGTGTCGACCGGGAGACCGAAGAGGCCCAGGGTGCGGGGGACCAGGGACTCATGTTCGGCTACGCGACGAACGAAACCGATCTCCTGATGCCCGCGCCGATCGACTACGCCCACCGGCTCTGCAAGCGTCAGGCCGAGGTGCGCAAGAACGGCACCCTGCCCTGGCTGCGTCCGGACGCCAAGTCCCAGATCACCTTCCGCTACGAGGATGGCAAGCCCGTGGCGGTCCAGGCCGTGGTGCTCTCCACCCAGCATAGCCCGGAGGTGAGCCAGAGCATGCTCCACGAGGCGATCATGGAGGAGATCGTCAAGCCCGTACTGGCCGAGACCGGCTGGCTCAAGAACGAGACCAAGTACCACATCAATCCCACCGGCAAGTTCGTGATCGGCGGACCGGTCGGCGATTGCGGTCTCACCGGGCGCAAGATCATCGTGGACACCTACGGCGGCATGGCCCGTCACGGCGGTGGCGCCTTCTCCGGCAAGGATCCGTCCAAGGTCGACCGCTCGGCCGCCTACGCCGGCCGCTACGTCGCTAAGAACGTCGTCGCCGCTGGCCTGGCCGACAAGTGCGAGATTCAGGTCTCCTACGCCATCGGGGTGGCCGAGCCAACCTCCGTGTCCATCGACACCTTCGGCACCGCCAACGTCAGCGAGCACCGGATCATCGACCTGATCCGGGAGCACTTCGACCTGCGCCCCTACGGCATCATCCGCATGCTCGATCTGGGCAACAAGGACCTGATCAAGTACCGATCCACGGCCGCTTACGGGCATTTCGGGCGCAACGAGCCAGGCTTCACCTGGGAGCGCACCGACAAGGCCGACATGCTGCGCGCCGCCGCTGGCATCTAGAGGCTCATCGGTACGCGAAGAACGCCAAGAGCGCGAAAAAACGCGAAGGATAATAGGGATATTGTTCGCGTTGTTCGCGCGCTGACTCAGGCCATCGACTCTCGAACACCTTGCCGCCGAGGAGCGTTGCGACCGGGGACCCGCGGGACCCGGCCAGGCTCGGCGACCGGGTCGACTCTTGCAACGGCGCTCACTCACGTTTAACACTGGAGATTAAACCCATGAGTGAGCTCATCGACTACAAGGTTGCGGACATGTCCCTGGCCGATTGGGGCCGCAAGGAAATCCGCATCGCCGAGACCGAGATGCCGGGGCTGATGGCCCTGCGCAAGACATACGGGCAGTCCAAACCCCTGACCGGCGCGCGCGTCACCGGCAGCCTGCACATGACCATCCAGACCGCGGTGCTGATCGAGACCCTGGTGGAGCTCGGCGCCCAGGTCCGCTGGGCCTCCTGCAACATCTTCTCGACCCAGGACCACGCCGCCGCCGCTATCGCGGCGGCCGGCATACCGGTCTATGCCTGGAAGGGCGAGACCCTGGAGGAGTATTGGTGGTGCACCGAGCAGGTGCTCAACTGGCCGGACGGTCGCGGCCCGAATATGATCCTGGACGACGGCGGCGACGCCACGCTGCTGGTCCACAAGGGCGTGGAGTACGAGAAGGCCGGTAAGGTCCCATCCCCCACCCCGGACGACAACGAGGAATGGACCGCCATCCTGGGCGTGCTTTCCCGCCAGCTCGAGCGCGACCCGCGACACTGGCACCTAACGGCGGAGGGGATCAAGGGTGTCACCGAGGAAACCACCACCGGGGTGCATCGCCTCTACGAGATGTTCAAGGCGGGGACCCTGCTCTTCCCCGCCATGAACGTGAACGACTCGGTCACCAAGTCCAAGTTCGACAACCTCTACGGCTGCCGCGAGTCCCTGGTGGACGGGATCAAGCGCGCCACCGACGTGATGATCGCGGGCAAGATCGCCATGGTCTGCGGCTACGGCGACGTGGGCAAGGGCAGCGCGCAGTCTCTGCGCGGCTTGGGCGCCACCGTCTGGGTCTCCGAAATCGACCCCATCTGCGCCCTGCAGGCGGCGATGGAGGGCTTCCGCGTCGTCACCATGGACGATGCGGCCCCCCTGGCGGACATCTTCGTCACCGCCACCGGCAACCTGGGGATCATCACCCACGACCACATGGCCGCCATGAAAGACCAGGCCATCGTCTGCAACATCGGGCACTTCGACAACGAGATCGACATCGCCGGCATCTCGAAGTACGAATGGGAAGAGATCAAGCCCCAAGTGGATCACGTCATTTTCCCCCCAATGGACGGGAAACCCGCCAAGCGGATCATCCTGCTCGCCAAGGGCCGCCTGGTGAACCTAGGCTGCGCGACGGGGCATCCGAGCTTCGTGATGTCGGCGAGCTTCACCAACCAGGTACTGGCTCAGATCGAGCTTTATGCCCGCACGGAGAACTACCCGATTGGCGTCTATATCCTGCCCAAGAAGCTGGATGAAGAGGTGGCGCGCCTGCACCTGGGTAAGATCGGTGCCCGGCTCACTACCTTGAGCAAAGGCCAGGCGGACTATATCGGCGTGCCGGTAGAAGGGCCGTACAAGCCGGAGCATTACCGCTACTAGGCGGACGGCCATGCCGCGAGCCGTCGGCCGGCGCTTCGCGCCGGGGCAGGATCGAGCCGCCGGGCAGTTGGGCGGACGGTAGGTATCCCGAAACGACCGAACATCAACACCACCGGCCGCCGGCCTCCAGCCGGGAGAACGGGTCCCCCTCGTTGTCCCGGCTGGAGGCCGGGGGCTGGAGGCTGGAGGCCTCAAGCCCATGTCGCTGCAGACCGGCTCCGAACCCAGCTTCAGCTTCGAGCTCTTCCCACCAAAAACACCCGAGGGGATGGAGAAGCTCAAGACTACGATCCGCGAGCTTAACGCAGCGGGTCCCGAGTATTTCTCCGTCACCTACGGGGCAGGGGGCTCCACCCGAGAGCGCACCTTCGAGACGGTCGCCTGGCTCGTCGGCCAGGGCATCGACACCGCCCCCCACCTGGCCTGTATCGGATCCGAGCGGGACGAGGTCCGGGGCATCCTCCGAGATTATCGGGAGCGGGGTATCCGCCGCATCGTCGCGCTACGCGGCGACCTGCCGTCCGGCATGGGCGTCGGTGCATCCGGGGACTTCCGCTATGCCAACGAGTTGGTGGACTTCATCCGGGCGGAGCACGGCGGACACTTTCACATCGAGGTGGCCGCCTACCCGGAGTACCACCCCCAGGCACCCAACCCCGCCAAGGATCTGGAAAACTTCCGGCGCAAGGTGGAGGCCGGGGCCAATGCCGCCATCACCCAGTACTTCTATAACGCAGACGCCTATTTCGGCTTCGTCGATGCCTGCCGCGCCCAGGGCATCGAGATCCCCATCGTCCCTGGCATCATGCCGATCACCAACTACTCCCAGTTGGCTCGCTTCTCGGACGTCTGCGGGGCGGAGATCCCCCGCTGGGTACGCCGCCGCCTGGAGGGCTACGGGGACGACCTGGAGTCGATCCGCGAGCTGGGACACGAGGTGGTGTTGCGCCTATGCCGCCACCTGCTGAGCGGCGGCGCGCCGGGGCTGCACTTCTACACCATGAACCAGTCCGCACCGACGCTGCGCCTTTGGGCGGAGCTGGGGCTCGATGCCATGGGGTAGCGATATGATCCAGAGGGCCAGGCAGCCAACGGGGAGAGCCCCTTCCGGCGAATCGATCCTGGCCTTTCCGACTGTCCGTCAACGAGCTCCCGCGGCTGGGAATCGGCGATACCGGACTAGCGGCGGCTATGGCTTCGCCGGTTTCGACCGAGCCACAAAAAAGCGCATCATTTCCCGAGAAGCGTCGGGTCCCTTGCCATCGGTGAAGCTGCCGCCGCGACTGCCGCCGGACCAGGCGTGTCCGGCACCATGTACTGTCCATTGCTCGGCCACGACCTCGCCGTCGGGACCTTCGTGGAGCGTTCGGGTGTAGGCGTAGCCGCCCCCGGCCTGTCCTTTGTGTATCTGCGTCACCCCCCGCGGCGGCATCGCCTGAGCCACGATGCGATCACTGTTGATTGGATGGACGGTGTCGTCGCAATCGCCGTGGAACACGATGATCGGTTTCCCTTTCAGGCACTCGTTGGCGGCCGGCGCGCCAGCGCCTCTCATGGCTGCCAGGGCGGACGGTAGGTCATTGGCGGCCGCATAGGGCACACCGGAGTGGCTGCCGGCCGCCGCATAGAGCTCGGGATAGGTGGTGGCCATGACGAGTGCCATCGCACCGCCTGCCGACAGACCGGCGATGTAGACTTGGGCCGGATCCACGCCATATGTCGCGACGATCTCCTGTGTCATACCGGCAATGAGAGATGGCTCGCCCTGATCGCGCTGCTGATCCGCAGCATTGAACCATCTCCAGCACCTCGATCCATTGGCAGACTGCGCCTGCGCCGGATACAGCACTAGGCAGGGCTCTTCTTCCGCGAGGATATTGAAACGGGTGCCAGCGGCGAAGTCGTCCGGGGTCTGGGTGCAGCCGTGCAACATGACGACCAGCGGCAATGGCTGACCGCGATAGGCGGTCGGGACGTACAGCTTATAAGCGCGGGTGCCCGCATGATTGGTGAACGAGCCGGCCAGAAGCTCGCCCCGAGCGAGCGCACGGTCGTCTCGCTGCACATCGATTCGCCGCGTCAAGGTCGGCAGCTCGAATCTCGCCGCGTCCGCCGGCGCGTCGATGCCCAACCTGGCCAGCAAGTCGGGGACGAATCCGCTGGCCCCAGCCATGTTGTCGGCTTTCGTGGACGACGCCGGATCGATGTCGCGCAACGCGCCCGGCGCCAAGTCGTCGCGGAACGGCGCCCCTTCCGGCATCAGGCCCCGTAGCGTTTGCTGAATCCTGACGGTCGCTGCGCCGGGGCCGTCTTGTTGCAGCAGCGACATCGCCTCGTGCATCCCAGCGATCAGGTTGTTGTATGTCTTCATGGGGCCGATCCTTTTTTCAGATTATCGGATGCGCCCGGCGAGGGCATTCTTGACGGCGGGACTGGCATGCAGGGCACCAAGGACGACCACCGATTCGATCGTGGCAAGAGCCAGCTCCGGCGGCACATCGGCGCCAATGCTGACCAGGCCCAAGACCTGGATCTGCAGTTTCTGACCCGCCCTCTGCACCGCTTCCAGATCGGTGCGCGAATAATGCTGGAGTCCGAGCACCAGGCTCTTACGGGCGACGGTCTGGCGAACCGCTTCGGCGTGCGTGGACAACTGGTTGCGGATCGCCGTGCGAATCAGATCGGTGCGGTTGGAGTAAAAACCCTCCTGCACCAAGAGGTCGATTTGTCCGAGATCCACGAGTCCGAGATTGATCGTGATCTTCTCGGTCTCGCTGACCTTCTGCCGAATGTCGTGTACGCTCATGTGGGCCGCCTACCATCCACAGGACATCCGAATGACATCCATATGGATGTTATTCTAGGCCCGAGCTGCCGCTTGTCAAGACAAATCGGCCGGATGCTGCCGGAGCGCGAGCGCGCTAGGGCCACGTCCCCGAGGTTAGCCGGTTGGCGCCAGCACCAGCCCCCGCGCCAGATCGGCCTGGATGTCGGCAAGGGATTCCAGCCCCACCGCCACCCGCAAGAGCCCCTCGCCGATCCCTGCGGCAGCCCGGTCCTCGGCGCTTAGACGGCCATGGGTAGTGCTCGCGGGGTGGGTGATCGTGGTCTTGACATCGCCAAGATTGGCCGTAATCGAGACGAGACGGGTCGCGTCGACCAGGCTCCAGGCGCCCGTCCGACCGCCGCGGACGTCGAAGGAAACGATTCCGCCGCCGGAGGAGAGCTGGGTGCCAACCAGTCCGTGCTGTGGGTGGTCGGCACGGCCGGGGTAATAGACCCGCTCCACGGCCGGCTGGGCGGCAAGCCAGTCCGCCAGGGCCGCGGCGCCTCGGGAGTGGGCCTCCATGCGCAGACTCAGGGTCTCAAGTCCCTTGAGGAAGACCCAGGCGTTGAAGGGGCTCATGGTCGGCCCGGCGGTGCGCAGTACCCCGAAGACCTCCTCCCCCACCAGCTTACGATCGCCGACCACCGCCCCGCCCACGCAGCGGCCCTGGCCGTCAAGGTACTTGGTGGCGGAGTGGATAACCAGGTCCGCGCCCAGCTCCAGGGGACGCTGGAGCGCCGGGGTGCAGAAGCAGTTGTCCACCGCGAGCAGACAGTCATGGCGGTGGGCGATCTCCGCCAGCTCGCGCAGGTCCGCCATCTCGGTGAGCGGGTTGGACGGGGTCTCGCAGAAGAGGAGGCGAGTCTCCCCACGGATCGCGGCCTCCCAGGCCGCTGGGTCGCTCAAGGGCACATAGGTCGTCCCGATGCTGAAGCGGCTCAGGTACTTGTTGAACAGCAGGGTCGTGCTGCCGAACAGGCTGCGGGAGGCGACGATGTGGTCCCCGGACTGTAGGAGCCCCATGCAGACGGCCAGGATGGCGGACATGCCGGATGAGGTGGCCACACAGGACTGACCGCCCTCCAGGGAGGCGAGCCGCTCCTCGAAGGCGCGGACCGTGGGATTGGTAAACCTTGAGTAGATGTTGCCGGGGGACTCCCCGGCGAAGCGGGCAGCGGCCTCTGCAGCGTTTCGGAAGACAAAGCTAGAGGTCGCGAAGATGGGCTCCGCGTGCTCCCCCTCCGGGGTTCGGCGGTGGCCCGTGCGCACGGCACGGGTGGCAAAGTCCAGGTGGGACCAGTCCCGTCCTTCCCCGTCCCTAGGGTCGTCAGACTGAGTTGTGGAGATCAATGGTGCCCTCGGTGTGCCGGGAGCGGTTCTCCTTGGCACCGTCGTTACGGTGGGCCTCGAGGTGCTCCAGGTAGCCGGGGGTCACGTCCCCGGTCACATAGTCCCCGTCGAAGACCGAGCAGTCGAAGCGGTCCACATGACTCTTGCCCTTTTTTTGGACCGCTTGTATCAAGTCCTCCAGATCCTGGTAGATCAGCCCGTCGGCACCCAGGAGCCGAGCCACCTCGTCGACGGTCCGCTCATGGGCGATCAGCTCGCTCGCTGCCGGCATATCGATGCCATAGACGTTGGGGTAACGCACCGGCGGGGCCGCGGAGGCGAAAAAGACCTTGTTGGCCCCCGCGTCCCGGGCCATCTGAATGATCTGCTGGGAGGTCGTCCCGCGCACGATGGAGTCGTCCACCAGCAGTACGTTCTTCTTCTTGAACTCCAGGTCGATCGCGTTGAGCTTCTGGCGCACGGACTGCTTGCGCACCTTCTGACCCGGCATGATGAAGGTCCGCCCGATATACCTGTTCTTGATGAACCCCTCGGAATAGGAGAGGCCCAGCTGATTGGCGAGCTGGAGTGCGGCCGTACGGCTGGTATCCGGGATGGGGATGACGACGTCGATGGGCTTGTCCGACCAATCGCGCTTGATCTTGGCGGCCAGACGCTTGCCCATGCGGGAGCGGGCCTTGTGCACGGAGATGTTGTCGACGATGGAGTCCGGACGGGCGAGATAAACGAACTCGAAGATGCAGGGTGAGAGGATCGGGGCGACCGCACACTGCTTTGTGTAAAGGGCACCGTCCACACTGATGACGACCGCCTCGCCGGGGGCCAGGTCCGCGATCAGGGTGAAGCCTAAGGTGTTCAGGGCCACTGACTCGGAGGCGATCATGTACTCGGTGCCCCGGTCCGTTTCCCGCCGCCCGTAGATCAGAGGACGAATCCCATGGGGGTCCCGGAAGGCGAAGACGCCGAAGCCCGGGATCATGGCCACGGCCGCATAGCCGCCGCGGCAACGTCGGTGCACCCCCGCCACCGCACGGAAGATGTCCTGCTCGTCGATGCGGAGCTTTCCCTGGACCTGGAGCTCGTGGGCGAAGACGTTGAGCAAGATCTCCGAGTCCGACTCGGTGTTGATATGGCGCAGATCGTCGACGAAGAGGTCGCGCTTCAGGTCCTCGGCATTGGTCAGGTTGCCGTTATGGGCCAGCACGATGCCGTACGGGGAGTTGACATAGAAAGGCTGGGCCTCGGCAGAGCCGACCGCCCCGGCTGTGGGGTACCGAACATGGCCAACGCCCATCTCGCCGCGGAGCTGGATCATATTGCGGGTGCGAAAGACATCCCGGACCAACCCGGTGTCTTTGCGAAGATGGAGCTTCTCGCCCTCACAGGTGACGATCCCCGCCGCGTCCTGACCGCGGTGCTGAAGCACCAGCAGGGCGTCGTAAAGCGACTGGTTGACCGGGCTCTTGCCGACGATACCGACGATGCCGCACATGAGAACCTCGCTCGGCGCGCACCCGGGCGGACGCCGAAAAGGGAGGAATCGATAAACGCTCGAAGCTACCCCAGGACCAGGGGCTCCGCAACCGCCGCCATCTATGCCAAGCTCCTTCCGCCGATCAGACCCTTTTTAGCTGGTCCCGGATCTCGGCCGGCACCAGGCTCAACATCCAGTCCGAGGCGACGCGGAACTGGGCGATCGTCCGGGACTCCTTCCACCAAGTCTCGTCGGGCATCGGCGTGAGTGCGCCCAGGAAAACCGCCATCGAGACCAGCACCACGCCCCGCGCCGCACCGAAGAGAAATCCCAGGGCCCGATTCAGGCCCGTAAGCCGGGTCTTGGCCACGATGGCGGTCAGGATGGCCCCGAGGATGGCGCCCAGGATCAGGATGCCGAGGACCACCAGGACGAAGGCCACGGCAAGCCGTGCCGAGGGGTTCGAGATCTGGGCCGTGAGCATCTCCGCCACGTCCCGGTGGTAAAGCCAGGCCCCGCCTAGGGCGGCGATCCACACCGCGAGGGACAGGACCTCGCGGATCAGCCCGCGGCCCAATCCGATGAGGGCGGAGATCAGGATGACCCCGAGGATGGTGTAATCGACCCAGTTCATCGTGTCTCTCCATTGCTCCCGTGCGGCATCCGCTCGAACGGTACCTGTGCGCTCATGGATAATTCTTGATTAGGGTATCGAGCTTGAAGCGCGTGCGCAGACTGGCCGCGGTTTGCTCCGCCCGGGCGCGGTCCACCTCGGGGCCGACCCGAACCCGGTAGTAGAGCTTACCGTTGACCTCTGCCTTCTCGACAAAGGCGGAGAATCCGCCGGCCTTTAGCTTGCTCTCCAGCTCCGCAGCCCCTTCCCGGGTCGCCACGCTCGCGACCTGGATGACCCAGGATGGCATCCCGTCGCTCGCCCCGCGGACTGGGACAGGCTCGGGGGTAACCTGGGTGGGCCTAGCGGAAGCAGGCCCACCCTGCCCCCGGCCGGCGGGTTGCGCATCCTCGTCGGCCGGCTCCGGCGGCGGGGGCTCAAGCACCATCGGAGCCTCGTTCGTCGGGGCAGGCTCCGGGTCCCCGCTGGCGGGCAGGGCCAGCGGTTGCGAATCGGTGAGCTGGGAGCTGTCGAGCCCCCCGACCCCCGAGTCTCCAGGGCCCAGAAAGATCTCCGACTTGATGCTGGGGTCAAAGGCCGGGGCCTCCGGGACCGCTCCACCGATCGGCGGCAGGTCGTCCCTATGCCCCTTCTCGAAGAACATGGGCACGAAGATAACCGCCAGGGCGACGATCACCGTCGCGCCCACCAAACGCTGCTTGGCACCTTCTCGCATAATCCTCGACTCCGCTTTCCCGCAACCGGCGATCGGCCGGCAGGCTCGGGGACCCATGGTTTCCCGGCCAAAAGGGCGGCCGGGGCCAAGACGCGACAGTATACCAGCAGGTCAGAGGCCCTCGCCCCGATGGACCAGCGCCTCTGCGACCGTCGTGAAGGATCCGTACACCAGAAGACAGTCACCTGGGGCCGAGTCCGAGAGCGCAAGATCCAAAGCGGCCCCGACCGCCGGCAAAACCCGGACCCGGTCCTGGGGGATCAGTCCCTCAACCCGGGCGGCCAGGTCCTCCGCAGGCATGGCCCGAGAGTCCACGCTCGCGCTCAAGAGCCAGCCGTCCACCAGCGGCAACAGGGGCGCGACGAGCGCCCCCGGATCCTTATCCTGCAGCACCCCCAACACCGCCCGGACCCGGCCCTCGCGGCGGAATCCCCGCAGGTTCTCCGCCAAGGCCGCTGCCGACTCGCGATTGTGGGCCACGTCGAGAATCCAGGTCACTGTGTTCGGGATTACCTGGAACCGCCCCAGGAGGCGCGCCCGGCCGAGACCGGCGCGGAAC
>JBGSOR010000537.1:0-7381 GCA_041738985.1 Chromatiaceae bacterium | reverse complement strand
GACAGGCCTGCCAGGGCCGCGGCGACCAGGCCGGCCGGCAGCGACCAGGCACACGCGGGCAGGCGGGGACGCAGGACAGGATCAGCCGGGGAGAGAGAATCGGGCCGGGAATGAACGAAACGAGGACGAGCGGCGAGACTGCTGCGTCGGAGTGCGCTCATGGGGCGAAGGACCTTCAGGCGTGGGTGCATCCGACGCCAGGCGCCAGGGAGGTGTCGGGCGGCGGTCCAGGGGCGCACTCCGGCACCGGGTTGGGATGGCCGGAATCAGGGTCGCATTCGGGAATTGCCCCCGGCACCGCAAGCATCTGGACCGCAAACGGACGCAGATACCCCAATCTTGCGATGTTAGCGACAGGATCCATCCCAATCTGTGAGGTCTTGCACAACGCGAGGCGGTCGTGGAAAGCGCGGTCGATCTCAGAAAGGCGTGATCCGGTGTTAAAGCCCCTCGACGACGGCGGTGACGAGCTGCGTCTTCAAGGCATCGGAGAGCGGGATCAGGAGCAGCATGTCATGAGGGATCGAGGCCGCGGCGATGGCCACGTCTGCATCAACCCCCATCTCCCGGAGGTAGCGGAAGGATTCCGCCACATAGAGCTGCCCCCCTTCGTGGCTGCTGTAGCGGCTCGGGACCTTGCTCCGATGGACGCCGAGCCGGGCGGCCGGGGTGGCATAACGCTCCGCACCGCCAGCCAGCACGTCGATACAGGCGGAGGTGCAGGTCCGATCCACCGCGGTACGCAGCCCATTGGCGCGCAGATAGCGCCCGAGCTTGCGCGCCTCCAGGACCGAGCCACCGGGACTGTTGATGACGAGACCGACCGCCCGGTTGTCCCGCAGCTCCCGAATCACCCGCTCTGCGAATCCGTCCCCGATCTCGGCCCCATCCACCCGGACCCAGACCGCCCGCGGCCGGCTGCTCGTGTCGAAACGGACCAGGGCGGGCTGCACCCCGGTGAAGGCGGCAAGCTCCGCACAGGACTGGAGTGTAAGCCTTCCCAGGACGACTCCCCGGGTCCGGTATTCCAGGACCATCCGGTTGGCCCGCTGAACGACCTCCTCGATGGCGTAGCCGTAACGCTTGGCAGCGACCAGGACCGTGGCATCGGTCACTGTGTTGTCCATATTCTGCCCGACCCGGAGCAGATGACAGGCGGCGACCGTGGAGAGAAGCTGATCCCGGGAGACCCCGACCGGCGGCTTGGCCGTGCCCAGACCCCGACCGCCACCGGCGGCGCAGCCGGCCAGGACCAGGACGCAAAGCGCCACCAGGATCGGCCTCCAAGCGATGCGCCTGCCCGAACCGAGGGCGGCGGGCCATGGGCAGACCGCCTGCGGGTGCAATCGACCCTGTCGGCCCCACCAGGTTTCGGACAGCACCCGCACCTCACGCCCTCCGACTCTTGCCGCACCCTGGAGGCGCGACCCGGCGTTAAGCCCGGGTCTCGACCCCCGCCAACCGCAGATGCGCTTTGACCGCCTGGATCGGCACCTCCCGGCGATGGAAGATCCCGGCAGCCAGGGCCGCCTCCACACCCGTGGCCTCGAAGACCTCGGAAAAATGCTCGACGCGCCCTGCCCCGCTGGAGGCGATCACCGGGATGCTCACCGCCTCGCTCACGGCCCGGATCAGCTCCAGGTCGAAGCCTGTGCCAGTCCCGTCCCGGTCGATACTGTTCAGCAGGATCTCTCCGGCCCCGAGGTCCTGGCAGGCCCGTGCCAGCTCCACCGCATCCACGTCGCGACCCTCGCGGCCGCCCTTCACGGTGCACTGGAACCAGCAATACCCTTCACCGTTAGGACCCGGGGTCTTGGTTCGCACCGTGAAGTGGGGCGTGGCCGCCGGCGAGGCCACATAGACCCGGCGCGGGTCGATCGAGATCACCACGGCCTGGTTGCCGTAGACCCGGGCGATCTCCTCGATGGCGCTCGTGCCGTCCTTGCCGCCCCGGACGCGATAGCGCTCGACCGTTTCGACCGCGTCCGAGCCGATGGAGACCTTATCCGCCCCGGAGCGGAAATACGCGTGGGCCACGTCCAGCGCCGAGTAGTGCCGGCCATCGGCGTCCGTGAAGGCGCGGATGCCGCCGCCGATGGTCAGCGGCACGAATACCCGCTCCGAGGTCCGCTTCAGGACCTCCAGCATCGGCTGGTCGGCGAGCGGGAAGTCGCGGAAGGCGGTGATGTTGAGGAAGGCGACCTCGTCCGCCCCCTCTTCGAAGTACCGGCTCGCCAAGTCCACGGGCTTGCCCAGGTTGCGTACATCCCGGTCGCCGGCCTTTTCGCGCACGTCGTACTGATCGCCCTTGGTCACCACCAGGTCCCCCTGGTCGTTGGTGCGCACGTCCAGACACGCGATGATCCGCTTGGCGAAGCGGGTGGGCTCGGCGGCCGCGCGCCGGACATCGGGGGACAGCTCGCCGCCCTCCTCCCCGGCCAGGAAATGCTTAAGGAGCCTGAGCCCCGCCGCCCCGCTCTTCTCCGGGTGGAACTGCACCGCCGCCACCCGGCCCCGCTGGACGGCGCTTAGAAAAGGCTGGCCGTAATCGGTGGTCGCAAGACGCCAGTCCGCATTCTCCGGACCCGGCACGGCGTGATACGAGTGAACGAAATAGAGCTTCTCCCCGCTGTAGTCGGCGAAGAGCGGGGAGGGACGCTCCACCCGCACCCCATTCCAGCCCATGTGAGGCACCGAGAGCCCCTGCCCATCGAAGCGCCGGATCCATCCTGGGATGACCCCGAGCCCCGCCACACCCGGGGACTCCTCGCTCCCCTCGAACAGGGTCTGGAGCCCGATGCAGATCCCGAAATAGGGGCGCCCGGCCCCCAGGTACTCCTTGAGCGGCTCCACATACCCCAACCGGTGCAGACGCTCCATGGCCGCCCCGAAGGCCCCGACGCCGGGGAAGATCAGGCGCTCGGCCTTCAGGATATCGGAGGGCCGCTCGATGTCGGTCAGCTCGAAGCCGAGGGCATGGATGGCGTTACGCAGGCTGCGGACATTGCCCGCGCCATAGTCCAGGAGCGAGATCATGCTGGGAGTCTCAAGTCTCTCGGGGATGGATGCCGGGCGCCGCAGGGGCGGCGGACTGGGCGCGAGCCGGTAGTTTAACCCGCCACGGGGGGACGGACCTTCATCGCGCGCCTCGCCGCGGCCCGCTGTCATTCTGGTTCAGTGACCCCAACGCGCCGTCTGAATCGTCGACGATGAGGCAGGAGAGATGGGCCGCGGCGTCCGGCGGCATGGCGTCTCCTCGCTGACAGGACGGTGGCGGGACTGGATCCTATCGCCTTCGCCAAACCTCGGCCAGATCACCGCCCGCAAGGGCCGAATCTCCTGCGGCCGGCTCGATCTCGATCCCCTCCGCCGCAACCACGCGCGCCAGCGCGGTCTCCATGAGCGCCCGGGCATGGGCGGTGGCTGCATGGATGAAGGCATGGAGTGCAGCATCGTCCGCGTGGCGGGACTCGCACTCCTCGCAGTAGCCCTCGAAGGCGGCGAGTGCCGAGACCAGGTCAGCCAGGTGGTGAGGGCATTCGCAGCGAAGGCTGGGAGAGGCGGCGGCAATGCGGGCGAGCTCGCCCTCAGCGAAGCGGCGCGGGGGGATGGGGAGCGAGATATCCACGCCTTCGGCTGGCACCGTGTGGCGCTGGGCGACGACCCGGTCGCTCTGGTGCAGGGCGAGGCACCAGCGACGGAGCTCCGCGGCGTCCACAGGAGCGCGCTTGGTCAGAATGCGCCGGGCGTCGAGACGCTCCAAGGTCGTTCGGCTGGCGAAGTGGTAGACGAGGATGGCTCGGGGTGCCCCGGACTGGACGAGCAGGTGGCCGAGCTCCCGCACCTGATCCGGGTGAACGGTGGGGCAGTCGAAGAGGAGAAGGTCTGGAGCGTCCCGAGCCGTGGCGGCAAGGAGCCCCTCCGGGTGCTCATAGACTCCCATGAGCTCCATCCCAGCGAGTGCGGACTCGTCGAGTCGCAGACGCTCGCCCAGCGCCGCCCCCAACACGGCCACCCGGCAGGGGCCTTCGGCCGCGTGCTCGTACTCCGGCAGATCGGTGCCGCTGACGCGCTCCCGCAGTTGGACGAGACTGAGATTCGCCACGCTGCTGATGGCATCGCCTCTGTCGACCAGCCGCTTGATGAGCGTCAGTCGCCCCACATCCTCGGGCCCGTAAAGCCGGGTTCCGGTGTCCGAGCGCACCGGGGTGACCACGGTATAGCGACGCTCCCACACCCTCAGGGTGTCCGCGGGGACCCCGGTCAGACGCGATACGGCACCAATCCGGTAGGTCGGCGTGTTTCCCTGCACGTTCTCGGTCGTCAACAGCGACTCTCCTTACAAGCCCCTACGAGCACCGAAAACTCGGCATGCAATATATGAACATGGAGGCGAGGCGCCGTCTGTCCAAGCCTTGTCCAACTTTTTCGTACCTCCAGCGCGGTTGCACTACCTTGCCGGAATCCCCGGGACGTCATGCCCGGAAGGCGGTCGCAGCCCGCTGCGTCGCACCGATCGGTCGGGACCGGAATCTTTCGCTGGGGGGCTCGCAGACCTGGACGATCAATCCGAGCCAGGCACGCTCAGGCCACTCTTCTAGGGCCGCATCTGGTCCGGGCGCAGCTTGGGGGTGAAGTACAGGTCCGCCAAGTCCAGATCGACCTCGCATCCGGCACCGTCCTCCAGGGGCTGCTCGTCGTCCTTCCAGCCTCGCAGCCCGGTCTTCAGGGACGCGACATTCGAGTAACCGAGCACGTGCATCGAGTTGGCTGCCAGCACGCTGCGATAACCCGAGCGGCAGACCAGGACCACCTCCCGCTCCCGGGCGCGGACCAGCTCGGGGACAGTCTCTTCGTATTCCCACTCGCAGGCCGACTCGAGTATCCCCCGCGGGACGTTGAGCGAGCCCGGGATGTGCATGGCGGCATACTCATCCGGCTCGCGGACATCGACGATCAAGATGTCCGGGTTTTTGGCCACGCGTGCAGCAAGGTCCCAGGGCATGATCTCCCGGATGTCGGCCAGACATCCCTTCACCAGCTCGATAAAGCTCTTCATGGCGATCTCCGTTTTCCGCTCGGGTTGGCGTCCGGCGCACGTCTCGCCCCGCACGCCGCACGGGTCTAGGAGTTGTCGCGGGTTCGGGCACGCTCGCAAAGACCGCGCTCTACAGCAATCACCGCCGCTTCGACTCGGGAATGTACCTCGAGCTTACGCAGGATGGCCTTCACATGAAGCTTCACGGTGCCGTCGGCGATCCCCAGGCGTTTGCCGATCGTCTTGTTGCTCTGACCCTCGACCAGGTGGCACAGGATCTGATGCTCCCGGGGGGTGAGATCCAAGCCGCGCCCGTCCCCCTCCTCCGCCCGGGAATCGCCCTGGACGGCCCGAGCCAGGACCCCGGCCAGCTCCGGGGCCACCACGATCCGGCCACGTACGATCTCCCCCAGGGCCGCGATCAAGGCGTCCGGCTCCATATCCTTCAGCAGATACCCCTGGGCACCGCCCTGGAGGCTTGCCACGACGTCCCGCTCCTCCGCGCTGGTCGTCAACATGGCGATCGGCATGCGCGGGTGCACCCCACGCAGCTCGCGTAGCACGTCCGCGCCGGAACGCCCAGGCATCCGCAGATCGAGCAGCACCACGTCCGGCAGGCTCTCCGAGACCAGCCGGATGCCAGCGTCGCAGTCCCCAAGGGCTGCCACCACCTCGATGCCGCGCCGCTCTAGCAGCTCCTTGAGCCCGAAGCGGAACAGGGCGTGGTCGTCGATCAACAGGACCCGCATCAGGCGTCCGCTCGCACTGGACGCTCCCCGCGCCGCCCGGCATCCAGGACGAGCTCGACGCGGGTCCCCTCGTTGGGCTCGCTCTCGATATGCAGCTCCGCGCCGATGCGCCGCGCGCGTTCCTCCATGATCGAGAGCCCGATATGGTCTTCGCCGCACTCCCCCGCCGCGGGGACGCCGAAGCCGACCCCGTCGTCCTCGATCAAGATGACATAGGCCCCTCCGGGCTCCCGGGTGAGGAGCACCCTGACCGTGTGTGCCTGGGCATGCTTGCGGATGTTGGCCAGAGACTCCTGCACGATGCGCAGGATCTGCAGCTCCTGGTTGGCGGACAGGTCGAAGGGGCGGCACTCGTTCTGGAACAGGACGTGGGCCCCGGTCTCCCGGCCGAGCCTCAAGGTCAGCTTTTCCAGGGCCGGGACCAGGCCGCGCCGATCAAGTGTCGCACGGAAGCTCGAGAGGAGCTCGCGCAGCTCCGTGTGGGCTTCGTCGAGCCCCGTACGAACCCGCGTCAGGTCGTTGCGGGCCGCCTCCGGTATGGGTACGTCGCCCAAGGCGTCCTGAAGCATCCGAACCTGGAAGCGCAGACTTGCCAGGGTCTGCGCAAGCGAATCGTGCAGCTCGTGGGCCAGGGAGCTCCGCTCCTCCACGATCGAGAGCCGACGCGCCTCTGCGTCGGAGCGCTGCTTCGCGATCGCGACTCCCAGGTGGTGCCCAACGGTGAGCAGCAGGTCCATGATGTCCTCCCGAGCGCTCAGCCCGGGCCTGTCCACGAAGATGGTGTAGACGCCCAGAAGCTCGTCGCGGTGCTCCAGGGGCACCGTCACCACCTCCAGCTGGTCGGCGGCGAACATGCGCCGGCCGTAGATCCGGGAGCAGTAGCGCGCGTCCTTGTCACACAAGATATCCCCCGGGGACAGCACGCTGCCGCACAGGCACAGGTCCACCGGGGCCATGTCCTGCTCGCGCACCAGGTCGTCGTCGAGCCCAATGGAGCCGATCAGCCGGCGGGAGCCGTCCGCCATCACCAGGCGCACCGTTGCCGCTCGGCCGTTGACCATCTCCTTGAGCACGCGCAGGAAACGCAGCAAGAGCCCCTCCACGCTATCGGCCTGGTGAATGCCCGCAGCCACGTCGGAGAGGATCTTGAGGGAGGCCGTCTTCTGGGCGAGCCGCTTGGTCTGCCGGGCGACGCGGCTGTCCATGTCCTCGTAGAGCTCGGTAAGCTCGGCATTGAGACTGCCAATATCCCGCGCCAAGCGGTCCAGGACCCCGGCGTCGCGCAGGGACTCGCTGGCACCAGGCTCTCCCTGGCTGATGCGAGATACCGAGTCCTCCAGATGCACCAAGGGGATCAGGATCCGCGTGCGCAGCCGCTCCCAGGTCAGGCCGAAGGCGGCCATTCCGCAGAGCAGTAGCGCCAGGCACGCGAGGCGCGGCCAGGCAAGCCCCGGGATTAGGAAATGCACAGCCAGCAACACCAGGGCCAGTGCAAAGGTTCCGCCCACCAGGACCAAGGGTCCTGCCAGGCCCGCCGCCCGCAGCATCGCCAGGATTCGCGCCGAGTCCCGGCCCGGGCCCTGCGGAGCGGGGT
>JBGSOR010000519.1:0-12690 GCA_041738985.1 Chromatiaceae bacterium | reverse complement strand
CGGTGCCGCAGGGCTTCTCGAGGAAATCGAAGGCCCCGAGCCGCAGCGCCCGCACCGAGCTCGGCACGCTGCCGTACCCGGTGAGCAGGATCCACTCCCCGGGCAGCCCCGCTTCGCGCGCGGACTCCAAAAGGTCCAGAGCGCTGCCGTCCGGAAGCGTCAGGTCCGCGAGGACGACCAGGGGAACCTCCCCCGCGTCGAAGAGGCGGTGCCGCGCCTGGTCCAGATCCGTCGCCAGCTCCACCTCCCACCCCTGGTTGCGGAAGTGGCGGCCCAGCTCCATCCCGAGCAGGCACTCGTCCTCGATGATCAACAGGGTGTCAGCCATCGGCGTCCTCCAGCGGGAAGGAAAGGGTGGCGCACGCGCCCCCGCTGGAAAGATTCGACAACTCAAGCCGGCCCGAGTTGGCAGCGGCGAACCGCCGCACCGTCGCCATCCCCAGACCGCTCGGGCTGCCGGGCTCGTACAACCCCGGTCTCCGGAAATCCGCAGCTGAGCCCCCGCGGTAGCGCGGCGGCTTGGCGCCGCGGCAATGGGTGATGAGGCGGCCTCGCGTGGTGGCTGCGTGTGACACGCGAATGTCTGACGGCAAGTCGCGGTCGCGTTCGCTCTTCAGGCAGCGTCCCTGTTCCCCTCGGCCTGACGCGAACGATCCAAGGCGCTCGCCGCTGAGGCTGTCGTCTCGGTCCGCGTGCGGAGGTGCGGCGGCTCGTCGGCGAAGAGGGTGTGGACGAGCTGCACGGCGATCGCGCCTTCTCCGACCGCGGAGGCCACCCGTTTGACGGAGGCATGGCGCACGTCGCCTGCCGCCAGCACGCCAGGCATGCTCGTTTCGAGGGATAGCGGCCGGCGCTCCAGCGGCCAGTCGTGCCCGTCCAGGTCGGCTCCGGTGAGGAGAAACCCGTGCGCATCCCTGGCGATCTCCGCGGACAGCCAGTCGATGTTCGGACGAGCTCCAATGAGCACGAACAGGGCGTCGGCGGCGACCCTATCTTCTTGTCCGCCGCCGTTGCGCAGGACCAGGTGCTCGAGACGGCCGTCGCCTCCCCCGCCGACCACGGTGGTGCTTGAACGGACCTCCACATTGGGCGTCGCCTCAACCGCTCGCACCAGGTAGTGCGACATTCCGGCCCCGAGCGACGGTGCCCGGACGACCAGCGTGACGCGGCGCGCATACCGCGCGAGGTGCAAGGCCGCCTGGCCGGCCGAGTTGCCGCCGCCGGCGACGTACGCGTCTTTACCCTTGAGCGCAGGGGCCTCCGAGACCGGGCCGCCGTAGAAGACTCCTGCACCACGCAAGGTCTCCAGCGAGGGAACGTCCAGGCGGCGGTAGGTGGCCCCGGTGGCGAGAATCACCGCTCGCGATCTGACGCGCCGCCCGTCCTCGATAGACACAGAGAACCGATCGCCGACGCGAGCAAGGGCGGTCGCTCGATACATGAACAGGAAGCTCGCGCCGAACACGACCGCCTGCTGGCGGGCCTGCTCGGCGAGTCGGCTGCCGCTGACGCCCATCGCGAAGCCGAGGTAGTTCCGGACCAGCGAGCTGGACCTGACCTGTCCGCCGATGCCGCCTTCGTCGATCACGAGGATGCGCAACCCCTCCGAGGCGCCATAAACGGCCGCCGAAAGGCCCGCGGGTCCTGCACCCAGGATGGCCACGTCGAAATCGAGCTCCCCGAGCTCGGCGGGGGCGCCGACGACCTCGGCGATCTCGGCGTTGGACGGGTCGCTCAGAACCCGGCCGTCGGGAAGCACCATCAGCGGTAGCCTCGCGTCGCGGCCTGCTAGGGCGAGAAGCTCGCGCCCCTGCTCCGACGCCGCCAGGCAGAAGGCGTGCGGGGCGGCGCATCGCTCGAACACTGCCCGGAGCTCGAAGGCCCGGCCGGACCATGTCTCGCCCACGATGTGCACCGTCTGCGGAACGATCAGCCGCTCTCGGGCCCATTCGAGCAGGAAGCTCGAGACCGCCTGATGGAAGACCTCGTCGAGGAAGCCCGCCGGCCGAGGCACGTAGTGGTCGATACGTCCGAGCGCCATCGCGTCGCGGATCGCGTCGGCGGCCGGCCGATCCGACCAGACGTTCGGCGGAACCAGCATCGCCCGCCTGGCGAGCGGATGCAGCTGACGCACCCGATCGAGAAGGCGACGCCCCGATGTCGACGACAGCGACGAGGCAGCGAGCACGAGCGCCACGTCCTCGCCTGCGTCCGCGAGCACGTGCAGCGTCCGCAGCGCCTCGTCCGGATTGCCGAACGACTCGATCCGATAGTCGTGAGCGTACCGTCGGACGAGCTGCGTCCTGACCCTCTCGAGAGCGTCCCGATCGTCGTCGACGGCGAGCAAGACAGGCCGACGCATCGTCTGCCCCTTCCCTAACACAACACGCGGACCCGCCGGGTCCGACGGTTTCGGACGTTTAATGCCCGACGTGCACGCCCGAACGGGCGATCGGAGATTCTTGGCATCAGGGATCGCGAAGCGACTTCGCGCCTGTGCTCGACTTCTTCGCCATGACCATCGAGCGGCTCCTCGTCTGGAAGCCGGATGGACGTCTCGACCTCGGCTTCACCGATCGGTTGGAAGTCGAAGCTGGCTATAGAAATTGGCAACACCATAATTCACCAATAGGCGAGCGATCCCGCGATACGTTCGAGCACCGCTGACTGTCCCCAAGGTCTCGGCGAAATCCTGCGCCTGCGCGACCGGATCCTCCCGGGGGAGGGGCTAGAAGAAGCTTAGATGAGGGGATAGGAAATCCAACCGCACGGCGGCTGGGGTCGGGGGAACGGAGCAGCGAAGGAAGGTGCTTTGCAGGGGCCCAGTGCGGGCTGACCAGGGCGATTAGGTTCTGCGACCGGGCGTTGGTGCGGTCCGCCCACTCGCGAATCCAGCGCGCGCTGCCGCGGAGCTCCGGAACGCTGGCCCCGGTTGTCCAGGAGGACACTTGGCCGATTACCGCAGCGGCCCGACCCGTCGACGCTCAAGGATGACCAGACCAATCCCGCCCAGCACCGCAGCGGAGGCCAAGACGAGGCGAAGCGTGATGAGCTCGTCGAGCAGCAGCACGCCGCCGACCGCCACGATCACCGGAACGCTGAGCTGGACGGAGGCTGCAGTCGTCGCGCGCAACCGGGGCAAGACCGTATACCAAAGCGCATAGCCGAGCGCGGACGTCAAAGCGCCCGAGGCGACTGCGTACGCCGAACCCGTGCCATCGAGCGATGCCCATGGCAGTGTCGTGAGGCTGAGGACCACCGTGATGGGGACCGTCAGCAGAAAATTGCCGGCTGTCGCGCGGATCGGGTCGCCGGCGCTCCTGCCGCGTACCGAGTAGATGCCCCACGCGATTCCCGCCCCGATCATCATGAGGGCGCTGTCCGGCGGCGGCGCCGACCAACCGGGCAGCAGGAGTCCCAAGAGTCCGCCGAAGGCGAGCGCCACGCCAACAACCTGAACCCCGTCCATCCGTTCGCCCCGGGCGAGACCCGCGCCGATCATCGTCACCTGCACGGCACCGAAGAGGAGCAAAGCCCCGGTGGCGGCCGTCAGGCTACGGTAGGCGAAGGAGAACAGCGCCGCATAGCCGAACAGGGCGAGCGCCGAGAGCCAGCTGCCCTTGTCCGAGCTCCCCTTGCGGGTCAGCCAGACCAGTGCCCACAACATCAAGGCGCCGGAGATCAGCCGGATGGAGGTGAAGCTCGCGGCATCGATCGCGGTATCCCGAAGTGCCGCCCGGCACAGCCAGGAGTTTGCCGCGAGCGGAATCATCGCGAGCGCGGTGAGGAGCATGGTGCGCGGCTGGTTAATACTCGCGTCCACGGCAGCAGGGGGCGGGGTCAACGCCCGAAGTTTCGATCTGTCCGATCATTATCGATTGTAGGCAGCGCTCGGGCTTCCGCAGGTTTGAAGGTCCGCCGCGATCATCAGGCGTCGGCGGCACCGGCGCTCATCTCCTACCGCAGCGGTCGGTTTCTTAGACTAGACTCAAGAAACATTCGATGCCCTCGCGGCCACTGGTGGCACGGCTCAAAAGTTGGGTACGCCTAGCACGCCCGAACAGTTGATCCTGCCGCCGCGACCGGCGCCTGTGCCTGTTCGTTGCCGTGCTGGTTATCGGCACGCCTCAGCATGGGACATGGCCGGTTCGAAAGGCCGTTGCGGCGGGTTTACGTAACCCCGAGGTGGCGAAATGATGACCGGTAATCTACTACGGCGCTGGCTCATCCTAGCCTGCGCGCTTTCCGGGGCCAGTCTGTTGACCGCTCTTCCGGCGGGCCTTGCCGATGAGGCGGGGGGCAAGATTACGGTCCTTTACGACGCCTTCGGTCCGGCGTCCGACATGCGCAAAGACTGGGGCTTCTCGGCCCTTGTCGAGTACCGTGGGAGGCGCATCCTGTTCGACACGGGTAACAATGCCGAGATCTTCGCCCACAATGTCGACGCGAAGGGGATCGATCTTACGAAGCTGGACTTCGCTGTCGTCTCGCATCGCCACGGGGACCACACCAGCGGGCTCAACCACCTGTTGGCCGTCAACCCCGGCGTCAAGGTCTATGTGCCGAAGGAGAATTTCGGCGTCTTCGGCGCGGCCTTGCCCGGAACCTTCTACCCGCGCGACGAGTCGCTGCCCAAGGACATGCGGTACTTCGACGGGGCGCCCCCGGAGGCTTTGCGCTTCGGCAGTCCGTGGCCGACGGCCAACTTCGTTTGGGTGAAGGAGTCGACGGAAGTGGCGCCCGGATTCCGCCTGATCCTCTTGAAGGGCTCTTGGGGCGTAGATCTCGACGTCATGGAGATCTCGCTGGCCATCGATACCCCCGAGGGCGTCGTGCTGGTGGTTGGCTGTAGCCACCCCACGATCGAAAAGATCGTCGCAACCGCGAAGGAGCTGACCGGAAAGCCGATCCATCTGGTCCTCGGCGGGACCCATCTGCTGTTGGCGAAACCCGAGGAGATTCGACGGGTTGCGACCGAGCTGCGAGACAACCTGCAAGTCGAGTGGATTGCGCCCGTGCACTGCACCGGGGAGCCGGCATTCGCCATATTGAAGGAGACCTTTGGGGATCGCTACCTGTACGCGGGGCTTGGCTCGACCCTCGCGCTGGGTCCCACGGTCAGCACCCTGGCCGATAACGGGCAACGACGGATGGACGAGCAAGATCTGCGGACCTATCGACGGCTTCTCCAACGGAGCGAGGACGCCCTAGACCTCGGATTGGCGCAGACGGGGATAGCTGGGGCGCACTAGGGGCAGGTTCTTGGCCCCGCCGCGGGACTCCACTTCGCCGATTTCGACCCCTCGTCGGGACGGACGCGGACCCTAACCGGTCCGATCCGATGCGCGTTGCCAATGGGCATGTTTCGCGCGGATGTCCGCGAGAACCTCTAGGTCGATCAGGTCGTCGTCGCGGATGCGCTCGTCATCGTTTCCCACCCCATGAAATCCCGCAGTGCCAGCAGGAAGACCGAGTCGCAGCCGCCGGCGGCCGCGCCCGGATCGAATCCCCGTGCCTGCAGGATTGCCGAAGCTCGGTCGCCAGGGCCGCATCGATCGGGACGAGCTGCGCGGGATCGCTGCGGAAATAGGTCAGGCGGTGGATCGCGTACAGCCTCTCGAGCTCGTCGATGGGTCGGGGATGATCGACGACAGGCAACTCCACATAGCGATCGTCGAAGCCGCCGTAACCGCCGCCCGCCCGCACCACCTTGAGCGCGGCCGACTGCTGCCCGCGCCGATCCCCACCGCTGGCTTGCCCGGCCTGCAACGCGGCCACAAGACGCTCGGCGAGGGTCCCCTTCGCGCGCTCGAATGTCCTCACCATGGCGGCCACGACGTCGGCCCCGGTCAAGGTATTGCCTTGGGCCGCGCAGTCGATCCCCGGCAGATGGCCCGCCCAGTCGCGCACCGGTGAAGCTGGCCGTGCGGCCGTGCGCGTCGACGATCCCAACTTGGCGCACCTCGCGGTGGATGTCGTCGGCAACCAGGATATCCAATGCCTGAGCGGGCGTCGCACCGTTCTCCAAAAAGTGCGAGGCCCCGCGGTCCGTAACCGGTGTTGCAGAACGACTGGGTCGCCACCGCCCCCACCCCGGCGCGGGCAAAAGGGATGGCGAGGCCGACATTCGGAAACTTGGATTGCACGGCGACGCCCAGATCGCCGTTGGCGCGATCGAAGCCGACGATGGAAAAGGTCACGGGGGCTGGCCTCCTCGTTTGGCGGTATCGTCTTGCGTCCGACATTGCGGGCACAGCCAGTCAAGTATAGGCGGACCGGCTCACATCCTACGCAGGATGGTCGGTCGGTTTCATCCGTCGGCACGCGGCGGCAGATTGGGGGACATCGGCAGGGTGGCGCAGACGCGCGTACCGGGATCCAGGCGGGTCCATTCCAGGGTGGCCCCGATCTCGCGCGCCCTTCGGCGCATGCTGCTCATCCCTTTGCCGGGTTGCACCGGATTGGGCAGGCCGACCCCGTCGTCCGAGACGCAAAGGGTCAGCGTCCGGTCCGGGCGAAAAACGGCTTGCAGCGCGATCCGGCTGGCACGGGCGTGCTTGAGCGCGTTGTTCAGCGCCTCCTGCAGCAGGCGCAGGATGTGCAGCGTGGTCCTCTGGCCCAGCGGCGGACAGTCTTCGACGTCGATACGCCACTGGAGCTGCAAGGCTTGTCCCGCCAAGCGCGTGTCGCAGCGATAGCGATAATCGGCCAGGGCAGCGGCCAGAGTTTTGTCTTCTTCGTTCATGGTATCGACGACCAGATAAAGATCGTCGAGGCATTCGCGCAGCACGGCGGCAATCTCGTCCTGCCCGAGATCTCCGTGCTCGATGCGCAGCCGGGCGCTCGCGAGCTGCGAGCCGAACCCGTCGTGGATGTCTTGCAGCAGGCGTTGGCGCTCTTCCTGGCGCGAGTGCTCTCGCAGAAGGAGGCGTTGTGCTTCTTCGGCGCGTTTGCGCTCGGTGATGTCCTCGATGAAGAGGACGATCCCGCCCACCGAGCCGTCCGCCCTGTGCCACGGTCGGACCTCCCAGTGGCTCCAGAGGACGGTGCCGTCGTTGCGCTCGTAGCGGTCTTCCTCGGCACGCACGGTTTCGCCTGCCTGGCCGCGGCGATGGGCGTCCTTCCACCGTTCCGGTAGACCGGGGAAGAGGTCGTAATGGCAGCGCCCGAGCAGGTCCTGCGCGCCCAGGCGGAGGTCCTGGATCCAGCGCGCGCTGACCGCGACGTAACGCATCTCGCGGTCGAACATGGCGAGCGCCACTGGGGCATGCTCGATAAACAGCCGCAGCTGCTCCTCGCGCTCCCGCAGGGCCTCCTCGGCACGAACGCGCGCGGTAGTCTCAAACAACGAGAAGATGAGACCGGTGACTTGACCGTCGCGGTCCTTGACCGGGATCAGCGTCCAATCCCAATAGGTCAGGCCGCGCTCGGGGTGGTCCGGAAACTCGAACGGCTTGTCGCGAACCTCGAACGGCTTCCCCGTATCGCGGACGCGGCGGAAGATGGCCGCGTTCTCGGCGTGCGGGTAAAGCGCGAAGTGGTTCTTGCCGATCATCTCCTCGGGCCGGTAGCCGCAGGTCGCCGCGTAGGTTTCATTGACGCGCACGAAGTTGAAGTCGCAGTCTAAATACACGAGGTGGGCCTTGCCGGCGCTGTTCAGGACCGCTTGCAGCAGGTCGCGCTCGCGAGCGAGCGCCGCCTCGGCATCTTTGCGCGCGGTGGTCTCCTCGACGGCGATACTCAAGCCGGTAACGCGTCCGGCGGCGTCCTTGACGGGCACGCACTGATCCCTCCAAACCCGCTGGAGGCCGGGCTGCGCGGGGGTTTCGCTGACGATCTCGATGTTGAGTCTGGGCTGGCCCGACTCCAGGACGTGGTTCAGGTCCGGCTCGACCGCATCGGCCAGCTGCGGCATCAGCTCGCGCACGGTCTTGCCGAGGTGCTCGGCGGCAGGGATGCCGTTGATCTCGGCCAGCCGCTCGTTGATGCGCAGGAAACGCAGCTCGCGGTCCAGCTGGCACAGGCCCACCGGTGCGTTGCGGTAGAGGTCGTCCAGCTCGGCCAGCCGCTGGCGTACCTGCTCCTCGGCGGCCAAGGCGGCCTGCCTGTCGGCGGTGACGTCGGTGACATAGCCCTCCAAGACGACCGGCGCGCCGCCGGCGTCGCAGACCGCCTGGCCCTGCTCCCATACCCAGCGCTCGCTGCCGTCGCGGTGTCGGATGCGGTAGTCGAACCGATACGGGCGGCCTTCCCGGATGGCCTCCTGGAGCGCCGTCCGGACCCGGTCGCGGTCGTCCGGGTGGATGATCTGTCCCCAATGCATGCGCCCGGAGGTGAACGCCGCAGGCGCGTGGCCGCAGATCCGGGCGACACCTGCGCTAACGAGCTCGGCGCTTCGTTCCCGATCGTTGCGGCAGCGGTAGACCATGCCGGGCAGGTTGGACACGAGCGACATGAGTCCGAATCGTCCTTCGTCCGGGTCTCCGTCGCTCGGCCCCGGTGGGGTGGCGTTCATCGTTCGGCCTGGCACGTCGGTGAGGGTCGGCGGAAGTCGCGTGTCGATTTGGCTGAAGCTTATCTCAACCGTCGGTGTGGGGAGGGATCCGATCGGTCCCCCGCGCCGCGCGGCGAGGGATGGCCCATCGGTTTATGGGTGGCGTTCTCGCCAGGGGCCACGCGCGTGGGCACGATCCCGGGCAGCGCTGGCACAGAGGGTCTCCTCGGCGAACATCGCAACCGCCACAATGACGTGGCGGCGAGGAGAGTATGCGGTTGGCAGTCATCTGCCGCGCTAGCGGCTCCGTCCAACCACGGCCTCAGCCCGACCCCGGCCAGCGCGTCGAGCTCTGTTCGGGCGGCAAGCGTTTGCGGGCGTGCTGTCGGGGTCGGGTTACGCTGACCGTTAGACTGCCGTGAACGCCCGACTTGCTTCGCTCGTATCCCATGTAATACATTTCCCGCATGATCGAAGTTCGCCAGACGTCCGTCTTCGCCGAGTGGTTCGCTGACCTTCGAGACCGCCAAGCCAAGACGCGAATCGACATCCGCATCCGTCGCCTCTCGCTTGGCAACGCTGGCGACGTCAAGCCAGTTGGGGAGGGCGTCTCCGAGCTACGAATCCCATACGGTCCCGGCTACCGCGTGTACTTCGTACAGAAGGGCGAGGTGCTCATGATCCTGCTCGCAGGCGGGGACAAGTCCACGCAGGATCGGGACATTCGGATCGCCAGGAAACTGGCGCGCGACCTATAGGAGCTCAAACATGCCCAAGACCGTCACTATGCCGTGGGATCCCGCCGAACACCTCAAGAACGAGGATGACATGGCGGCCTACCTCGAAGCCGCCCTCGATGACGGAGATCCGACCCTGGTTGCTGCGGCACTTGGGGACATTGCACGTGCGAAGGGTATGACCCAAGTCGCACGCGAGGCCGGCCTTGGGCGGGAGAGTCTGTACAAGGCCCTCTCACCGGCAGGCAACCCCGAATTCGCAACCATCATGAAGGTTGTCTCCGCACTGGGTCTGAAGCTCCATGCAACACCGGCAGGGGCGAAGAGTGCGGTCTAACGAATAAGGATGAGTCGCGCGAGCAAAGCGAGCCGCGACTTATCCTTGTGGTTGGACGAGCCCGGCGGGTTGGCACGGCGCCTGTAAAGGAAATATCTTATTGTCGGTCCTTCTCCGCGGTCGGGTCGCGGGGGCGACGGCAGGGGATGGACGTGCTCGACAGACGGATTGGCCGCGGATGGCGTGGAGAAAGCCGTAATCGCGGGTCCGCCGCAAGCCCTTGGGCAGGAAGCGTTGTAGCAAGAGCCAGAGAAAATCCGCCCTAGCGAGGGTCCCCGTTTGGCTGGTGTCGCGGTTGTCGGTATGCGGAGGGGCCGGCGAAGACGGCGCAGAGCAGATCGGCTGGATGCGCATGACGTCCGGCTACCGCAAGCGCGACGGACGCTGGCTCATCGTGCATGAGCATTTCTCCGCAACTTTCGACATGCAGACGATGCAGGTGCTGGATCTCAAACCCTGAGTCGATCGGCGGCCGGCCCGCCTCGGGGAATATGGCCGCCGACACCGCCGGTTCGGTCGAATCCTGCCAACGGGGGGTGGGCCGACTGAAAGTCGACGCGGGGTCCTCAGGACCTACCAGGCGTCGATTCGGCAAGCAGCTCCAGCAGGGCGGTCGGATCGATGGGTTTGACCAGATGGCCGTCGAAACCGGCCTCTTGAGACTCGCGACGGTCCCCTTCCTGATCCCAACCGGTCATGGCGTAGATCCGCGGCCCTTCCATGCCGGACTGCTCCCGGATGCGCCGGCAGGCGCCATAGCCATCCAGCCTGGGCATGCCGATGTCGAGCAGGATCACGTCGGGCCGGAAGCGCGCCGCCGCCTCCACTGCCTGCAGGCCGTCGTAGGCGGTCTCCACATGGTTGCCGTCGATGGCCAGCATCATGGCGAGCGACTCGGCGCCGTCCCGATTGTCGTCCGCCACCAGGATGCGCAGTGGAGCGGCCTGCCACCCGCTGTCGCGTTGTGCTGGCCCTGAGGCCGCCGTCGCGGTCGGCCCGGCAACCGCGGGCAGACGAACGATGAGCTCGCTCCCCTTGCCGAGGCCCT
Source organism: Chromatiaceae bacterium (assembly GCA_041738985.1). GTDB lineage: Bacteria > Pseudomonadota > Gammaproteobacteria > Chromatiales > Chromatiaceae > Thiodictyon. Next base: position 2,074 of record JBGSOR010000519.1, on the reverse strand, counting down.
CGCTTCGGGCCTCGATGCTGCCGCCGTGCATCTGCACCAGGCCTTTGGTCAGCGCCAGGCCGATGCCGAGTCCGCCCTGGCGGCGCTCCCGGGCCTCCCCTGTCTGGGAGAACATCTCGAATATGCCCGACAGGTGCTCCTGCGGGATGCCGATGCCGTTGTCCCTGACCGTCACCACCAGGTCGGCACCGTCGAACACGGCGGCAAGCCCGATGCGCCCGCCCCGCTCCGTATACTTGGCCGCGTTGTTGAGGAGGTTAAGGAACACCTGGGTCAGGCGCACCGGGTCGGCGTCGAGATAGACGGGCTGTGCCGGCAGCGTCAAGGCGAGCCGGTGGGCGGCCCGATCGAGATGCGGCCGTGCGGATTCGACCGCCCCGTCCAGGATCGCCGCCAGCTCCACGCGCTCCTTGCGCAGCTGCAGCTGCCCGCGCGTGATGCGGCTCACGTCTAGGAGGTCGTCGATGAGCCGGACCATGTGAGAGACTTGCCGGTCGATCATGTCCTGGGCAGTGCGCAGGGCCGGGTCCGGCTGGCCCTTGAGATTGAGGATCTGCACCGCGTTGCGGATGGGGGCGAGCGGGTTGCGCAGCTCGTGGGCCAGCACGGCCAGGAATTCGGTCTTGCGGCGGTCCGCCTCCAACAGTGCCTGCTCGGCCCGGCGCAGCTCGGTGAGGTCATGGCAGGTGAGGAAGATCAACCGTTCGCCACCGGCAGTCTCGACCATCGCGCCACTGTAGGAGAACACCTTCTCCCAGCCCTGATCGGGCCGGCGGATGCGCAGCTCCAGGTTGCGCACGGGTTCTCCCCGCTTGATCCGCCGCATGGGCCATTGGTCCGGAGCCAGCACCCGGCTGCGGTCGGGCGTCCACAACTGGAAACTGACGGCGGTCTTCTCGAGTGGCTCGACGCCCTCGTCAGGCCGGGTGAAGCCGTGCATCTCGCGAGCGGCAGGGTTCCAGTAGATGACTTGCTCGTCCTCGGTGGCGATGATGGCGCCCACGGCGAAGGTCTCGATGGCCGCGCTCCAGCGCGCTTCGCTACGCCGCAAGGCCTCTTGGGCCTTCTTGATGGGGGTGATGTCCGCGCCGGTGGTGATGAAATATTCGCCGAACGGCACGCTCGTGAACCGGAAATACTTATCCAGATTCGGGAAATAATCCTCGAACGAATAGGGCACGCCGTCGACGAAGATTCTCTGCACCACGGCATGTAATGCTCTGTCGAGCCAGGGCCGAAGATCTCGTCGGTCGTCTTGCCGCGGATTTCCTCGACGCTCCGCCGGCCCCAGGTCTTGAGCGTCGGCAGGTTGGCGTCCACCAGTCGCCAGGTCTCGATGCGGCCGGCCTCGTCGCGGACGAGCTGCCACAAATGGACTTCCTCGGCCATGTTCGCGAACAGGTTCCGGTACTTCTTCTCGCTCTCGCGCAGGGCCTCCTCGGCGCGAACTCGGCTGGTGGTCTCGAACAACGAGAGGATCAGACCGGTGACTTGAGCGCGGGCATCCTTGACCGGGATCAGCGTCCAGTCCCAGTAGCTCACGCCGCGCTCGGGCTGGTCGGGAAATTCGAACGGCTTGTCGCGAACCTCGAACGGCTCGCCGGTGTCCCGGACGCGGCGGAAGATGGCCGCGTTCTCGGCATGCGGGTAGAGCGCGAAGTGGTTCTTGCCGATCATCTCCTCGGGCCGGTAGCCGCAGGTCGCCGCGTAGGTTTCGTTGACGCGCACGAAGTTGAAGTCGCGGTCCAGATACACGAGGTGGGCCTTGCCGGCGCTGTTCAGGACCGCTTGCAGCAGGTCGCGCTCGCGAGCGAGCGCCGCCTCGGCCTCTTTGCGCGCGGTGGTCTCCTCGACGGCGATACTCAAGCCGGTAACGTGTCCGGCGGCGTCCTTGACGGGCAGCCACTGCTCCCGCCAGCTCCGCCGAACGCCCGGCTGGGCGGCCGTCTCGCTGACGATCTCGATGTCGAGCTTCGGCTCGCCCGTCGCCAGGATGTGTCGCATGTCCGGCTCGACCGCGTCGGCCAGCTGCGGCATCAGCTCGCGCACGGTCCTGCCGAGGTGCTCGGCGGCC
>JBGSOR010000509.1:0-3812 GCA_041738985.1 Chromatiaceae bacterium | reverse complement strand
GGGTGCCGCGACTGGCGGCCCCTCGCGCCACACGCCCAGGGCATCGAGCGAGCCGTCGCGTTCGCAGTGCAGATCCGGAGTTTGGTGGCCGTGCGCATCCGTGAACAGGAGCCGCACCGAGCGAGTGTCGACGAACCGATGCCGATACCAACCTGGGCGACCGGGCATCGGCTCCATGGGCAGGCCCGGCCAAGCGCTGGCCCCGCCGCCTGGCATGCGGTCCCAGAAATGCACACGCAGGGGCTCGGCCCAACCGGGCGGGCACTCGCAATGGACCCTGAGATCGGAAGTCGTGGTATCGGGCATGAGGGTCACCGTTCGGCTCCATAGGCTCGGTTCCGGCCCAACGGCCAGACTCGCGCGCATCCTAAGCCTCGGCGTCGCAACCGCCCAGCCCTGTGCACCCAGCCGGCAGTCAAGATTGGACGCCCCGTGGCGCACGGCTGGGCAAAACCCTGCCTGGCCGCACGTGCCGCTGGGACTCGACACGCGGATCGGTCATCATTGTCGGTCACGAGAAGATGGCCTTGGGGTGCGCCAGCGAAGAGGGCAGCGCGTGCGATTCGGCCACAACCAACGGAAGTGCGCGAATGTCTCCGACTGAATCGGCCCCGGATCCAACCCTGAGTCTCGCTCAGGCACCTTCGGTCGGCCTGTACGAGGTCGATGTCGAGGGTACAGTCCGACGGGCAATCCGTACCGCCGTCGACCCGAGCTCGCCCGACGTCGTCGGTCATTCGGCATTCCAGCTGGTACCCGAGCCCGAGCGGCTGCGGCTCGTCGATTGTCTTCACCTGGTATTCGCAGCTAAACAGTCCAGCCGCTTCCACTTCGACCTGTCCCGACCACATGACGAGCGTCGGATCTTCGAGGTCAGCGTTTCGCCCGCCTCGCTGACGGAAAAGACCGATTCGGCCCATATCGCCATCATCGATGTGACCGAGCGGGAACGCCAACGCGAGGCAATGGAGCAGGCAAACCGCGAGGCCGACATGTTCCGGCGCATGGTGGATTTCGCCTCTCAGGCCATAGGGACGGCCGACCTCGAGGCCCGGGTCCTGTACCAGAACCCCGCCTTGTTGCAGCTACTCGGAAACCCGTCGCTCGAGGCCGCCAGACAGCACACCTATGAGGCTTTCTACGACGAGAAGAATCTGGACTACCTGCGCCGTGAAGTCATTCCGACCGTATTGACCGAGGGCCATTGGATCGGGGAGATCGAGGTCAAGCCGCTTGATCGCGCGCCGGTTCCCACAATCCATAGCGTCTATCTCGTGCGCGACGACGAGGGAAGACCGATCGCCTTCTCGAACGTGGTAACGGATATCAGCGCGCAGAAGGCCATCGAGGTGGCCCTGCGGACCTCGGAAACCAAATATCGACACGTGTTTGAAGAGGCCCTGTCCGGCATTGCCCTGGCCGACCCGGAGACCGGAATACTGCTCGACTGCAATCCCGCCTTGTGTCGCATGGTCGGGCGCACTCGGGACACCCTTATCGGCGAGCCGCAACGGATCCTCCATCCCCCGGACGCGCTCGTGGGAGGGGTGTCCATCAGCTTCGAGCTGCACCGCTCCGGTCACAGCGACCGGGTGAGCGACGAACGGCTGATGACCGCGAGCGGCGAGATCCGCTATGTCGAGGTGAAGGCCAGCTTCATGGACCTGGGCGGCCGCAGGGTGCTGCAGGGTGTATTTCACGATGTCACGGACCGCAAGCGCGCGGAGGAGGCACTCTTCGAAGAAAAGGAGCGCGCACAGGTCACCCTGCACTCCATCGGCGATGCAGTCATCACCACGGACGGCGATGGCAGGGTGGACTATCTGAACCCGGTGGCCGAGGCATTGACAGGCTGGTCCGTCGAGGGCGCCATCGGCCGAGAGTTAAGCGACGTCTTCCGGGCACGCAACGAAATCACGTGCGAGCCGCTCGGGGATCCGGTGGCGCAATGTCTGAACGAAGGCCGGATCGTCGACCTGTCCAGCCCCGCAGTCCTGACCAGCCGCGACGGCAGGGAGTACGACATCCACCAGTCCGCCGCCCCGATCCGGCGCCCCGACGGAACGGTGCTGGGCGCCGTGCTGGTCTTCCACGACGTGACCGCGACTCGCCAGCTGACCCGCAAGATGGCCTACGATGCCACCCACGATCCCTTGACCGGCTTGGTCAATCGGCGGGCATTCGAGGGCCGTTTGGAGCACGCCCTGGAGAGCGCTCGGCGGTTCGGCTTCACGCATGCGCTTTGCTACATCGACCTCGATCAATTCAAGATCGTCAACGATACTGCCGGTCACGCGGCGGGCGACGAGCTGCTGAAGCAGATCAAGGAGCTGAGCAAAGGAATCTTCCGCGAGCGCGATACCCTCGCGCGACTGGGGGGCGACGAGTTCGGGTTCCTGTTGGACAACTGTCCCATCGAGGAGGCCGCCTCCATCGCCGGCACGATTGTCGACGTCATCCGCAATTACCGTTTCGTCTGGCAGGGAAGGGCATTCCAGGTCGGTGCGAGTGTTGGAGTGACCGCGGTCACGAGGGAATCCGAGAGCGCAGCCCAGGTGCTCACCCAAGCCGACGTGGCCTGCTATACGGCCAAGGAGCAGGGACGAAACCGGGTGCACGTCTACCACGAGCCGGGTGGCGCTCCAATGCAGCGCCACGGGGAAATGCTGCAGGCTGCGGGACTGCGCGATGCCTTGGAGCTTGACCGCTTTCGGCTGTATTGCCAGCCCATCGTTCCTCTGCATGGCGGTGCAGAGGAGCCGCTACGCTTCGAGCTGCTGCTGAGACTGCTGGATCGCGACAACAACCTGGTGTTGCCAGGGGCGTTTATTCCTGCCGCCGAGCGATTCGACCTAATGGGGGAGCTGGACCGCTGGGTCATCCGCGCGGCATTCAGGGCCTACGGCGCCCGCCAGGATCGGCAGCAGACTCAGATCTTCGTCAATCTCTCCGGAAACTCGCTAAACGACGAATCGCTACTGGACTACGTAAGCCAGCAGTTCGACTCCGTTTATCTTCCCCCGGAGCGAGTCTGTTTCGAGATCGCAGAGACCGCTGCCGTATACGATCTGTCACGGGCACTCAGATTCATCTCGGGGATTAAGCGCTTAGGCTGCCAGCTTGCTCTGGACAATTTCGGCAGCGGTCTATCCTCTCTGCGCTACCTGAAGACGCTTCCGGTGGATTACCTGAAGATCGACGGCAGCTTCGTCGATGGCATCGGTACAGATCCCGGGGACCAAGCCATCCTGGCCGCGATCCACCAGTTGGCTCAACAGCTCGGCATACGCACCATCGCAGAGCATGCATCTAGTCAGCCGATCCTCGCCGGATTGCGCACGCTGGGTGTGGACTTCGCGCAGGGTTATGCCCTTGGCCGCCCTCGACCGGTACCTGCGGCACCCGTCGACACCAATTGCCTACTTGGGCTGGAAGACGCGCCGGCTTAAGCGCGCGTCGGCCCGAGGCCATAGACGGACCTGCCACACTGCCCCGCCCGAAACGGAGCGCGCCGCGCTTTACCCCGGACGCGTTTTGTGGAAGATTCCGTGGCTTCGGGCCGCCTGCGGGAAGCCTTGCACAGCGAGCCACAGTGAGTCAAAGCGAGTCTTGAAGATGAACGAACTGCTGCTTTTCCAGCTCACCGGCGAGGACCGCCCCGGTCTCGTCGCGGCCATCACCGGGCGCATGGCGCGCTACGGCCTGGACATCCTCGACATGGGCCAGGCCGTGATCCACGACATGCTCTCCCTGGGCATCCTCGTGCGCATCCCCAAGGAGTCCGAATCCGCGCCCGTGGTCAAGGACATCCT
>JBGSOR010000492.1:0-13108 GCA_041738985.1 Chromatiaceae bacterium | reverse complement strand
GGGTGCCGCTCCGCCCTCGGCCGGCGGGGTCATGCTGGTGGCGATGCTGAATATGCTCGAGGGCATCGATGCCCCGGCCCTGACCGGTGCCGCCCGCACCCATGCCCTGGCGGAGGTCATGCGCCGCGCCTACCGCGACCGCGCCGCCTATCTGGGCGATCCGGATCTGGTGACCATGCCCATCGCCCGACTGACCGATCCCGACTATGCCGCGGGTCTGATCCGCGACTTCGATCCCCAGCGCGCAACCCCCAGTCGACTGGCCGACCTGGACTGCCTGCCCGGCAGCGCCGCCGGGACCGGGACGCCCGCGGAGGGTCGCCAGACCACGCATTACTCCATCCTGGACCCGGAGGGCAATTGGGTCGCCGCCACCTTGAGCCTCAACTACCCCTTCGGCTCCGGTTTCGTCCCACCCGGGACCGGGGTCCTGCTCAACGACGAGATGGACGACTTCTCCGCCCGACCCGGGGTTCCCAACGCCTACGGCCTGGTGGGCGGGGAGGCCAACGCCATCGCGCCGGGCAAACGCCCGCTCTCCAGCATGTCGCCGACCTTCCTGGAGTCGGAGCGGGGCGTCGCCATCCTCGGGACCCCCGGCGGCAGCCGCATCCCCAGTATGGTGCTGCAAGCGCTCCTATCCGCGACCGAGGGCGCGCCGGTCGCCGACTGGGTCGCCCGACCCCGTATCCACCACCAGTTCCTGCCCGACGCCATCCAATTCGAGCCCGGCGCGCTAAGCCCCTCCGAGCAGGCCGCCCTGAGCGCGATGGGGCACCATCTGGACGTACAGCAGCGGCCCTTCGGCAATATGCAGGCAATCTACTGGGACCGCACGGCCGGGCGGGTCGAGGCCGCCAGCGACCCAAGGGGCACAGGCCAAGCGCGGGTCCGGTAGCGGGATGACCCCTGGCGCTCGGGATCGCACCCGCGGTAACCGCACCGCTTGCTCATCGCATCGCTTTCGACCAATCGCTGCACAGCTTGCGAAAGGAGCGGCTGCGCTCGAATGCCTGATTCAAGCTCATGTTGGCGGAGAAGGCGGGTTGGTCGGTCGTCTCGCGGTACTTGCCCCCGCTCATCCGTTCCCCCAGCCACCCCTTGGCGTCACGCGGTTGCTCAGGGTCGAAGTCTGGGGTCTTCTCGAACTCGAAGCCGCGCTGGCCGTGCAGCGACTCCGCGGCCGCGAGAAACCAGGCTTCGTATTCCCGATTGGCCAACACGACCGAAACGGCGCGATGGGCCACGATACGTTGGGCACGCTCCAATGTGCGCGGCCCCAGCTCGGCGGGACAGTCGTCGTCCGAATCCAGCAGCACCAAGATCCACCCGTCTTCGCCGGCCTTGGCCGCGGCCAGCAGCAAATGGCGACGAAACTCCTCCTCCCGATTCAGGAACCGGTCACGGCGCACCCGGATGGGTTGCACGACGGTCACAGGCACGCCCGGGGAGAGCCATGTGCCAATCCGGCGCAACAAGATCGGTAATGCGGCGACCTCGCCGTCGCCCTCGATGATCGGGGTGACAACCCTCATGGCTGCCGGTCGCCGAACAGATCCGCCTGCCGCCGATCCTCGGCGCTCAACGCCTCGGGGTCCGGCGCGAGCTGGTTGAGCCGGAGGAGCTCGCCCGCGGTGAAGAGATCGTCCCTCAGAGCGTCACGCGACGCCGCGTCGGGCGCCGCGATACGGGTCTCCCCGCCGATCGACACCACTGCCAATAAGGCATCCGCGGGCAGGCTCCGGTCATCGAGCAGGTCCGGGCTGTGGCTGGTCACGATGACCTGCGTCTGCTCCGATGCCCGCTGTAGCGCCTCCCGCAGGGCGGCCGAGGCCGCAGGGTGCAACGCCGTCTCGGGCTCCTCGATACCGATGACGGTTGGCGCATGGTCCCGATTCCCCTGGAACAAGGCCGTCAGCACACCCAGCGCCCGCAGGGTACCATCCGACATGTTCTGGGCGAGGAAGCGCCAGGGGTGCTTGGCGCCAGCCATCTCCTGCCGGAATTCCAGGGTCTCCATCGGACCGATGGCCTTACGCTCGACACCCTGCACCATCGGCACGACCGTTTGGAGATACTCCTGGATCACGACCATGGCCTCCGGCGCCGTGCGCTCCAAGTGACCGATCACACTGGCGATGTTCTCCCCCGCTGGCTTCAACAGGCGCCCATCCTGGGGCTTCTGTAGCTCGCGTATCAGCTTCGGATTCAGGTTGTAGAACCCCATTGCCGTCAGGGCATCGAATACGGGCCGAAACACCGAGAGTCCCGAAGCGCTCACCAGGGCCAAACGATCCGAGGTCACAGAAGGAAAAGTCGCCTCGCTGCTCGTCTTGAGCTCGCCCCGCTCCAATCGGAAATAGGGTCCTTTACCGAAACCGTCGAGCGCGCATTCCTCCGTCTGGACCTCGTAACCGCGACCGGATAAAGCGCCGATGTTGAATGCGTAGTGTCCGCACCGGCCGTCCCGCAGGCGGAATTCGAGCCGCATCCCGAAATGGGTCGGATGACCGCTCGATCGGCGGCGCACCTCGGAGAGCCCGCCCCGCTCGTTGAGCGCATTGTCCAGCGAGCCCCTCAAGGCATCCCGCACCAGGTGCAGGGCATCCACGAAGTTGCTCTTGCCCGAGCCGTTGGCCCCGACCAGATAGGTCAAGGGTCCCAGTGCCACGTCACAGGTGGCGATGCTCTTGTAGTTGCGTAGCACCACGCGGGTTAGGAAGCCGGTTGCGGTCATGGTTGAAGGGTTGAGAGACTTTGGGTTAATTGTCGGCACAAGCCCCGATGGGGCTCCTAATTGGACTGCAACAAGCCTTGCATGCGCGGATCGCCCGTGCCCATGACGCAGGCCCGCGCAACAGCCGAGAACTGCTTGTCCTCGCGTATCATCTTTCTGACCTCCTTCGCGGCCTGCTTGAAGCGGTCCCGCGCGATGACGTTCGCTTTATCGGCCTGGTAAGCGGCCAATTCATCGCGATACTCCTTGATACGGTTCCAGCACTCCTCCCATACGACTCGACGCTGCGTCTCTAAGGCGGGAAAGTAGAGCTTGTAGCGTTCTATGGAGTACTCAACGCGCTCTTTCTCCCACTCATCGGCGACTTCCGGGTTGGGGATTGCGCGACCCAGCATGTCGAACGACAGCAGCGACGGATCGTCCTCGTCGGCCGGATCGAGCAAGATCGGATCCTCGAACCGGAGATCGCCGAGTGGTGCGGCGCGGGCACATCCTGGACGCAAGGGAAAGAAGGTTCCCTTCTTGGTGTTCGGGACATTGCCGCAGACCCTGAAGTTGTGCCAATCGAAAGACAACCACCAATATCCCTCGTGCTCGGTGCCGTCCCTATCTTTCGCTGATTTCTTTGGCCGGAAGTGCTCGACGTGCCAGTGGTTAGCGCAGTCCTTCGCCTCCGAGAACCAGCATTTCTGGTGCGACAGGCTCAACAACCACTCTTTCAGCTCGCCCCAGACCAACTTGTTGGCCTCGATGATCGCCTTGCGTGCCTCCGCGTCGGACGCTGCGTTGAGCTGGCCGAGGATGACTCTGGCCTTGGCGATCCACGCGGCATCCGGGATCTGATCATGCAGCGGGATGTACCTCACGTTCCCTTCCTTGTTCCTTCGGCCCGTTCTTCCGCGATGATCTCGTCGAGGATTTCGTCGGCCAGCTCCGCCTGCGCTTGAAGATCATCTTTGGACAACGCCGCTGCGGGCTCGGGTGGTCGCCTGCGGGCCATTGCATTCGCGAACAGCTCGAAATAGGGGTTCGGATGCGTCCGCGAGATCCCGAGGTCGTTGAGCTCGTCAGCGAGCCCCATGAGCTCCCGCTGCTCCTCGTCTGTCTTCGGCGTCTTGCCCAGCAGACGGTAGTGCCGGTCGATCTTGACAAGCAGTTCCCGTGCTAGGGATGAGGGCAAACCATAGAGCTCCGACTTCAAGAGCCCCTCGATACCGATGCCGATGGGGTCATACTCCGGTTCCGCGGCGACGATGCGCTCGCCCTCTTGGGCGAGGAAGCGCACCTCGTTCTTGCGCAGGCTGCCGATCATCAAGGGATTGTGCGTCGCGACGATGAGCTGCCCCTTCTCGGCTCGGATGTTCGTCCGCAGGAGATCGAGGAAGTCGTAGGTCCAGACCGGGTTGAGATGGGTGTCGGGCTCGTCGAGCAGGTACAGGGACTCGTCGTTCTGGGTGAACAGGAGCAGACCAAGCACGGTCAAGAGCTGCTGCTCGCCCTCGCTCATTTGGGTGAACTTGACCCGATTGCCGTCGGTTCGCTCGACGCTGACCCGAACCTCGTCGATCAGGTCGCAGAGGAATAGGCTCTCCAGATAGCCGAACAGGGTCTTCGCGTCCTCGCCCGGCTCCTTGAGTGCCTTCAGCTCTTCCTCGTTCTTGAGGAAGAGGTAGAGCCGCTCGGTAGTCTCCCCCTGTCGGCGGACGTCGCGCTCGACGGCCTCGCTGCTGCGGATCGGCGCCAGCGCCCGGGTCCACAGCCGGTCGAGGAAGCCCTTGAAGGCGCCGCGGGCGAACCAGAAGCGGGGATCGCCTTCTGTCAGCTGTACCTTTCTCGGCGCGCCGCTGCCCCGCCACCAGGGTGTCTTGAGCACGAAGAGCGCGGACTCGAAGCGATCGATGCCGAGGTAGTCCCTGAGCAGCCCGCGCGTGGTCGGCGAGGGCGTCAGGAAGAACGCCAACAGCACCAGCTGACTGTAGTCCTTGCGGCAGAAGAAGAGGCGCCGGAGTGGCAGCTCGCGGTCAGGGCTTCTGAGTATCCGGTCGTAGTAGGTCTTGGTCGGGCGATCGAACTGCCGTTCCAGGCGACTGCTCCAGCCGGAGTAATAGGCGAAGACGTAGTTCGGCAGATAGCGGTCGATGTCCTCCCTGAACGCTTTCTGGGTCAGCGCCTTGCCGTCGACACTGATCGTCAGCCACTTGCCCATGCGCTCCGGGTCCGCGTCGACCTGGATGCGCTGCTCGCGGCAGACATAGTCCAGCCGGTAGGCGAAGGACGGTGCGCCGCCCAGCTCCAGCTCGCGGAAGATCTCGACGATGGCCTCAACGAGGTTCGACTTGCCGGTCCCGTTCCGCCCGAGCAGGACCGTCGTCGGCCGGGATTCGTCGAATTCGATCTCGAAGCCGCGCAGGTTGCGGTAGCTCTGGATGGCGAGGCGGTCCAGCCTCACGCAGCGGCCTCCAGCAACCGTGGGGCGTTCGCGGACATGTCCCGGTTCTCCCGCAACAGACCGCGGGCCTCCTCGTCTTTGAGCTGCTCGTAGAAGTCGTCGATGTCGAGCTGCGAAGCGGACCACAGCGACTCGGCCGTGAGCGGCCCGCGCTTTCTTAGGATGCTCGTCAGGTGTGTGTTTTGGACGTCTTTACGGCTCAACATGGGGACCTCCGACTTGTTCTTTGCCCTTCGGGAAGCCGCAGCCGCCTTGCGCCCCCTCGGCTTGGCCGGTGCTGCCGCACGCGCGGCGCGGATGCGCTCCAGCAGCACCGAGGCCGGCTCGTCGTCGGGGTCTTGGGGGACCAGCTCGCCGCGGAAGGCCTTGGCGAGCAGGGCCGGGGTCAGGCGCTCCACCTGGGCTCGGGCGGCGGCGTAGCGGGCTTCGAGGCGGTCGGCGTAGGCAAAGATGGATTCGACGCGGCGGACGATTTCACGCTGTTCATCACGTGTAGGAAGCGGCAAAGGGAAGGCGCGAACTTTGGCCCCGTTTAGGGCCGGTTGACTCCCTCCACGCCCAACACCACGATTCCCCTCATACTCTGCAAGTGCCCAGAACCATACGTACTCTGGCTCAATGAGTGGGACTTCAAAGACCAACGCGGCGGAGTTTTGGTTTGTAGACGCGTCGACGTCGAGTATTGCCGATTGCCCCCTGGTTTTTCCTTCGCCGATCATAGCAATCAAGACCGTTCCTTTCGGGTAGATCTTTGCGTTGCTGTTCTCCAATCCCGCGGAAGTGATTCGTAAGTGTCCGAGATCCGGCAGTTGCGGACTTCACCGGAACTGACCCAAGGGATAATCCCCTGCCAATACCCCGGCTCCTTTCTCGATGGTGTTCCACCGAGTCGAACATCTGCGATCTGACCCACGCGACACCACGTCCAGCTCTGCGGCAATTCGGATGCAGGAATCTCTATTCCCTCGTCACTGATTTTCCGGGATGCAGACAACAGGCCGAGACGCTTTCTTTCCGCAGCGATCTTCTGGACCAATTCCTGAGCTGAGCCAATGACCCCAAAACCTGGTCGCCAATCTTCCGTCAGCTTGCCTGACGTCGCGGCTGCGAGGACGGCTTGGCGGAAGCGTTTCAGGATGTCGGGCACGCGGTCGAGGCGTTCGCGGCAGGCGTCCACCCGCGCGAGGACCGCGTCGAGCTTGTCGGCGATGCGCTTTTGTTCGTTGGCTGGCGAAATCTTCAATGGTAGGCGCGAGGCGGTGGCACCGGATAATTCCTTAAAGGTGGTTCCAGTGGCTCGCTCTTCCGCTATCGGTTTGATGTGACGCAGGTAATAGTAGACGAACCGGCTATCCAAACCCTCAGGGAGAACGAAGCTCTTGAAACCTTGGTTGGTACAAACTGGGTTGGCTGCGATTGCTACATAGCCAACAGGAGCGCGGCTAGAGAAAAGTACTGTGCCTGCTGGAAGCATAGCCACCGAGCACGCCGCGAATCCCTTGGCCGAGAGGTTCCGCACACCCCGTCCGATGTACGTTTCTTTGTAGCCGCTTAAGTCAGCGGGTGTGATCCAAGGAACGCCATCATCGCCCTCGAAGTTTGTTGGGTCCTTCGATGGCGGCGTAGAACCACCAACAACCTGGGCGACCTCGCCAATTTCGCAGCTCGTCCATCTCTTCGGCATTCCTTCGCTCACGCCGTCGCCTCCTCGTCGATCTCTTCTCCCAACTCCGCCAATATGCCCCGCAGTTCCTCCAGCGCCGCTTCCAGCTCAATCATCGCCTCCTGGGCTAGCACCTCCGGCTTGGGTAGCGCGTCCCCGTCGTCGCCGCTCTCGTCCCGCAGCCAGGCAATATCGAGGCTCTCGCCGCGCTCGGCGATCTGCTCGCGGGTGAAGCGGCGGAAGCGGCCGGTCTCTCCGGTGTCCTGACGCCGGGCCAGGCTCTCCGGTCCACCGAGGGGGTCGTCGCCGAAGGCGGCCTCGAAGTCTGCGAAGTGCTCCCGGGTCAGCACCGTGCGCTTGCCGAATTGGGGCATGTTGGCCCGCAGGTCGTACACCCAGACCTCGCGGGTGTTGCCCTTGTCGGACCTGTTCTCCGCTGGGCCGCGGGTGAAAAAGAGCACGTTGGTCTTGACGCCCTGGGCATAGAAGATGCCGGTCGGCAGGCGCATGATGGTGTGCAGATTGCACTTGTCCAAAAGGTCCGCGCGGATCTGGCGACCGACGCCGCTCTCGAACAGCACGTTGTCCGGCAGCACGACGGCGGCGCGTCCGCCGGGTCGAAGGCCCCGGTAGATGTGCTGCAGGAAGCAGAACTGCTTGTTGCTGGTCGGGAAGGTGAAATCCGTGCGCGACGGCAGGCCGCCGCCCTTCTTGGTGCCGAAGGGCGGGTTGGTCAGGATCAGGGTCGCCTTGGGCAGGGTCTGGCCCTCAGGGCTCAGGGTGTCGCCGTAGCGGATGCCGCCGATGGTCGATCCCCCTTGGGCATCGGAGTCGATGCCGTGGAGCATGAGGTTCATGAGCGCGAGCCGGTGGGCATCCTGCACATGCTCCATGCCATAGAAGGTGGTGCGGCGGTATTTGCGCTGCTGGGCCTCGGTCCAACTGTCCGGGTTGCTGTGCTCCCGCAGGTAGTGGTTGGCCGCGATCAGGAAGCCGCCGGTGCCGGCGGCCGGGTCCTGGATGGTGTCCTCCAGGGTCGGGCGCATGACGGCAACCATGCTGTCGATGAGCGGGCGCGGGGTGAAGTATTGGCCAGCGCCGGACTTTTTCTCGTTGGCGTTCTTCTGCAGCAGCCCCTCGTAGAGGTCGCCGAGACCCTCTTGGCGGGCACTGTACCAGTCGAGCTTGTCGATCTCGGCCACCAGTGTGGAGAGGGTGGCGGGCTTGCGGATGAAGGAGCTGGCATTGGCGAAGATCTCGCGCACCAGCCGGGAGCCCTGGGTGCCAAGATGGATGAGCAGGATCTTGTAGAACTCAAGCCGATCGGGCGCGGCCTCGGCCTCCAGGTCCGCCCAGCGGTAGCCGGCGGGGAGCTGGTCCTCGCTGCCGGTCTCCTGGGCCATCTTGAGAAAGAGCAGGTAGGTTAGCTCGGTGACGTACTGGTGGTAGGTGACGCCGTCGTCTTTGAGGACGTTACAGAGGTTCCAGAGCTTGGCGACGATGTCGTGAGTGACGGTCATTCTTTCTCGTAGTCCTGGGTGGCCAGGCCGGGGACCTGGGCGAAGGCGCGGTCGGCGGTGATCAGAGTGGCGTCTTCGGCCAAGGCGTGGGCGGCGATCATCAGGTCCAGCGGAGCCAGGGGCTTGCCCAGGGCGGCGAGCTCGGCGCGCAGGGGTCCGTAGCGGTGCGCGGTCGCTGAGGTCCAGGGGCGGACGTCGATGGTGCTTAGCATGTGCTCCAACGAGGCGCGCAAGGCGGCCTTATGCGGTCGATGCGCGAGGCCGAATCGGATCTCCGCTTCCGTGACCACCGAGATACAGAAGCCCCGGAGGAAAAGCCGCCGGGCCATCTTTGGAGCGTGTCCGCCGACCACGGCGGAGACGGCGTTGGTGTCCAGCATGAGCAGGCCGCTCATGGCCAGTCGCGCTCGACGTCCTCGCCCTGATCGCGATCGGCCAGGAATTCGTCCAACTCCTTGCGCTCCTCTTCCGTCATGCTGGCCAGGAGGCGCTCGTGCTCCTTGAGCCAGTCCGCGAAGGACTTGTTCAGCGGGCTTAGGATCACGTCGCCGGTCTCCGGATCACGGCGAATCTGCACCTCGTCGCCCTCGAAGCGGAACTCCGCCGGCAGGCGCACGGCCTGGCTGCGGCCATTCTTGAACAGTTTGGCGGTTTGCATGTCAGCATCCTGACTTGGCTGCGGTATATACCGCGATCTAGTCTAGCCCTTTGGAGCGGATCGGCCAAGGTGCGCGCCACGATGAGCACCGGCGTCCCGGTGGGCTGTGCCTGGCCCCCCGCTCAAGCCGCTGGCGCGGTCCAAAGGGCGTCGTTGAAGGCGTCTAGCACCTGCTCCAGCTCGCCGCCGAAGATGCGGTCGAGCCGGCCGAAGCCGCCGCCCTAGCGCTTGAAGACGAGGTCCGGGTCGTCGAGCGCGGCGCGATCCACGATCAGGTTGGCCTTGGTCTGGGCGGCCAGTCGCTGGAGCCATTGGCGCTGAGGCGTGGACCAGGGGCGCGAGGCGAGGACCTTCCGCAGGGCGGCGTCCACGCGCTGCTCGTAGGGCGCCAGCGGGTCGCCGATGGCGGCCTGGCGGATGTAGCCGAGGATGCGGGCGGCAATCTCCTGGTTGGTCATCTCGCGCCAGGCCGCGGCGAGGTTGGCCTCGCTGAAGCCGGCCTTGTCCAGCTCCAGTGCCAGCTCGCGGAGCTGCTTGCGGGTCAGCTCCCGCGGGCGGGTGAGCACGGTGACCAGGGCTGGAATGCGGTTGCCGTTGCCGCGGATGAAGTCGGCGAACGCCTGAAGGTAGTCCTCGGGGCGGGTAGCGTTGCCGTACCCGCGCTCCGTACCGAGCAGCGTGTCCGCGTGGTCCGAGATGAAGATCGGCTCCATGGGCGAGCCGCCCTGACGGTCGAGGACCTCGCCGAGGTCCGGGCTTTGCGTGAGCCAGGCCGCGACTTCCGCGAGAGGGAGGGTCTTGAGCCGCTCGATGAAGGCGTCGGGCGTCATGCCGGCGGCGGTTTCGAAATCCCGCACCGCGCCCTCGTCCAGGCGGCGTTTTTTGCGCTGGAGCTTGGCGATGAGCTGGTCGCGCACCAGCGCCCGCTCCGCGTCCTCGGTGACCGTCGCGAGCTCGCGCAAGAGCTGGGCGAAGCCGATGGACGGATCCACCACCACGGGCTGCATGGCCGTGAGGTCCCGCAGCGCCTCGTAGATCCGCACGGCGTCGAAGATGCGAAAGGTCTCCTTGCCGATCTCGTCGCAGCGGCGCGTCGCGCGGCCGAGCATCTGGTCGAACAGGATGCGGCTGTTGACGCGGCGCAGAAACACGAGGTTGCAGATCTCTGGCACGTCCACGCCGGTGGTGAGCAGGTCAACGGTGACGGCGACGTTCGGCACCCGCTCGTTCTTGTAGCGCCGAATTAGCCGCAAGGGCTTGTCCGCCGCACCGGTGATCTTGAGCACGGCGTCGTCGTCGACGCTGCCGTATTGGTCCTCGAACGCCTGCTTCAGCAGATCGACGACCAGGTCCGCGTGGGCGTCGTTGACGCAGAAGATCAAGGTCTTCTGGGGCGCCGCGGGATCGAGCTCCGCGGCCAGAAACGCGCAGACGACCCGATTGAACGACTGGGTGATGACCTTGCGGTTGAAGCCGTCGACGTCGATCTTGATCTCGTCCGGCGTGGTGAAGAGGTCGATTCGACTGCGCTGAGTGTCGTAGACGGCGACCTCTTCGCCCACCTTCCAGCGAATCCCGTTTGTCGAGAGCTCGGTGGCGATCTGTACCGGCGGCTCATGGTCGATCAGGTAGCCGTCGATGACGGCCTCGCGGTAGCTGTAGGTGTAGATCGGCGGACCGAAGATCTGGGTGGTGTGCAGGGCCGGCGTTGCCGTGAGGCCGATCTTGACGGCGTCGAAGTAGTCGAGAACGCGCCGGTACTTGGAGATGTAGTCCTCGAAGCCGCGGAAACCGAGCTCCGTTTCGGAGAGCTCGCGATCGAGCAGGTAGCCGCGATGGCACTCGTCGACGACGATGCAATCGTATTGGTCGACCGCCGGCGGGGCGACGTCCTCGGCGGAATAGAGCACGCGCTGGACCATGCCCTGCACGGTGGCGATGTGGACGGCGGTATCGGTGTCCGGCTGCTGCTCCGTCAGCTCCTTGATACCGAAGATTTCCGCGAAGGTCTGCAAGCTCTCCATGCGCGTGTCTTTGAAGGCGTTGGCCGCCTGCTCGCCAAGCGCGGAGCGGTCGAGCAGAAAGAGCACGCGGCGGAAGCGCCGGGCCTTGAGCAGACGGTAGATGAGGGCGATGGCGGTCTTGGTCTTGCCGGTTCCGGTGGCCATGGCGAGCAGCATCTCGCGCCGGCCTTCGGCGATGGCCGCCTCGGCCGCTTGAATGGCAGCGACCTGGAATGGGTAGATCGAGAATCCGTAGAGGAACGACTGGGCCTGGAGGTCGGCATGGGCGCGCGCGTCGTCGCGCTTGAGCAGCGCCACGAGTCCTTCTGGCGTATACCAGCCGTCCAGGGCGCGCCCGAGGTTCTCCGGGCGGCGCAGATCGCAGAACCAGATCCCGCTGCGCGTCGCGAGCTGGCGCAGGTAGGGACGTCCATTCGCGGAGAACGCGAAGGGCAGCCGATACGCCCCCCAGGGGCCGCCCGGAGGCTCGCATTCCTCGGGCAGCAGGCAATCGCGGCTGTAGCGCTTGGACTGCTGCAGCGAGCCGGAGACGTCTCGATTCTCGCGCTTGGCCTCGACGGTTCCGAGCGGCATGAGACCGGCGAACAGGGCATAGTCCGCGGGACCGGAAGCGGTAGGCCATTCGGCAATGGCGAGGTTCTTGCCCTTCTGCGGACGCACACCATCGGAGTAACGGATCAGCGTCGAATCGGCGATCCAACCGGCCTGGCGGAGCTGCTCGTCGACGAGCTTGCGGGTCTCCGCCTCGTCCAGTTGGACCTCTGCGGCGGCTCGATTCGACGCCGCGATGAAGCCGTCGACCGCCGTCGCGGGCTGGGACGAGGAGACGACCTGCTGGGCGGCGAGATGTTGCTCGAGCGCGGCCTTCGCCGACTCGGCCTCCGCGGCCATCCGTTCCCAAAAGGACTGCTCGTCCTGCGCCTCCCGGAGCTTGGCCTCGGTGGATGCGAGCCGCTGCGCGGTCTCGTCGTGCGCGGTTCGGTATTCCGTGAGTGTCTGCGTCAGTCGGTCGAGCTCTGCCCGCAGATCCGCTGACTCCTCGCGCGGGGGCTTCGGCGGAATGAAGGGGCCGGATCTGTACCCGGGGTCCTTGAAGGTGCGGTGGAACCAAACCGCGAGCTGCCAGGCGATCTTCAGGGCCGCGAGCGCGGCTCGATGATCGCCTGCCAATGCGTGACTGGCCGCATTCCCGGCGCGCCTGATCTCGCCGAAGAGCTGAGCGACTTCCCGCGGGAATATGCCCCGGTCCTGTAGCCGACGAATCAGCTCGTACTGCGGCTCGCCGGTGGACAGGTACTCGCCGACGTTAGCCGCGACGTGCTGCGCGAGGAGCTCCGCAAGCTGACGCAGCTTCAACAGCGAGGTATTCGGGTCGTCCGGGAAATAGCGCTCGGCGAGCAATCCCAGGCGCAGGAATTGCTCGTCGTGTTCCTCAAGGACCGCGAAGTTGCTGGTGATGACCTTCGTAGAAGTCATGGAGGCATCATGCCAATCTGAGCCGCGGGTTGCAGCCTGAGCAAACACCAATGCATGCATGGTGAGTTGCAGCAAGGATCGCACGACTCTCATCGAATGTCCGCTCTGCGACTGCCTCTGCCGCTCGACAGCCCGACGGGCAAGGGCGCGCCGGCATCGTCTTCATCGGGAAACCCTTCAGGCGACGTCGTTGGGGTCCTGGGAAACCAGCACGCCGCGGAAGTCCGTGGCGAGCAAGCCGGGGGGCGGGTGATCGACCTCGGCGCAGGCGATGGCGCAGCTGGCTTCGAGGCGGTTCGCTAGTCGAGCAGCCCTGCCTCATCGAGCCGCCGGACCAGTGCCGGCTTCCGAGCTTGCTGCTCTCGAAGCTGCCGAACGCGAGCGGCAAAGGCATCGAGCGAGCCTTCCGCGGCCGCAAGATCGCGCAAGTCCTTGAGCCGGTCCACCGCTTCCTTGTAGGTCGACGCCTGGCGGTAAGAAACCAGATCGTCGACCTTGCGCCACAACTCCTCTTCGCGACCGCGCAGGGCAGCGAGATAGCGCTTGCGGGCTGCGGCGGCCTCGGCGGCCTGGCGGGCGTG
>JBGSOR010000449.1:0-3159 GCA_041738985.1 Chromatiaceae bacterium | reverse complement strand
GGCCTCGTCCGCACGGACCGCAGCGTCCGGGGTGCCGGTCAGCTCCAGTGGCAGGAGCACGTTCTCGCGCGCGGTCAGCGTGGGCAGGAGCTGGAAGCTCTGGAACACGAATCCCACCCGCCCGGCCCGCAGCTCCGCCCGGCCGTCTTCGTCAAGCCCGGCGAGCCGCTGTCCGCACAGCCACACATCCCCCGCGGTGGCGTTGTCGAGCCCCGCAAGCAGCCCGAGCAGGGTGGACTTGCCGGACCCGGACGCCCCTAGAATGGCGACCGCCTCCCCGGCGCGGATCTCCAGATCCAGCTCCTCCAGAATGGTCAGACCTCCGGTCGGACCGTTAACATGCTTGCCCAGTCCCTGGGCCCTGGCGACGACTTCAACCGGATTTCCTGACATGATGCGCTCGTTGTGGATTTTCGCGATGGTGCTTGCCGTCTTCCCCTTCTCGTTCCCCCCGGCCGGCCGGGCCGAGGCGACACCCACCGTCCCGACCATCCTGATCCTGGGCGACAGCCTGAGCGCCGCCTACGGGATCGACCTCGAGGAGGGCTGGGTGCGTCTGCTGGAAGGACGGCTCAAGGAGCGCGGACTGGACGATCGGGTGGTCAACGCCAGCATTTCAGGGGAGACCACAGCCGGGGGGTTGAGCCGCCTGCCCGCGCTCCTCGCCCGGCACCGCCCGTCAGTCCTCGTGATCCAGCTCGGTGCCAACGACGGGCTGCGGGGCTTGAGCCTGGACGCCCTTGGCGGAAACCTGAGCCAGCTCGTCCAGCTGGGTCGGGAGTCCGGTAGCTTCGTCCTGCTGGTGGGCGTCCAGCTGCCGCCTAACTACGGTGCGGCTTTCAACGACGGCTTTCAAGCCGTGTTCCAGTCGGTCGCCGCCTCGCAGCAGGTGCCCCTGGTTCCCTCGCTCTTGACCGGGGTGGCCGAGGACTGGTCCCTGATGCAGGCGGACGGCTTGCACCCCACGGCCCAGGCGCAGCCGCGCATCCTGGAGAATGTTTGGCCGGGCCTCCTGCCCCTGCTGGCGTCGGATCCGGCCGCCGAGTCCCGCTAAACGCGACTTTCGGGGTAGACCGGCTCCCGCGGCTTGCAATGGCGCCGGCGGGCTACAATCCGGGGTCGGACCCAGTAGCCTGGTAAAGACAGTTGAACCGCCAAGTCGCCAGGATCGCCAAGGTTTGTCGATCACGTGTCCAACCGGTGCAGCTGAGCTCCAGGGTGAGCGCAGCGCAGCCGCCAAGGAGTTATTTTCCTTGGCGTCCTTGGCGGATCCAATTGCCGGATTTAGGATTCCAGATCCCCGCATTACGGAGTGTCCCCCATGCATCGCATCACCATCGTCGGCGCCGGATTCGGTGCCCTGACCGCCGTCAAAGCGCTGCGCTGGACAGGCCTGCCCCTCGACATCACGGTGGTCAGCCCGCGCCCGGAGTTCATCTATTACCCGGGGCTCATCTGGGTCCCCAGCGGACTGCGTACCGGCGAGGACCTGCGGATCGACCTCACGAAGTTTTTCAAGCGCATGGGGGTCAATCACGTGGCTGCGGAGGCGATCGGGCTCGCCCGGGGCGGCCGCACCCTGGAGACCAGTGCTCAGCCCATCGACAACGACGGGCTCATCGTGGCGAGCGGCGGCCGCTTCATCAAGAAGCTCCCCGGGATCGAGCACGCCATTGTCCCCTGCGAGGGCATCGCCGCCGCCCTAGCGATCCGCGACCGGGTGCGTGCGATGGAGGGCGGCCACATCGCCATGGGCTTTGCCGGCAACCCCAACGAGCAGTCGTCGATGCGGGGTGGGCCGGTCTTCGAGTTTCTGTTCGGCATGGACAGCCAGCTGCGCAAGGAGGGTCGGCGGGACCGCTTCACGTTGCATTTCTTCACGCCTGCGGAGCGCCCCGGCGCCCGGCTTGGCCCCAAAGCCGTCGAGGGACTCCTGAAGGAGATGAAGAAGCGCGGGATCGAGACCCACCTGGGCCACAAGCTCAAGGGCTTCTCCGAGAGCCAGGTGATGACCGAGGGCGGGGATTTCCCGGCGGACCTGATCCTCTTCATGCCCGGATTGACCGGCAATGCCTGGTTCGACAACACCGACTTACCGCGTTCCCCCGGCGGCCTGCTCCAGGCGGATGCCCAGTGCCGAGTGCCCGGATTCGAGCGGGTCTATGTGGCCGGGGACTCCGGCAGCTTCCCGGGCCCCGACTGGATGCCCAAGCAGGGCCACATGGCCGACCTCCAGGCCCGCGCCGCCGTCCGCAACTTGGCCGCCGAGCTGGATGGCCGGACGCCCACCGAGACCTTCCGGGTGGAGCTGCTGTGCATTGTGGACACCAACGACAGCGGCATGCTGGTGGGCCGCACCGAGCGGTTCAATGTCGTCTTGCCCTCCATGCGCCTCTTTCACTGGCTGAAGCGCGGGTTCGAGCAGGCCTATCTGTGGCGGTATCGCTAGGAACCGGCGCAGGCACCCATGCGCTCCACCCAGGACCGACTGATCAGCCCCGAGTCCGCGGACGACGATAGCGCCCTGGATCGCGCCATCCGCCCGCGCAAGCTTGTGGACTATGTGGGCCAGCCGGCGGTGCGCGAGCAGATGGAGATATTCATCGGCGCCGCCCGTGCCCGCGGGGAGGCGCTCGACCATGTCCTGATCTTCGGCCCCCCGGGGCTCGGCAAGACCACGCTGGCCCACATCGTGGCCCACGAGATGGGGGTGAGCCTGCGTCAGACCTCGGGCCCGGTCCTGGAGAAGCCCGGCGACCTCGCGGCCCTGCTGACCAACCTAGAGTCGGGGGACGTGCTCTTCGTGGACGAGATCCACCGTCTGAGCCCTGTGGTGGAGGAGGTCCTTTACCCCGCCATGGAGGATTACCAGCTCGATATCATGATCGGCGAGGGTCCGGCGGCCCGCTCCATCAAGCTGGACTTGCCGCCTTTCACGCTGGTGGGCGCGACTACTCGGGCCGGTCTGCTGACTTCGCCCCTACGCGACCGCTTCGGTATTGTCCAGCGCCTGGAGTACTACTCTGCAGAGGACCTGACGACCATCGTGCGGCGCTCCGCTCAGATCCTCGCCATCCCGACCGAGCCGGACGGCGCCGCGGAGATCGCCCGGCGCGCCCGGGGCACCCCGCGCATCGCCAATCGGCTCCTGCGCCGGGT
>JBGSOR010000437.1:0-5424 GCA_041738985.1 Chromatiaceae bacterium | reverse complement strand
CTGTCAACGCTTGGAGCTACGCCTCGCGGCCTAGCCCCCATGACTCGGGGCCGAATCGAATCGCCACGTCTTTTCGTATCGAACTTTCATCGACTACCTCTTGCCAGGTTAGCCTGGCGCATCACAGACCACGGTATCTGGAGTGGAAAAGGGGCCTGGCCCTGGCCCATTATTCTCCCTGGGGGCTTCCCAGTCGTGCGAGTAGATAATGCCATCGAACCCTGATGTGGACGCCTACATCGCCAAGTTTCCGCAGGAAGTGCGGGAGAAATTGCAGTCACTCCGTGCCCATATCCTCGCCCTTGCCGGCGACGTGGAGGAGAAGATGGCTTACGGAATCCCGACATACAAGAAGGGAAAGAACATCTTCCACTTCGCGGCCTACCAAGGTCACATCGGCCTGTATCCCGGGCCGGCGGCGATCCAGGCGCACCCGAAGGAGCTGGCGGCATTCAAGACGTCGAAGGGTGCAGTGCAGGTGCCGCTGGCACAACCGGTTCCTCTGGAGCTCGTAACCCGCCTTGTGCAATTCAACTTGTCGGCGCCGGTGGCAAAGAAACCCAGGTCAGACCGCAAGGGCAAGGACACCAAGTGACGCCTAGCCCCTCGGCCAACGCGAGTGCCCAACGGTTGGCGACCTTGACGTGCCACCGGCCGACAAGTGTCCAGTGGCTCGTCAAGGCGTCCAACCGCTGCTACTGCCCTAAATCGAACGTTAGACCTTTACCCATGCGAAATCACGGCACCCTCGCCAAGTGGAATGATGATCGCGGATTTGGTTTTATAACTCCAGCCCAAGGGAGTGAGGAGCTCTTTGTCCACGTTTCCGCTTTCCCACGGGACGGCGCACGCCCTCGCCCTGGCGAGCTCATTTCTTTCGAGATTGAGGTTAATAGCGACGGTAAGAAGCGCGCAGTTCGCATTATGCGCCCAGGGAGCAAAGCCAGTCCGCAACGGGCGCGCCGCGAGGAACCATCTACCGTCAAGCGCAGTCCGCTTGCTGCGGCTCTCGGCCTGCTCGCGGTCGCTGCAATCGGCGCGTATGGGTACACGACTATCACATCTCACCATGCAGTAGCGAAATCAGACTACTCCACACAGACTGCTGTCGCCGCACCTCGCCAGACCTTTCGGTGCGACGGTCGTACCCGGTGCTCGCAAATGACCTCGTGCGCTGAAGCGGTGTATTTTCTCCAACATTGCCCAAACACGCAGATGGACGGCAACAATGATGGCGAACCCTGCGAGCAGCAATGGTGCAATTAGACCCACAACAGGTCAAACGATCTGCTCAAGAGGCAGGCGCGCCATGGCCGTCGTGCCAACTCTCAGGGTCGTCAAGGGCGCGCCCGCTTTGGACCGGCCGTTATGGGCAGACTCTTCACCGCCGCACACCCCGACTTTGACCGTCACCGCCTATGAATAGCCCGAATCTTTTAGCCCTCGGCTGGTACAGCTGGTTTTCAGAGCACGCAAGTGCCCATTGCGATCCGGCCGCCTCGGTCGCCCGGGTCGTTGCGGTGGACCGCGACCAACTGCTGTTGCTCAACGCGTCCGGTGCGTTCCGTGCCCGGCTCGCCGGAAAGCTCCTGTACGAGTCCGTGTCTTCCGCGGAGCTGCCTTGTGTCGGCGACTGGGTCTGCGTGGAGAAGTCGCCGGCCGACCGGTTCGGTCTGGTGCACGGTGTCCTGGCGCGCAAGACCAGCCTGCGGCGCAAGGCCGCCGGCGAGTCGGTCGACTTCCAGATGATTGCGGCGAATGTCGATGTCGTCGTGGTCGTGCAGTCCTGTCACTACGACTTCAATCTCAAGCGACTGGAGCGCTACCTGGTCATCGCCAGGGACGGCGGGGCAAGGCCCTGTATTCTCCTCACCAAGACCGACCTTGTGGAACCTTCGGTTGTGGCCGCCCAGATAGCCGAAATTCGGAGTGCCGGCATCGATGTGCCGGTGCTGACGCTGAGCAATGTCACTCGGGATGGGATCACCGAGCTGCAGGGCGTCCTCCAGTCCGGAAAGACCTATTGTTTCGTCGGCTCCTCGGGTGTCGGCAAGAGCACGCTCATCAACGGGCTAGTCGGCCGCGCTGTTATGGAAACGAAAGGGGTCAGCGACTCCGGGGAAGGGCGGCATACCACCGTGCGGCGGGAGCTGATCGTTCTGGCAAACGGCGCGATGGTGATCGACAACCCCGGGATGCGCGAGCTCGGGGTGCTGGGTGCCGGCGACGGAATCGAGGCGAGCTATGCGGATATCGGCGCGCGCGCCGGCCACTGCCGCTTCCGCGACTGTACGCATACCAACGAGCCGGGTTGCGCCGTTCTGCTGGCCCTGGAGTCTGGTGACATCGACACGGGGCACCACGAGAATTTCCTCAAGCTGAGGAGCGAATCCGACTACCACCAGCTGTCTTACGTCGAGAAGCGCAAGAAGGACAAGGATTTCGGCCGGTTTATCAAGTCGGTCAAGAAGGGGCTCAAGGAGCGCTAGTATGTCTCAGCTCCAATACAAACCCTTCTCGCCGGCCAGCGAGGAGAACAAGGCGCCGATTTTCGCGGTCGTCGGACCGCTGTTCGCCAAGGCCCGCCGGGTCTTGGAGATCGGCAGCGGCACGGGCCAACATGCCGTCTACTTCGCCGCCCAGCTGCCCCACCTGATATGGCAGACCAGCGATGTCCCGGTTCAGCTGCCGGGCATCCGGTTGTGGTTGGCGGAGGCGCAACTGCCGAACCTGCCGGAGCCCCTGAGCCTGGACGTGACCGGCGACTGGCCCACTGGTCCGTTCGACGGCGTCTTCAGCGCCAACACCGCCCACATCATGGGGGCGCCCGAGGTCGCCCTGATGTTCCTCGGCGTCGGTCGGATCTTGGCGCCCGGGGCGCCCTTCGCACTCTATGGCCCGTTCAGCGATGGGGGGCGCCATACCAGCGAGAGCAATGCCCGCTTCGACGCCTCGCTCAAGGCCCGGGACCCGCGGATGGGGGTGCGGGACCTGGACGATCTGCGGGTGCTGGCGGATCGGGCGGGTCTGGAGCTGCGCGCCGATCGCGCCATGCCGGTCAACAACCGGACCCTGCTCTGGTGCCGGCGCAGCGCGGCAGGGTCGCAAGCGCATGGGGCAACTGGGCCTTAGCATCGGGGCCTGGGCACTGCGGCCAGGATCGATGCAGGTGCGCCGAGCCAACCGACAGCCTTCCTCCCACTGCCGCCGCGCGGCCGACTCGTCCGCGGTGTTGTTTGTCGCCGCCCGCATCCGTCCGGCGGCCGGTCAGCGCGGGGCAATTCCAAGCAGGTTGCGGACGCGTTTCCAGGGACTTAGGACCACCGGAGCCTTGCCGGCCCCCCGGTCGAAGAAAAATCCGGTCGAGGATCCGCCGTCGAGATTGAGGGCGCGATCGACTCGCCAAGGGATCAGGGCACCGGTTGAGGCGAGACATTCCGCGAGGTCGGCGAGGGTGATCGGGCTCGCGGTGGCGCCGAGGACCCAGTGCCCGCGCCAATCCGTGGCGATGAAGGTCCGGCGGTTGGGATCGGAAGCGGAAAGACCCCGCACAGCCCGCGCGCCTTCCACGAGATAGGGGCCGCTCTGCAGCAAGGCAGCGATCCCCGGGCGATCCTGGAACTGGATCCGCCGAACGAGGTGGATACCCTGGCCGTCGCTGTAGACGACGCCGCTGAGGAGCTTTGCGGTCTCGAGCCGGTTGATCCGGCGGCCCTCGGAGATCGTTAGCCCGGATGGCCCCAGGTCCGGATGGAAGAATCCGCCGTTGACCCCCGCGACGCATCCTTTGGCCTGGAAGGCATCCGCCAGACTCCGATAGACGGGCTCGGCATCGGCACCGAGATCGACGACCTCCAGGCGGAACGCCCGCGAGGTGAAGAAGGCGAGATGCGCCATGACTTGACGACCGTCGGAAGGACGGACCCCCGACCGCTCGGCGTAGAACAGGTCCGCTGCGATGTCTTGCCGGTCCGATTCCCCCATGGGCTTCCATTCCGTAGCAAAGGCGCTCGTGGCAACCGCCAGAAAGGCGCAGAGGAGAACGCGTGGCAAAGTCATACACGCAGGTCGGGTGACGATGGGTTTGGGGACGACGAAGGGGATGGTCCGAGCATGCGGGGGCTCGGCCTCGCGGTCAACCGCGACGCGCTCGATCCCCGCGAGCGGGTCGCATTACACGCCGTGAATCAATCGGTATATTGGCCACCCGACCGAGTCGCCGGAAGGATTGCGGCATGCAAGCCGAGTCGGATAGCCAAGGCCAGGGTTCAAGGCACTCCGACCTGCCCGGGCACCAACCCCCTACGACTCGAGCGGTATACTGTCGCGGCCGTGGGGAGGCCGGCGGCTGAAGATGACCGGCAAGGCCAAACGCCGCCGGCTCGAACAGATCCTCTGCGCCATCGGGACCATCGACCCTGGTCGCGATTGGGCACGACAACCGCCGCCGAATCGGCTCAAAGAAGCCCAGGAATGACCCAGCTCTTCGACCGTATCCCCGATCGGCTCTTCTCCCCGCTCGCCAGCGCCAACCGGCGTATCTATGGGGCACTGCTGCTCGACCTGTACCCCCTGTTCTTCGACCAGATCCACGCGGATATCTTCCCCTCCCGAGAGACGGTGCGGCAGGAGATCGAGGAGCGCCTGGCCGCGATGGCGGCGGCCTGGCTCGAGGAGCCGGACGCGATGCCGACTCAGACCGCCATCGCGGAACCGGAGGGCAATCCGGCGGCCCAGGCCTACCGTCGGCTGACCGCCGCTGGCTGGATCGAGGAAGAGATGGAGGGCTACCGGGTGCGGGTCACGGTCCCCCCGGCGGTCGGCACGCTCTGGGCGAGCCTGATGGAGGTGGCCCGCCCGGACCGGGTCTTCTATGGCGGCATGGTGCTTTCCATCTTTAACAACGTGCAGAAGGCCTGGGAGGAGCCGCAGGCCCAGGTCCTGGCGCTGCGCCAGGCGGCGCGGGAGGCGCGCCGTTTCTTGCAGCACCTGAACACGATGATCTACGGACTCAAGGGATTGCTGGGGGAGATCAGCGGCTGCGACGACCACCGCGTGATCCTGAGCCGATTCTTCGACGACTTCGTGGAGCGCATCCTGGTCCAGGACTACAAGCGCCTCAAGACCCGCAACAACCCCTTCCGCTTCCGACAGCAGATCCTGCAGCGGGTGCGGGAGCTGGAATACGACCTGGAGCGCAAGCAGTCCCTGGTGGCGGGCTATCTGGAGCAGACCGGCGAGTCCGACACCGAGTCCGCCCGCCGGTCCATCGACGACGATATCCGCCAGCTGCGCGACTGCTTCGAGCGGCTCGACGGCCACCTGGAGCGGGTCGACCGCTTTCGCGCCCGGGTGGAGCGCCGCGTCGCCGACACGGTCCGCTACCTGGATCGGACCCAACCCGGCATGGCGGCACGGATCGCC
>JBGSOR010000435.1:0-6427 GCA_041738985.1 Chromatiaceae bacterium | reverse complement strand
CTGTCAACGCTTGGAGCTACGCCTCGCGGCCTAGCCCCCATGACTCGGGGCCGAATCGAATCGCCACGTCTTTTCGTATCGAACTTTCATCGACTACCTCTTGCCAGGTTAGCCTGGCGCATCACAGACCACGGTATCTGGCAGGCGAGGTGGGCCTCGCGCTTGGGGGGATCGGCAAGCGATCATGACGCGGTCCGGCCTTTTCCGGCTGACGATCACCGGCCAGGGACATAGGGAGTCCCGTGGGCCAACTGCTCGCGCACGAAGGCGTCGGTATTGGAGTCCTGGGCCAGCGCCTGGATCAGGCCCCGGGTCGACTCCACGCGATCATGGGCCTCGGCCGCGCGTCGGGCGTAGCCCATCGCCTGTCAGAGGCCTTCAGCTCGTAGAAATGGCCAGCGGCCATCCAGCCCAGGGCCGTGGTTGCCCGTCTCCAGGGCGAAGGCTGGCGGCCCAGATGGTCCCGGGCGGCCCGCAACAGGGTGCCGATGTTCACTGGGGAGCGCCGCGCCAGGTCCAGGGCAAGGTCCTGCAGGCCCAGGGTCTTGGCGGTCGCGAACCACTTGCCCTCCTCGCCGGGGGTCTGGGCGATCAGGTCGTCGAGGATGGTCCGGGGTGCCTAGTCCGGGTACTTCTTCTTGATAGTCCGAAAGGTCGCGAGGTGTGACCCGGCCCGGTTGGCCGTGTAGGCGAAGCGCCGACAGGCCTACTCGCCGAGTCAGGCCGCAAGCAGGATCTCCTCGCAGGTGCGGGCCATGTCCGAGGGGCCGTCGTTTAGGCCCAGGGACTGTTCCGCGTAGCAGCTTGCCGCCATGACACCGCTGCGAGCGATGTGCGGTCGCCCCAAGGGTCGGGAGCAAGAAGGTTCTGCTATCGGTTCGTTATAGCCCGGAGGTGGTCGCCTTTTTCAGATCCACAGGGGCAGGATAGCAGTCGCATATGGACGCCGTACTGCGTGAGTATGTCGCTCGGCATTATTAATTCACCAACTCGATGCCCGGCGGAGACCAAGTACCTTGGCCGGGGGGAAGGATAGACGGCGGCTCGGTCCGCGGCCAGTAGAGACGCATGACGAGATAGATCGGGCCATTGGGGGCCGGGAGCCAGTTGCTCGCCAGGTTGGGGCCCGGAGACTCCTTCTGAATGTAGATGGTCAGCGAGCCGTCCTCGCCCTTCTGCATCTGCGGGATCATGGGCGAATTGATGAGGTAGCGGTCGATCGGGTTCTTGATTAGGAGTTGGGTCTTGCCGTCATACATGGTCACGGACCAGAAGGCGTTGACCGGCGGCAACTGCCCCGCCGGGAAGGTGAGCGTATAGCGGTGCTTAGAGCCGTCGAGTGCCTCGCCATTCGCCAGGGTTTTCGTGAAGGGATAGACCGCCTCGACCGCATCGTTGCCGTAGATGCCGCCGGCGGCCGCAGCCGCGCGCAGCATCCAGTCGCCCTTGTAGAAGTCACGGTCGCCAAACGGCGAGAGGACGCTCCAGCCGCTGATGCGCTTGATGCCGTCCTGCAGGTAGCGCTTGACCTTCTCGTCGCCCTCCTTCAAGCCAAGTGCAATCTCGGCCTTGTGCTCGAGGGACAGGTCCTTGAACGAGAAGGTCTTCCCCGGGCCGATGCCGATGCGCGCCAGGCGCTCGCGGACCGCCTGCTCCTCCGGCCCAGGAGGGGCGAACTGGAGCGCGAAGTCCAGGTACTCGAAGAAGTCGGTCTTGGCCAGCTTCTTGTCGATCTTGGGAAAGTCGATCGTCGGGGCGGCCGGTGGCGCCGGCTGGCCGAGGAAGGCCGAGAGCGGCTGAACCTGATAGCCCGCCTGCACCTTCTCGACATTGGCCATGTCCGCCGCGTCGAAGAGCTGGGTGCGGAACAGGGCCATCGCGAGCTGGGTGCTCGAACGGAAGACATCCCGGATTCCGGGCGGGGTCTCGCCGTTCCAGTCGGGGCCGGCCACTAGGTAGCTACCGGCCTCGTGACCGGTGGCGCGACTGCCGATGTAGCCGAAGTTGAAGGTGTTCCAGTCGATGAGCTGCACCGAGTAGTAGCGTTTGAGATCGACCGCCGGCACCGTCACCACCCACGGCTCGGCGCGCAGGTCCAGCCCTGCCGCCGAATAGGGCGTGTCGCTGTTGGGCGTGACCACCGCGGTGTCCTGATAAGTGAAGACGCGGTGCTCGTTATGCATCTGGCCGAACGGCGCCTTGAATTGGCCGGAGTTGCGGTCGACGAAGAACTCGTACTGCACCGCGTAGTTCATCACCAGCGGCAGGCCGTAGACGTAGCCCTCCTCGGCAATGTCCTTGGTCTCCAGAATACCCGGCGGGGTAATTCCCGCCTGCTCATCGGCCGCCGTTGCGGCGGCTACCGCGTCGCCGGCATCTGCGATGGCGAGCTTATCTCCCACCCTGATCCTGTCGGATGCCAGCCCATTGCGCTCCATCAGGGCCTCGACCGTGACGGCGAAGCGCCTGGCGATCTCGATCAGGTCGTCGCCCTCGGCCACCACATAGGTCGCGGTGGCGCTGTCATACGCGCCACTGGCATGGTGGTGCGCGCCTTGATCGTCGGCGAGGGCGCTTGCCAGGCCAAGACAGAACGTCAGGGACAGGATTAGGCAAGCGCCCTTGAGCCCGGAGACGAGAGACGCCCGATTGAGGGATAGAGTTGTCGGCTGCATACGCGTGACCTCGGAGCAATCGTGGGAGCGTGGGAGGAATCAGTCTGAAGCAGGCGATCCGGACGGTGAGACCCCGCAGGAGTCCGCGCCGCGGCCGCACGGCATCGGCCGCGGCGCGCTATCTCCGGAGGGGTTGCCTACATCTTCTTGGCGAGTTTATCCCACTCCGTTTTCGCTTTCTGCCAGAAGGACTCCCTGGGCGCCGGTACTCCTCGATGACGAAGGGGGTCACCGTCTCGACCCAGATCCGCATCTTAATCTTTGATCCGGAAACTCAGGGTTCCAGGTATTCCATCGATGATTAAGGTTACCTCGGCGGAGTTTCAGCGCAATTTCGGGCGTTACCAGGACCTGGCCTTGACCGAGCCCGTGGCGGTCACGCGCAACGGACGCGAGCGGCTCGTGGTCCTGTCGGTAGACGTAGAGCACCCCCTCCTCTTTGTGCAAAACCGTCCCAGACTTGACGGATCTCTGGCCCGCGGGCACTTTGAGAGTCCACGCTCAGCGCCATTTCAACTGCCCAGACGCTCACCGCAGAGGTCGATCCATGTGCCTCGCCATCCCCTACGGTCGCAAGAGCCCATCCGACGGCACCCGACTCGGACGCTGGCTGCGCACCCGCCCAGCACACATGTCGAGGCTGGCAGGCGCCTACGCACTGGCGAACGGCCCTTTTTTGCTGGCAATAGGGCCGGAGCGCTCGTGGCCTTGGGTGCTGCGACTCACGCAGGGGCTTGCGGCCCTTGTTCTGGCGGTCCTGCTGGAGGGTCTGCCCAGACGCTGCGGGGTGTCGGAGGTCGGGAGCGCGGGTTGCACGCTCGCATGTCTCTCGTTAGCCCTGTTGGCCGCGGTCACCCTTACCACCGAGCCAGTACCCGCCCATGCATGAGCTCTCGATCTGCCAGGCCCTCATCGATCAGGTCGAGTCCGTGGCCCGGGATCACGGGGCGACCGGCGTGGAGCGCATCCTGCTTCAGGTTGGCCCGCTCGCCGGGGTGGAGCCTGCCCTGCTGCAGCACGCCTTTCCCCTGGCAGCCGCCGGGACCCTGGCCGAGCACGCGGAGCTTGCCATCGAGCCAGCCAAGGTACGGGTGCGCTGCAATGACTGTGGCACCGAGTCGGACGCGACCCCCAACCGGCTCCTGTGCGCCGCGTGCGGCAGCTACCGCACGCGACTCATCAGCGGCGACGAGCTGCTGCTCGCCAGCCTGGAGCTGACGCTCCCGGATCGGGGACCGGACCCCGGGCCTACCGGCTAGTGCCATGCGGCCTTCAGACCTCACCCGACCCATCCGGCGCAGGGCGCCGGATCGCGGATGGCGTAAACTCACAGGCCAATGACCGGGCGGCCTTTTCGACCGGTACCAAGCATCGGAGACCCACCATGTGCGAGACCTGCGGCTGCAACATTACCCCCGGCAATGAGCACCTGGTGCGCGGCGAGGGCAGACTGGCGACAACCGCGGACGGACGGGCCGCCGTCACGGTGCTTCAGGGGCTGCTGACGGAAAACGACCACCAGGCGGAGCACAACCGGGAGCATTTCGACCGCCAGGGTGTGCTGGCGCTCAACCTCATGTCCTCCCCCGGGGCGGGTAAAACGAGCCTGCTGGAGGCGACCATCGACGCCCTGGGCGGGGAGCTCGGGATCGCCGTGATCGAGGGGGACCTGGAGACCGAGAACGACGCCCTGCGGATCCGCGCCAAAGGGGTCCCCGCGGTCCAGATTGCCACCGGCAGCGCTTGCCACCTGGACGCCCACATGGTCCACGACGCCCTGCACCGCCTGGACCTTCACGGGATCGACATCCTGTTCATCGAGAACGTCGGAAACCTGGTGTGCCCCGCGAGCTTCGATCTCGGCCAGCATCGCAACGTCACCCTGCTCTCGGTCCCCGAGGGGGACGACAAGCCGGCCAAGTACCCCGTGATGTTCCGCGCCTCGGACCTGGTCCTCTGC
Organism: Chromatiaceae bacterium; assembly: GCA_041738985.1. Lineage (GTDB taxonomy): Bacteria > Pseudomonadota > Gammaproteobacteria > Chromatiales > Chromatiaceae > Thiodictyon. The sequence continues at coordinate 1,792 of JBGSOR010000435.1, read as the reverse complement.
ACCAAGTCGGACCTGCTGCCCCTGCTCCCCGAGTTCGATCCCGGACGGGCGGAGCACTATCTGCGGGACCTCGCGAGCGTGGCCCCCTTCGAAACCGTCTCCACCCGCGGCGAGGGCCGCCTGGAGCCCTGGTTGCGCTGGCTGCACGGCGAGCTGGCCGCCCAACGTACGCGCCTGGAGCAGGGGCGCACCATCCGACCCGCGGGCCAGCAGGACGGGGCACGACTGCACGGGGCCTCCGGCGCGGCGGGCGGACACAGCCATCGTCACGGTCACGAGCACCACCACGACCACGGGCACGACCATAGCCACGATCATGATCGCCACCATCGCCACGGCTGACGGTCCGCGCCAGGCAGTCCTGGCAAACCGTTGACCACCCCGGGCATCGGGTGTAAGAAGGGGCAGGCGCCGCGGCCTGAGGACCGCTCCGCCCATGGCCAGTTTCCGGACGATGTTGCAACGAGAGAAAACGCGCCGTAACTCTGGAGGAACCCCTGCCGTGTCTGCGATGTATCACAAGACCCTCACTGCCCTGTCCATGGCGGCCATGCTCGGCTTCGCCGCCTACACCCCGATCGCCCAGGCATTCAACTTCGGGGACATGATGAGCCCCGGGCGCTGGATGGGCGGCGATCGCGACCGCTACGACGACGAGGACTATTACGACGGCCCCTATGGGGGCGGACCCTGGGGCGGGCCAGGCTACGGCTATGGCGGCGGCTATCCCGGCTACGGCGGTTTCCCGGGCTACGGCGGATACCCGGGCTACGGCTACGGTGGATACCCGGGGACCGGGTACGGATTCCCGGGCTATGGGGCGGCGCCTGGGGTAGCACCCGCACCGGCACCGGCAGCACCCGCCGCGACGGCTCCGACGCAGGCCCCGAGCCGGTCTGCCGGCACCTCGGAGATCGATGCCCTCAAGCGGCGCATCGAGGAGCTGGAGGCCGCCCAAAGGCCCAATCAGAAGCCGGCCGAGCCCGGACCTTCCCGGGACTGGCCGGCCTCGCCCGCCTTCCGTCCAATGAACCAGTACTGACGCCGGACCTGGGCAGCCCGCCCGCACGCAGACCCCGCGGCCCGCGGGGTCTCGCGTCTTCCGCGACGAGGTCGCCTTTTCGAACCGTGTAGAGGACCGAGATCCACCCCCATGCCCGCCACCCACCGGCTGCTCCCCGTCGTCGCCCTGACCTGCGTGCTGGCCCTGAGCCCCGGACTATCCCCAGCCGGCAGTGGCTACGCGGTCTACGAGAGCCAGGCATCCTTCGAGGACGTGCTCGATGCGCTCAAGCTCGCCATCGAGGAGCGTGGGATGTATATCAACAACCTGATGCATCTCTCCGAGATGCTGGAGCGCACCGGCAAGGACCTGGGAGACGAGCGGCCGATCTATGTCCGTGCCGAGTCCATCGAGTTTTGCAGCGCCGTCCTGTCCCGGGAGATGACTCGGGAGGACCCGGCGCGGCTCGTGAACTGCCCCTTTATCGTCGGCGTCTATACACTCCCGGACCGGCCAGGGTCCACCTTTGTCGCCCACCGGGAGATCCCCCAGGACCAGGTGGCGGGGAGCGTGGCGATGGCTAAGGTCGCGGCCATGCTCAAAGATATCGCCGAAGCCGCGGCGAGCTGGTAGCTGCGGACCCCGGCCCGCGAGCCGCTTGCCTTAAGATTCGCCGGTGCGGGCGAGGAGCACCCGGTAGACCCCGAGCACGGCGTCGTGGATGCGGGCGGCGTCGAAACGGGACTCGGCGAGCCCCCGGGAGCGCCGCCCCAGACGCCGGCGCAGCTC
>JBGSOR010000434.1:0-7982 GCA_041738985.1 Chromatiaceae bacterium | reverse complement strand
CTGTCAACGCTTGGAGCTACGCCTCGCGGCCTAGCCCCCATGACTCGGGGCCGAATCGAATCGCCACGTCTTTTCGTATCGAACTTTCATCGACTACCTCTTGCCAGGTTAGCCTGGCGCATCACAGACCACGGTTTCCGCTTAAGATGTCATGCCAACAATACTTGTTAAGAACGGCTTGAAATTTTCTTCTATGCCAACGAGCATGAGCCGAAGCATTTTCATGTGTCGAAAAGAGAAGATTACGCGAAGATCGAGTTTGCAACATTTCGCGTGACAAACAACTTTTTGAAACCGAAAGATCTGCAGAAAGCTGTCTAGATCGTTCAGGAAAACAACGAGGCATTCGAGGAAAAATGGGATGCTTGATCCCGTCAAAGGTAAAGCTGTTCACTTCGACGCTCGTTATCTTCATGTCGAGCTGGAAGACGGCAGGATTATCTCGACACCAATGGAATGGTACAAGGATCTCCAGTCGGCGACCATGAGTGAGCTTAGGAATTATACCTTTATCTGTCGCGGGACCGGCATCGAATGGTTCGCCATCGATTCTCACTTGAGCATCGAGAGCATGCTTGCCTTTGAATCGGACAGGCGGGCTGCTTAGCGGACATCTGCCGAGGCGGGGTAAACTTTTCTATACGCGCCTTGGCGTGAGTAATTGCCGGATGTAAGATTAGGAGGTCCATGGCAATTGCAGCTCAGGACAACCCATGACCCACACCGACCGGCATGTCGACGTCGTCGTCATCGGGGCCGGACCCGCGGGGCTCTTCGCCGCCCTTACCCTCTCACCGCACCTGCGCGTGGTCGTCGTCGACCGCCGCGACCGGCCCGGCGGTGCGGGCGGTGCCACCGACGGCAAGCTCAATCTCTCGCCCCACATCGGTCTGGACCTCGCCGAGCTGAATCTGGCGGAGGAGGACGCCCAGGCCCGCATCGACGCGGTCGACCGGGTCTTTCTCGACCACGGCGCGGACCCGACCCTGTACGGCGTGGACGACCGGCGTATCCAGTGGTGGCTGGACCGAGTCTCCTGGGTGCGCCGCCGCACTCCCAAGGGCGGCTGGGACATCGCATTGGTCCCGGTCAGGCAGCGCCACATGGGGACAGACTTCGCCCACCGGGTGACCGCCGCCATGGCCGAGACCGTCCGGGGGCGGGGCGGCACCCTGCTCCTGGGGACCGAGGTCAGCGAGCTACTCGCCACGCCGGACGGCGGCTTCCGGGTGGAGACCGACCGGGGCGCCTTCCGTTGCGACTTCCTGCTGGGTGCCCCGGGACGCGAGGGCGCCTACTGGTTCCGGGAGAAGGCCAGAGCCCTGGGCGCAAAGACCGGCTACGGGGCCATCGACATCGGCTGCCGCGTGGAGGTGGCCTCCGCCGTCTACGACGAGATCACGGCGGTCCTCTACGACCCCAAGATCGTCTTCACCACCCCCACCTACCAGGACCGCACCCGCACCTTCTGCACCAATCCGGGCGGCCGGGTCCGGGTGGAGGAGCACCGGGGCTTCCGGCTGGTGAACGGCGACGCGCTCAAGGCGCACAAGACCGCCAACACCAACTTCGCCCTGCTCAACACGGTCACCATGACCGAGCCCCTGCAGGACACCACCGAGATGGGCCAGCAGGTCGCCCGCTTCGCCAACTTCTGGGGTGGAGGCGATAGCCTGGTCTGCCAGCGTCTGGGCGACCTGACGGCGGGTCGGCGATCCAGGCGCGAGACCTTCGACTCTGCGATGGACGGATTCGACAAACTGGTGCCCACCCTGCCCCCTGGCCCAGGCGTGACCCCCGGCGACATCTCCTTCGCCTACCCGGGCCGGATCGTGCGCAATCTCCAGGAGAGCCTGGAGCTCCTCGCCCGGGTCATCCCGGGCGTCGCCCACCCGTCCACCGTCATCTATGTCCCGGAGATCAAGTTCTATGACGTGCGCTATCCCACCACCCAGGACCTTGAGACGCGGGTGAAAGGGCTCTTCGTCGCCGGGGACGGTGCCGGTAAGTCCCGCGGCATCGTCGGTGCCGCCGTGAACGGCACGATGGCAGCGGAGGGTATCCTGGCGCGCGCCGGACGGCGCTAAGCCCCCTGAGACAGATACGCCACGTGCGCCGGTATCGACCGGGCGTCCTGCCGCGCGAGGTCCTTAACGGCTTCGGCAGACAGGGGCCGCTCCGTTGGGCCGAGTGTGCGCGATGACCCGCGGCGCCCTCCGGGCGTTTCCGGCACGGGGTGATACGCTTCAGGGAGACAATCGCGGAGGAGCGAGACGATGACCGCTAAGCGCTTCGACATCGCCGACCCCGACCTGTCCGAGCAAGGCCGGGGCCGCATCGGGTGGGCGGCCGACGAGATGCCGGTACTGGCCGGGATCCGCGCCCGCTTCGAGCGGGACCGCCCGCTATCGGGCCTGCGCGTCAGCGGTTGCCTGCACATCACCGCGGAGACCGCAAATCTAGCCCGCACCCTGAAGGCTGGCGGCGCCGACCTGGTCCTGTGCGCCAGCAACCCCCTCTCGACCCAGGACGATGTCGCCGCCGCGCTGGTCGAGGACGGCATCCCGGTCTTCGCCAGGCGGGGCGAGGATACGGCGGTCTATTACGCCCACATCCGGGCGGCCCTGGACCATCGCCCCCAGATCACCCTCGATGATGGGGCGGACCTGGCGAGCGAGCTTCACAAGCACCGCACCGATCTGCTCCAGGATCTGCTCGGGGGCACCGAGGAGACCACCACCGGCGTCGTCCGCTTGCGCGCCATGGCCGCCGCGGGGGCCCTGCGCTATCCGATCGTCGCGGTCAACGACGCAATGACCAAACACCTGTTCGACAACCGTTACGGGACCGGCCAAAGTGCACTCGACGGCGTGATTCGGGCAACCAATATCCTGCTCGCTGGCCGGGTCTTCACCGTGGTCGGCTACGGCTGGTGCGGACGCGGGCTCGCCATGCGCGCCAAAGGGCATGGGGCACGGGTCGTCATCGCCGAGGTCGAGCCGTTGCGCGCCCTGGAGGCCGCCATGGATGGCTTCGAGGTGATGCCGCTGGCGCAGGCGGCGGCCCGCTCGGACTTCATCGTCACCGTCACCGGCGACAAGCACGTCCTCGGCGCCCGACACTTCGCGGCGATGAAGGACGGCTGCGTGATCGCTAACGCGGGGCACTTCAACGTGGAGATCGACATCCCTGCCCTGGAGGCGATAGCGGTCGGCAGGAAACGCCCGCGCGCCCACGTCGAGGAGTACGAGCTGGCGGACGGACGCCGCATCCGATTGCTGGCCGAGGGCCGGCTGGTTAACCTCGCCGCCGCCGAGGGCCACCCGGCCGCGGTCATGGATATGAGCTTCGCCAACCAGGCCCTGTCGGTCGCCTGGCTGGCGGGGCAAGCCCAAGTGCTGGCGGTCGCTGTACACCCGGTTCCCCGGCAGATCGACGAGGAGGTCGCGCGCCTCAAGCTCGCAGCGCTCGGGTTGGCGATCGACACGCTGACCGAGGAGCAGGCCGCCTACCTTGGATCCTGGGAGGAGGGGACCTGAGAGGCCGACACCGCACCGGCGCCGATTGGCAGGGCTCGGTATGCTCGCGGCGGAGTCGTTGGGAGTCCGGGGCCTCGCTGTCGGACCCCTGCATGCGTTTTTACCCCCGGCGAGCTCGGGCAGCTTCAAGCTCGCGGCGGCCGCCCGGTACGCCGAGCCGCTCGTCGCCTGACTAAGGCAGGCCGAGGGCGTCGACGCAGCGAATGGTTTCATGGTGTGGCAGACGGAGCAGAACGCCTGGCCCGAGGTCGCCTCGAGGGCGGTCTCCATCGCCATCCAGGAGCCCGCAGCCCGGACGCCGCAGTCGAAGCCGCGCCCTAGAAGGAGCTGGACAACGTCGCGAGAGGTCCGTCGCCTGGACACCCCCGACCGGCTGTCCTAGCCTGATCTTATCGATTCCCTCGATACAACCCAACGCGGGCGGGAGGCGAAGGTGGCCTGGGAGACCATTCGGAAGCTCGACCGGCCCGAGTGGCCGGCTCCGAGCCTCGGCGACTACTCGGCGGTCCGGAAAGGTTTTTCCTGGGACCAGGCCCGCGCCGCCCTGCGAGGGCTGCCGGGCGGCGGCCTGAATATCGCCTACGAGGCGGTGGACCGCCATCTGGACGAGGGGCTGGCCGACAAGGTCGCGATCCGCTGGATCGGCCGCGACCTCGGCGTGCAGGATTTCAGCTACCAGGATCTGGGCGCTCTCTCGAGCCGTTTCGCCCATCTGCTGGAGCGCCTCGGGGTGGCACCCGGGGAGCGCGTCTTCAGCCTGCTCGGTCGGGTACCCGAGCTCTATATCGCCGCCCTGGGGACGCTCAAAGCGGGACGGGTCTTCGCGCCCCTGTTCTCCGCCTTCGGCCCCGAGCCGGTCAAGGCGCGGATGGAGATCGGCGACGCTCGGGTACTGGTGACCACCGAGGCGTATTACCAACGCAAGGTCGCACCCTGGCGCGCAGACCTACCAGGGCTCCGTCACGTGCTACTCACCGACCGTCCGGGCGACGCGCTCCCGAAGGGCACGCTATCCCTGGCCGAGGCCTTGGAGGGCTGCTCCGACTGCGGCGGTCTGGTCGCCACCCGACCCGAGGACATGGCCCTGCTGCATTTCACGAGCGGCACCACGGGCAAGCCCAAGGGGGCCATCCACGTCCACGAGGCCGTGGTCACGCACCATCTGACCGGGCGCTACGCCCTGGACCTGCACCCCGAGGACATCTATTGGTGCACCGCGGACCCGGGCTGGGTCACCGGCACCAGCTACGGGATCGTCGCCCCGCTGGCCATCGGGGCCACGATGATCGTGGACGAGGCCGACCTGGATCCGGCCCGCTGGTTCGGCATCCTGCAAGACCAGAGGGTCACCGTCTGGTACACGGCACCGACGGCTATCCGCATGCTGATGAAGGTGGGCTCCGAGATCGCGCGGGACCATGACCTCTCGCGGCTGCGCTTCCTGGCGAGCGTTGGCGAGCCGCTGAACCCCGAGGGGGTGATCTGGGGCCGGGATGTCCTCGGGCTACCCTTCCACGACAATTGGTGGCAGACCGAGACCGGCGGGATCATGATCGCCAACTATCGAAGCATGGACCTGAAGCCGGGCTCCATGGGCCGCCCCCTGCCCGGGATCGAGGCCGCCATCGTGCGGCGCGACCCCGAGACTCGGGCCGTGCAGGTCGTCGAGACCCCGGACACCGTCGGCGAGCTGGCGTTGCGACCTGGCTGGCCGTCCATGTTCCGCGGCTACCTCAACGAGCCAGAGCGCTACGCCAAGTGCTTTGCGGACGGCTGGTACCTGACCGGAGATCTCGCCCAGCGCGACTCGGACGGCTATTTCCGATTCGTCGGCCGGGCCGACGACGTGATCAAGTCCGCCGGCCACCTGATCGGGCCCTTCGAGGTGGAGAGCGTCCTGATGGAGCACCAGGCCGTCGCGGAGGCCGCCGCCATCGGCATCCCGGAGCCCACCGCGGGTGAGATCGTCAAGGCCCTGGTGGCCTTGAAGCCCGGTTTCGCGGGGGACGAGACCCTGCGCAAGTCCATCCTGGCCCATGCCCGCAAGCGGCTTGGCCCCGCCGTCGCACCACGCGAGATCGACTTCCGCACCGATCTGCCCAAGACCCGCAGCGGCAAGATCATGCGCCGGCTGCTGCGGGCCCGGGAGCTCGGGCTGCCCGAGGGCGACACATCCACCCTGGAGGGCGACGCGCGATGAGCGACGCTGGAACCTATGTTGGCGACACCAAGCTGCACCTGAACCGGGACCATGCCCTGCACCTGCTGCGGGAGATGCTGCGTATCCGCCGCTTCGAGGAGCGCTGCGCCGAGCTCTACACGGAGGAGAAGATCCGCGGCTTCCTGCACCTCTGCATTGGCGAGGAGGCGATCGCCGTGGGCACGATGCAGTGCCTGACCCCGGACGACGCGGTCCTCGCGACCTATCGGGAACACGGTCATGCCCTGGCCCGCGGCCTGCCCATGACGACGCTCATGGCCGAGATGTACGGCAAACGGGAGGGGTGCAGCCGGGGGCGCGGCGGCTCCATGCACCTCTTCGATGCGGCGACCCGTTTCTACGGCGGCAATGCCATCGTCGGCGGGCTCCTGCCCCTCGCGATCGGTCTGGCGCTCGCCGACAAGATGCAGGGGCGGGCACGGGTCACCGCCTGCTTCTTCGGCGAGGGTGCCGCGGCCGAGGGGGAGTTCCACGAGAGCCTGAACCTGGCCGCCCTCTGGCAGCTCCCGGTGCTCTTCGTCTGCGAGAACAACCTCTACGCCATGGGCACTGCCTTGGAGCGCTCCGAGTCCGAGACCCACATCTTCCACAAGGCCCAGAGCTATCGGATCGAGTCGGAGGCGGTGGACGGCATGGATGTGCTGGCCATCGAGGTGGCAGCGCGCCGCGCGGTGGCCGCGGTCCGAGCCGGGGAGGGTCCGCGGTTTCTGGAGTGTCTGACCTACCGCTTCCGCGCCCACTCCATGTTCGATGCGCAGCTTTATCGGGACAAGGCGGAGGTGGAGGTCTGGAAGCAGAAGTGCCCGGTGCTTCGCCTCGGACACTGGCTCGAGGAGACCGGCATGCTGGATCGAGCCGAACGGGCCCGCATCGAGGCGGAGATCGAGGGAGAGCTGGAGGCGGCAGAGGCCTTCGCCGAGGGCGGGACCTGGGAGCCGGTGGAAGACCTGGCGCGCGATGTCTACACGGAGCAGCCCGCATGAGCGCTCCGACGATCGAGACCAGCTACCGGGAGGCGGTGCGTGAGGCCATCCGCGATGCGATCAAGCGCGACCCGCGGGTCTTCCTGATGGGCGAGGACGTCGGCCGCTACGGCGGCTGCTACGCGGTGAGCAAGGGGCTTTACGACGAGTTTGGACCCGAGCGCATCCGGGATACGCCGCTTTCGGAGTCCGGCTTCACCGGGGCCGGGATCGGCGCCGCCATGGGCGGCATGCGCCCGATCGTCGAGATCATGACGGTCAACTTCAGCCTGCTGGCCCTGGACCAAATCGTGAACAACGCCGCCACGATCCGCCACATGTCCGGTGGCCAATTCAGCGTCCCGCTGGTCATCCGCATGGCCACGGGTGCCGGCCGTCAGCTCGCGGCCCAGCACTCCCATAGCCTGGAGGGCTGGTATGCCCACATCCCAGGCATCAAGGTGGTCGCCCCAGCCACCTTGGAGGACGCCCGCGGCATGCTCTGGACCGCCCTGGAGGACCCCGACCCGGTGGTCATCTTCGAGCATGTGATGCTCTACAACCGAACCGGTCCGCTCGCCGCCGACGCCGGACCTGTCGCCATCGCCGCGGCCGCGGTGCGGCGCGCGGGCACGGATGTCACCATGATTACCTATGGCGGATCGCTGTACAAGACATTGGAGGCCGCCGAGCGGCTGGGCGACGACGGTGTCGCCGCCGAGGTCATCGATCTGCGCAGCCTGCGCCCGCTGGACGACGCCACGGTCATGACCTCGGTCGCAAAGACCCATCGGGCCGTCATCGTCGACGAGGGCTGGCGCTCCGGCAGCCTCGCCGCCGAGCTCAGCGCCCGGATCATGGAGCAGGCATTCTGGGCGCTAGATGCCCCGGTGGGCCGCGTGTGCAGCGCGGAGGTACCCATCCCCTACCCCAAGCACCTGGAGGACGCCGCCCTGCCCCAGGTACCCGTCATCGTCGCGGCCGCCCGAGCGACGCTGGGCCTATGACCACCCTCTATCGCATGCCCTCGCTGGGCGCGGACATGGAGGCCGGCACCCTGATCGAGTGGCTCAAGCAGCCGGGCGAGCGGCTCGCCAAGGGCGACGTCATTGCCGTGGTGGAGACCCAGAAGGGGGCCATCGAGGTCGAGGTCTTCCAGGCAGGCACGATGGGGCGACAGCTCGTGGGGCTGGGGCAGACGGTCCCGGTGGGGAGCCCGATGGCCGAGCTGGAGGACTGCGGCGGCCCTGCCCAGGCCGG
>JBGSOR010000417.1:0-3778 GCA_041738985.1 Chromatiaceae bacterium | reverse complement strand
TGTTACGGCTCTCGCATTTCTCGGCTCTTGACTACCATTTGTCTCGGGAACGTCAGGGCTGATTTGAGCGCGATGATGCTGCTTATTTTGGGACGGATTGGGTTGGTTCGCCGCCGGGAGGGGTCAGGATGTTGACCTTGTTGATGTAGTGCTTCCGCAGTTCTGGGTCGTAGTCATCTGGGAACTCATCCAGGATTGCGATCGCCTTACGATACCGATCCGCCGCTTCGGTCCGGTTTCCACGTGCCTCGTGCACCATGGCCAACCGTTCCTGGCCATCAATGATGCTGGGGTAGTCTTCCAATAGTTGCTGCGCAGCGGCCTCGGCCTCGTCAAGTTTGCCGGCCTGGATCAGGTCCAGAACGCTGTTGGATGCGCGGTCCAGTGCCAGTGATGCCACGTAGGCAGCCGGGTCGACCCCAGCGAAGATAGCCGCACGCTCCGCGGCCCTCTGCTCTTTGAATGCCGCCAGCACCGCTTGTTCATCGGCCTTCCGGGCCGCCAAGCCCGCGCGCGCGATGGCGTGCTCCTGGGCTTCACAGCACTTCTTGTACTTTTTTCCGCTGCCACAGGTGCAGGGATCATTGCGGCCGGGTTTGCTCATGGGCTTGGTGTCGTCGCTACGCATCGATAGGCTGGCGGTCTTGCCCACCCTACCTGCAAGGACCATCAATGGACCGGATTGTAGCTACCATGACCTCGCTACCCCAGCACTTCGACGCAATCCAGCGTGAGCCTATGCGTTATCGTCCAGTCCGATGCCCCAGATGCGGGCTTGGCCAACTCTGGGGGCACGGCCGGTACTGGCGCAAAGTCGACCGCCACTGCAGAGCTGATCACCACCAACTTGCTCCGGTGCCTCGCTTCCGCTGCAATGGCTGCGGCGGCACCTGCTCGCGACTGCCGGCTTGCATCGCGCCGCGGCGCTGGCATGGTTGGCAGACGCAGCAGGACGCTCTGCGCATCCTGGCCGAGACAGGCTCGGTGCGTGCCGCTGCCCGGGTGGCCCAGGCCTGCCGTCACACCGTCCGACGCTGGCGTCACTGGCTCGCCGAGCGTGGTGAAGCCTTTGCCTTCCACCTCAAGAGCCACTTCCCTGACTGGGCGCGGGTGCCGGACCTCGCGCGCTTCTGGCGCGAGATTCTGGTTGGCCGTTCGCTCCAGGAGGTGATGGCGATCCTTAATCCCCACCTCATCGTCCCGTGATCGTTTATCCCTGATTCCTTGCCAGACAAGGCCTGGAGGCGAACGCTTCGGAACCCACACACTTTGCCCACTACCCCGCAGCCTGCGGGACCGGTCTGATACGCACTCCCTCAATTGCCAAGGAGTGCCCATGAAAGAGATCGATCGTATGGCCCTGTTCCGTCTGTCGGTGCTGGGACCACTGGTCAGCCGCGACCGGCTGGCACGTGGTGAACTGCAGCAACGCATCCGAGAACTGGCGCAGCGCACCTACGACATCCCCGGTACTCGCCGCCACCTGATCGGCGAGAAGACCATCGAGGCCTGGTATTACGCCTGGCGCAAGGACGGCGTGGCTGGTCTGTCACCGAAGCGGCGCACCGACCGCGGCCAGTCGAGGATGGCCGCGGAACTGCAGGTGGCCATCCTCGCCGCCAAGCGCGAGAACCCGCGTCGTTCGATCCGCCAGATCCTGCGCCTGATGGAGGCCGCAGGCACCGTCGCGCGTGGAAGTGTGTCGCGCTCGGCCATCCACCGCCTGCTCATGCAACACGGGCTGTCGCGGGTGCACCAGAGCTCAAGTCAGCCCGAGGAGCACCGACGCTTCGTGGCCGAACACGCCGGCGCGATCTGGTACGGCGACGTGATGCACGGACCGACGCTGATCCTCAATGGGCGCTCTCGCAAGACCTACCTGGTCTCGCTGCTCGACGACACCTCGCGCCTGGTGGCGCACAGTACCTTCTGCCTGGCCGAGGGGGCACTGGAGATCGAGGGTGTGCTCAAGCAGGCGCTGCTCAAGCGCGGCGTCCCGTCTAAACTCGTGGTCGACAATGGTTCGGCCTACCGCGCCGCCACTTTGCAGGGCATCTGCGCCCGTCTTGGCATCCACCTGATCCATTGCCGGCCTTACGCGCCCGAGGGCAAGGGGAAGCTCGAGCGCTATCACCGCACCTGCCGGGCAAACTTCCTCGATGAACTCGATCCCCGCCACGTCGCCGGCCTCGACGATCTCAACGCCCGCCTGTGGGCCTGGACCGAGTTGTTCTACAACCAGCAGCCGCATGATGGTCTGGGCGGCGGCACCCCGCTGGCACGCTATCAGCAGGACCTTCCGCACATCCGCTCGCTGGGCCAGATGGCCAGCCAGATAGACGCCATCTTCCACCACCGCGTGCCACGCTTCGTACGCAAGGATGGCACCGTCAGTTACCTTGGCCAGATGTTCGAGGTGCCCTACGAACTCGCCGGTCAGACCGTGCGCCTGGTGGTGGATCCCCACGCCGGGATCGTCGTTGGCGTCGAGGATGACGAGGGCAAGACCCTCGGGCTGGCCACGCCGCTGGATGCGCTGGCCAACCTGCACCGCAAGCGGCACAAACCGGGATCCGACCGGGCCGGCAGCGAAGTCCCCAAGCTCGCCACCGGCCCCAATCTGATCGAACTCGCATACCAGCGCTACCACCATGGGGAGGACGCCTGATGTATCTCCGACACTTTGGCCTCACTCATGCCCCGCTGGGCAAGGAGGTCCAGGAACTCTGGGATGACGGTGGCCTGGCGCAACTGACCGAGCGTTTCGCCTGGCTGCTTGAATCTCCCGGCCTGGGTTTGCTCACCGGCGAGCCCGGCCTGGGCAAGACCGCCGCACTGCGCCAGCTCACCGCCAAGCTCAACCCACACCGATACCAGGTGGTCTACCAGGCCGAGACCGACTTCGGGCGGGTGGACGTGTATCGTGCCTTCGCCCAGCAGTTGGGCCTGGCCCCCAGCTATCGGCGGGCGCAGCTCTGGCGCGACATCAAGGCGCACGTGCAGGAGATCGCCGACGGCAAGCAGCGCCTGCTGCTGTGGATTCTGGACGAGGCACAGAACCTGCCGGCGGAGTTCTTCCGTGACTTCCCGAGCTTCCTGAACTTCGCCTTCGACTCGCGCGACCTGATGAGCGTGTGGTTGGTCGGCCACCCAGCGCTGGCACATCTGCTGGAACGCGCGCCCTATGTCGCCCTGGCCAGCCGGATACGGGCTCGGGTACAGATCAAACCAGTGCTGGAACGCGAGCGCTTCGCGAAGCTCATTGCCCACGGCCTGACGCACGCCGGGGCGAAGCACACGCTGCTCGCCGACTCTGGCATGGAGATCCTGCGCCAAGCCAGTCGCGGCAGTCCGCGCGAAGCTGGCCGGATCCTTAACACCGCACTACACCTGGCGGTGCCGAAGGGGCTCAATCACCTGCCGGACGAGGTCCTGCAGCAGGCCATCGAGGAGCTGCGATGAAGATCGATCTTGATGATGTGTTCCCGGACAGGATCAGTGACGAGACAGCCGCCACTGTGGCAGAGGTGCTGGCAGAGATGCTGATGTGCTGGGAGACCCACTACCTGGCCCAGATCCTGCGCCACAACACCAGTCAGCACAACCTGTATGACCCAGATGCACCGTGGCGGTCACTACCGCAGAACCCAGCAAAAACGTCCCCGTCCCGATGACGGCAAGGGCCGTGTCCTTCCTGAAACCACACGGGACACCGGCCCCTGTCTTCCCCTCGAATAGGGTGGGACGCCAAGTCGGAAAATGCTCGGGACGTTACACC
>JBGSOR010000346.1:0-7938 GCA_041738985.1 Chromatiaceae bacterium | reverse complement strand
CCGATCTCACCGTCGTCGTTGTGGCTCCTGCTGCGGGCCCACCGGCGAGGGCGGCGGCCTGGGCGCGTGCCTCGATCTCCCGGCGCTCCTTCTCCCGGGCGGCTCGCTCGGCGACAAGGGCGCGCTGCTTCTGGGCATAGTTTCCGTAGTCCGGTCCTTTGCCCACGATGCTCACTTTGGTTCCGACGCCCACATGCTCGAACAGCACCGGTGCCATCTTTGCCGGCAGTCGAATACAGCCATGAGAGGCGGGGCGCCCCGGGCGAGGGATGGGCCCCGCATGCAGGCCCACGCCGTCATAGGTCAGGCGCAGGAAGTAGGGCATCTTCGCCCCCTCGAAACGCGCCCCCTCCGGGATCGGGTGCTTGCCGGCCTTGGCGTCGGAACGTACGACCTGGCCGCCCTTGCCGTAGATCTTGCCGTAGAGGTTGGAGCGCTTGTTGGCGACCTTCTCGATGACCTCGAAGTGGCCTACGGGCGTGGCGTGCTTAGGTACGCCGGAGGCGACGGTGGTCCAGCCCACCTGCTCGTCGCCGACATAGAAGCGCGCCTTCTGCTCGTCTGTGTTGACCACGATGCGCGAGAGTTTCTGTCCCTGACCGTCCCACTCGTAGAGCTTGCCGGGCTTGGGCTTCTCCTGTGGGGCGGGAATTGGCTCGGGGGCCTCCTCGGGGAGGGTGGCGGCGACCTGGGGCTTGGGCTCCGGGGCCTTGGACTCGGGTCTGGCAAGCAGCTGGGCGAGATCTACGCAGCCAGCGGTCGAAAGGATCAGCGGCGTGGCCAGTATCGTTGCGAGCAGGCGCAGGGAGGTCGATCGGGCGGAGGCGTGGCGCGGGGTCATCGGTTGGGTCGTACCTATTCTTCACCCGACGCCGAATTCGGATCGACGCCATGGCGTTAGTCATTGGCCCTAGGATAACCGCTCGCTGGCCGGAGGGCACGCGCGACCGTCGTCTTTCCTATGGGTCATGTTCTTGGCGGCACTGTTGCCGAAGCAATAGAGCCGGCCAGTTGCGTGGCGGCCGGTCATCCCCCGGTGACATTCATGTGGCGCAGGATCAAGGGGTGGGCGCCCAGGTCGAAGTCGTGTCCGCGGGGCTTGATAGACATGGCTGAGACGATCGCCCGTTTCACCCGCCGGTCGTCGGTGGGATTGCCCCGGAGCGCCCGGCGCAGGTCGGCGGAGTACTCCTGACCTAGGCACAACAGCAGACGCCCTTCGGCGGTGACCCGCACCCGATTGCAGTCCCCGCAGAAGTTGTGGCTGTGAGGGGAGATGAAGCCCACCCGGGTGGCGGTTCCCGGAACTCGGAAATACTTGGATGGGCCGCCGGTGGTTTCGGTGGTGGGGATGAGCTCGAAGTGGCCCTCCAGGTCCCGGAGAATGCAGTCGCTGGAATAATAGGCCTCGGCGCGATCATGATCGCCGATGGTACCCAGCGGCATCTCCTCGATGAAGCTGATATCGATACCGCGCCCGATGGCGAATCGGACCAGGTCGGTCACCTCGTCGTGGTTGCGATGCTTGAGGATCACGCTGTTGAGCTTGACCCCCCCGAAGCCAGCGGCGATGGCCGCGTCGATGCCTGCGAGGGTCTTTTCGATCTGGCCCAGACGGGTAATGGCGTGGAAGCGCTCGGGCCGTAGCGAGTCGAGGCTGACGTTGATTCGGGTGACCCCCGCGTCTTTCAGCCCCCGGGCAAAGCGGGCCAGCTGAGTGCCGTTGGTGGTTAGGGTCAGGTCCCGAATGCCGGGAAGTGCGCCAAGCTGCTCGAAGAGCCAGAGCACGTTGCGTCGCACCAGGGGCTCGCCTCCGGTGACACGGATCTTGACCACCCCGAGCTCGCAGAAGCAGCGCCCGAGCCGGGCCATCTCTTCCAGCGTCAGGAGCTGGTTCCGGGGCAGGAACTCCATGTCCTCGGACATGCAGTAGAGACAGCGCAGGTCACAACGGTCGGTGACCGAGAGGCGTACATAGGTCACATGTCGACCGAAGCGGTCGACGAGCTGGTCGGGCAGCGGGTCGGGGTGGGCGCTCACAGGGTCTCTCCTCGGCGGTGCTCCGGGGGTGCTCGAGGGGCATCGGCGCCTCGTCCGGTCCCGGTTCTTCTATAGAAAGGCTCGGCTATTGGCCAGCCTTGGAGCTAGTGACCTTCTATCAACGGGAAGGTGCCCTGTCCATCGGGGCTCGTTTCGGTCGACGCGGACTGCGGACTGGCTGCGGGGCTTTGTCGAGGCGCGGGCCCGGTTCGTCGCGGTCTGCTGGACGCTCCGAAGCAACGCCTGATCGGGCTGGTGCGACTGACAGGCTTGGCCCCTGCCGACGCCCGTCGGGTCAGCGGCAAGGACCGAGTTGCGATTCGAAGGGGTGCGCCGCCCGCGGCGCCCGCGGTCGGCGCGATCACTGTCGTGTCGCTCCAGCTGCCGGACAATCCGCTCGCCGAAAGGCCGGAAGCGGCATTTAGGACCGGCATCCTCAGGGCAGGATCTCGATCGGCGTCCCCAGGTCCACGTAGGACCAGATCTCGTCGATGGCCAGGTTGGAAACGGCGATGCAACCGAAGGTCCAATCGCCCGTCTTCTGCTCACCGCGCCAGCTTGGTTGGCCGTGAATCATGATCATCCCGCCTGGGTCCCGGCCCGAGCTGCGGGCGCGGATCAGATCCTGGCTGCTCGGATAGGAGATGTGCAGGGCCTTGTAGAACTTACTGTTGGCACTGCGCCAATCGAGGTGGTAACGACCCTCGGGGGTGCGTCCGTCCCCCTGGTAGCGCTTATGCCCGTTGGGCTGGTAGCCGAGCGCGATCCGGTAGGTCCGGAACGGCTTGTCGCCCCGCATGAGATAGAGCCGGCGCTCGGATTTCTTGACTAGGATGCGGTCGACAGGGCCCGGGGTGCGGGGCACGTTCGATTTTTGAGGGCGATGGTCCTTGGGGGTCGAGTCTTCGGGAGAAGATTCCCACCAGAAGATCGACGATGCTGAGACGGGGAGGGGTAGTGCGAGGACCGCAAGAAAGAGGACGCAGTAACAGCGAACCGACATCGGGACAGAGACCTTAGGAAACGAGTGGCCGTTGGCCCGGGATTCTACCGATAGCGTCTGCTGCCTGTCACTGCTTGTGGCCGCCGGGCCCGCATCCAACGGTTCCGCACTGGGCCCCCGGCATCGCCGCGCGATCCGGGGGCTGCATCCTTGGCGTTGCGAGGCCTAAGCGGACTCGTCGCCGCGCTTGTAGATTCGGATCACGCCGCCGCTTCGCAGGGCGCTGGCGCCGCTCGGATTCCAGCGTCGCAAATCGTTCACGGTCACGCCATAGCGGCGGGCGATGCCGCCCAGGGAGTCGCCCTTCTTGACCCGATGGGTAACCACTTCGGCTTTCCCGATGTCGGATCCGGCACCGGGGACACGCAAGCTCTGCCCGGGGAGCAGGGGCTCGCCGGTCTGCATGGCGTTGTAGTCCGCGAGATCGGCCACATCGATTCCCTGCGCGCGGGCGATAGTACGCAAGCTCTCGCCCGATTTGACGACATGGATCCGGCCTTCGCTCAAGGGTAGGCGCGGACGCTCCGGGGCGAGGGGCGCGACGGGTGCTCTCGACATGGCGGTCAAAGTAGAGGCGGGCACGACTTCAGCGCGGCCTAGGCTGGCCGTTACCCGACCCCCGGTCCCGGCGGGGACCAGTAGATTGCTGGCGCTGCCGGGGACGGTCTGGCCACGCTTGAGGCCCGGGTTCAACTGTTGGAGCTCGAAGAGCCGGACCCCGCTGGCGGCGGCGACGCGAGCCAGATCGACGGGTCGGTCCGTGCGCACAACCTCAAGCTGGGGACTGTTCGGCACCGGGGGCAGTCGCATCCCGTACTTTGCGGGCTCAGACACCAGCCGGGCGGCGGCTAAGATCTGGGGGACGTAGTTCTCGGTCTCGGCGGGAAGGTTAAGGGACCAGAAGTCTGTGGGGAGTCCGCGCGCCCGGTTGGCGGCTTGGGCGGACTCGACCCGGCCCGGCCCGCAATTGTAGGCGGCCATGGCCAGCTCCCAGTCGCCGCCAAGCCGGCGATGGAGCTGCTGCAGATAGTCCATGGCGGCGCGGGTGGAAGCCAAGACGTCGCGGCGGCCGTCGTACCACTCGTCCTGGCGCAGGCCCATGAGCCGGCCGGTGGATGGGATGAACTGCCACATGCCGGCCGCCGCCTTGGGCGAGGTGGCGGCGGGGTTGTAGCGGCTTTCAATATGTGGAAGCAGGGCCAGCTCCGCGGGCAGCCCGCGCCGCTCGATCTCGGCGTTGACCGCGTGCAGGTAGGGTCTGGCCCGCGTCGAGAGCTTTGCCAGGAACTGGGGGTCCTGGCGGAATGCATTGACTTTGCTGTCGATGCGTCCGCTGGCATAGCGGTTCAGCTTCATGCCGGCGCTCACCCGGCCCCAGAGATCTCCGCGATCTCCGCTCGCTTGCCGGCGCGCTTTTTTGGCCTGAGGCCGATCCGCCCCGAGCATCCAGGCGTCGGACGAGGGCCGAACATAGCCGTACTCTCGCGCCGAGACGGTGTCGCTATACCCGTCTTCAGCGTCAGAGTCGGTAAACTCGGTCTTGGTGGCGCAGCCGGAGCCGGCGAGAATGGCAAGCGCAAGGGTAGACAGCGCGCCGAAACGGCGCGCGGAACGCATGTCGACAGGCATGTGACCCCCCCCGGGAGAAAGGCAAGACCAAGCTAAATACTTGGTTTAAATAGAAATATCGCGATATAACGGCGAATCATACGCATATTGGCCGGGCATTGCCAGCCCTAGGCGACGGTCTTTGCCGCGGTGGTCGCGAGGACAGGGCAGCGATTCCTGGGTAACATGCGTGCTCCTACGAGGCCCCCACATGACCCCTTGCAAAGGCCCAGAGTCCCCTCTGGCGCGGCTCGATACCTGGTTCCGCACACCCCTCGGGCGGGCGGTGGCGGCACGCGAAGATGCGTGCCTGGAGGGGATGCTACGGGACACCTTCGGCTACTACTTGCTCCAGGTCGGCGCGGTCGAGCGTTTCCGAGAGGCGCTGGGATCGAGCCGCATCCGCCACCGGATTCGGATTCCCTGCTCGGGGACCTCGGGCCGAGGCGGGCTGCAGATCCTCGGGCGCCCCACGGAGCTGCCGATTGCGACGGACGGGGTGGACGCGGTCGTCTTGCCCCACACGCTCGACTTCGCACCGGATCCGCGCCTGGTGCTGCGGGAGGTCGAGCGGGTGCTAATTCCGGAAGGCCGAGTGCTGATTTTTGGTTTTAATGCCCTCAGCAGTTGGGGGCTTTTCCGCTTGATCTACCGTTACCGTCGGCATGTCCCCTGGTGCGGACACTTCATGACCGCCTATCGCGTGGAGGACTGGTTGAAGCTTCTGGGATTCGACGTGGAAATGCGCGAGCTCTTGATGTTCAGGCCTCCCCTGCATGGTGCCCTTAGCCCGCGCCTGGACTGGATTGATCGGCTGGGGCGACGCCTCTGGCCGGCCCTGGGCGGGATCTACGCGATCCGGGCGGTGAAGCGGGTTCCCACCCTGACCCCGGTGCGACCTACCTGGAGCGCCGCCCATCCGCTCCTGGGGGGCGGGGTTATCGAGCCGAGTGCCCGCAACGGGCTTTCGCGCACCGGCGAGTCTGCTGCAACGCCGTCCACCGAAAAAGTATGCTGTCATGCCTGAGTGCGTCCGTGCCTTTACCGACGGCGCCTGCAAGGGTAATCCGGGTCCCGGGGGCTGGGGCGTGCTGCTGCGCTGGGGGGAGGCGGAGAAGGAGCTGTGCGGCGGGGAGCCGGCGACCACCAATAACCGGATGGAGCTGATGGCCGTGATCGCTGCTCTGGAGTCTCTTAAACGCCCCGCCTGCATTGAGGTGACCACAGACTCCCAGTACGTCAAGCGCGGCGTCACCGAGTGGATGGCCCGCTGGAAGCGCAACGGTTGGCTGACCTCCGAGCGCCAGCCGGTGAAGAACCGGGACCTTTGGGAGCGCCTGGACGGGGCATTGCTTCCCCACCAGGTCCGCTGGCACTGGGTCAAAGGCCACGCCGGCCACCCGGAGAACGAGCGTGCGGACCGTCTAGCCAACCAGGGTATCCCACGCTGATCTCTTACGGAGATTCCATTTCATGCGCCAGATCGTCCTCGATACCGAGACAACGGGTCTCGATCCCAAGGATGGCCATCGACTGATCGAGATCGGCTGCGTCGAGCTCGTCGACCGCCGCCTTACCCGCAACAACTTCCACCAGTACATTCAGCCGGACCGTGAGATCGACGCGGGTGCGGTGGAGGTTCACGGGATCGATAACGAGTTCCTGCGCGACAAACCCCGTTTTGCCGAGATCGCCGAGGCCTTTCTCGGCTTTGTGACAGGCAGCGAGCTGATCATTCACAACGCCGCCTTCGATCTGGGATTCATCGACCATGAGCTGGGGCTGTGGCGGCCGGGCGGGCCGCGACTGGCGGACCTGTGCGAGGTGACCGACACGCTGGGGATGGCGCGGCGCCTGCATCCGGGCCAGCGCAACAGCCTGGACGCGCTCTGCAAGCGCTATGGGGTAGATAACTCCCGGCGGGAGCTACATGGGGCGCTTCTGGACGCTGAGATCCTAGCGGACGTGTATCGGGCCATGACCGGGGGTCAGGTCGCTATGCATCTCGGGGGGGGGTCCAGCGCCGAGCCCGGACGATCTGCAGTCCCGGCCCATCGCGGGCGGCTGGCCGCGGATCGTCCGCGGCTGCGGGTAGTCCCCGCGGACGCCGCTGCCCAGGCGGCTCACGGGTTACGTCTCGCGGCCATCGCCGCGGCCAGTGCGGATGGGTGTCTGTGGCTTAAGCTGGATGGGGCGGGATAGGGGGCTTTCTGCATCCAGAGACCAGCCCGAAGCTTCCTGCTTGGGTCTCATGGGGGTGGGTCAATCGCCGGCGACAGGCGCCCGGGCTCGATTCTGCTGTTGTCGGCAGGGGCCGGCTCCGCCCACCAGGCCGTCCAGGGCCTCCAGGTTCAAGAGTTGGATGTGCTTGCGATCCACCAGCATCAGTCCCTCGTCCTGGAAGCGCGTGAAGAGCCGGCTTACGGTCTCCACCGCCAGGCCCAGATAGTTGCCGATCTCGTGGCGCGACATGCTGAGATAGAAATCGGTGGGGGACAGCCCCCGCTTTTGGAGCCGCTTCGACATGCTGATCAGGAAGGCGGCGAGCCGCTCCTCCGCGCTCTTTTTGCCGAGCAGGAGCAGCATGTCCGTATCGTGAGCGATTTCCTTGCTTAAGAGCCGGTACATCTGGTGCTGGAGGCTCGCGATCGACGCGGTCAGCTCCTCCAGTCGGCCGAAGGGGATCTCGCAGATGGCCGA
Source organism: Chromatiaceae bacterium (assembly GCA_041738985.1). Lineage (GTDB taxonomy): Bacteria > Pseudomonadota > Gammaproteobacteria > Chromatiales > Chromatiaceae > Thiodictyon. The sequence continues at coordinate 587 of JBGSOR010000346.1, read as the reverse complement.
GGTTTCCAGCACCTTGGCGGAGCAGGCATGAGCGTCCTTTTCGATGGCGTCCAGGCCGATGATCTCCCCAGGCAGATGGAAGCCGAGGACCTGCTCGCCCCCCTCGGGGCTCGGGGCAAAGCTCTTCACGGATCCAGTCTTGACCACGTACAGCGAGCGGAAACGGTCGCCGTTGCGGAACAGGAAGTCCCCACGGTGCAGCGGGCGGGTGCGTTTCACGATGTCGTCGAGGCGCTCGACGTCCTCCGGGGTTAGGCCCATGGGTAGGCAAAGGGTAGACAGCGAGCAGTTCTTGCAGGCGACCCGAATCGTTTCGAAGGAGATGACTTTTCGCTGACTCAAGGGTGCGCCCCGTGGATTGCAACGGCGGTATTTTGAGCCGACGCTTGACCTGGATCAAGTCGGGGTATCTTTGCCCGGTGATCGGCTCCGATTCGGCTGAGCTCTCGCGCCAAGATGACGCGTTGGTCGAAGCGAATCGCAAGGGCGCTGCGAGGGACAAAAAAAGACCGCGCCCGAAGGCGCGGTCCTGGGGGCGGCGGTCTTTGCCCTTACTTTCCCGCGCCCGCCGGCGGGGCGGCCGGGGC
>JBGSOR010000340.1:0-6099 GCA_041738985.1 Chromatiaceae bacterium | reverse complement strand
CGCGGCGGGGTCCAGCTCCAGCAGCCGTTCCCCGAGCTGCAGCGCCGCCTCCACCGCTCCGGCCTCGACCTGCCGGCTCAAGTGTCCGGTCAAGGCCCGGAGCGCGCGCCGTCGCAGGCGCTCGGATTCGGCCTGAAGCCAGTCGTCGAAGGGGGCCTCGTAGAGTGCGAAGCCCTCCAGCAGGTCGCCCCGGTAGAGCTCTGCCACCCGATTCAGCGCATCCGGAGACTCGCGGTCCAGGGCCGCCTCCAGGTCCTCGGTGTCCACCCGCAGGGACCCGGGGAGCAGCCGTACGCCATCGCCCACCGACTCGATCGGGTCGGTCTCACCGGCCTCCAAGGCGCGTCGCAGCATGGCCAGGGCCTGCCGAAGGCTCGCCCGCGCCTGGGCGGGGGCGCTGCGCGACCAGAAGAGGTCGCTCAAGCGCTCCCGACCGACCGCGGTGCCCGGTCTCAGGGCCAGGACTGCAAGCAGGCCCATACACTTGCGGGTTGGGAGGACGACCGGACGAGCGCCCCGAAGGACCTCGAATCCCCCGAGCAGCCGAACCTTCAGCCGGTCGTCCGTCGCCGCTTGCGGGACTGCGTTAGCCCGCGGCCAGACGGTCGGGCCTATTCGATGGGGATGAGATGTTTGTTCCGCTCGAGCCATGTGCGGAAGTCCTGAAGCTTGGGATTCAGGGCGCGTGCGACGGCCGGGTCTCGAGCCCCGCAGAAATCGGGCTCGAAATCGTGCTTGAACTGGAACATGTTGCCCAGGTCATCCGCCCCGGGGAAGCCGAATGCGCGATACTGGGCGGGCGTCACCGCGTTGTAGATCACTTCCTGGCCCAGGGCACGGCCGAGCTCCGCGGCCATTTGGGCGCCCGTGGGACGATCCCCAGCGATCCCGACTGTCTTGCCGATGTGCGGGTCGCCGCCCTTGAAGATCCCGTAGGCGCATCGGCCGATGTCCTCGGCGGCGATCCCGGGGAGTCGCTTGTCGCCCATGGGCAGCGTGAATGCCAGGCGGCCGTCCGCGCCCTTCTTGGGCGCCATGCCGAAGTGGATCAGGTTATCCCAGTAAAAGGACGTCAGGAGGAAGGTGGTGGGTACGCCAAGCTCCCTGAAATAGGCGTCGGACTCGCCCTTGGCATCGAAGTGGGGGACCTTGTACTCGCCCATGAGGGTGGGCATCCGGTCGTCGGAGAGCGGCACCCAGCGACGTGTGTCCTCCAAGGTCGACCAGATGGCATGGTGCAGGCCAGTCGCTTTGGCCGCCTGGGCCATGGCCTTCGCCTCCGCTTTCTCGCGTTCCGGGGAGAAGTGGGCCCAGAAGAAGGTGACGAAATAGGCGCCGTGGGCGCCCGCGAGGGCGCGCGCAAGGCTTTCCGCATCGTCGATGTCCCCGGCAACCACCTCCGCACCCAGGTCGGCGAGCGCCCGTGCCTTCGGGGAGCTCGGGTCGCGGGTGATGGCCCGGGCAGCGAATCCGCCGTCGGGGTCATCGAGTATCGCCCGCACCAGTCCACCGCCCTGGGCACCGGTAGCCCCAAATACCGCAATGATCTTGTTCTCTGCCATAGTCTGTCGCCACTGTTTGTGTCTTGATTCGAGACCGGCATTGCCCGCCGTCGGTCGGCTTCCGCTTCAATGCCGTTCGGTCATGTAGATGCCCGTTGCTACCGCGCTGCGGCCACGGCACTCTCTCTTCGGGGAAGAGCGCGGATGCCGGTCCGCGCCCGCAGCGGGGACTCTCTCCCGGCGGCCCCGGGCCTCGATTGCGGGGAGAGCCCCGGTGCGGATCGAGTGGAGCACGACCGGGTTGGCCACCCCTGGGAGAGACTCGGTACGGATCGAGCGGAGAACAAGCCACAAAGGGCAGGAGCAGCAAAATGGATACAAGGGCTCCGAGGGAGTCGCCTGGAGTCCATCGGCGTCGGCCGGCGTCGAGGGCCGCACGATTTCCAATGGGGCTGCGGTTGTCATTCCGTCTGTCCTCCTCGTTCCGGTTATTGGATCGACACGCGGCGTGGGGGCCCCGATCAAGAAGGCCCATTGTCGCCGAGCTCAGCTGCCCGCGTGGGCTCAGAGACGCGAGCTCGGGGTCTCGGGCTCCGCCGTGGCCCACACCTGTTTCACACGCGCTCGCACCAGATCTGCCGCGCTAGTCTTTCCTTGGGCGCGCAGGCTCTGCTCCAGCCCCATCAATGCCCAGCCGTTGCTGGGGTAGACCTCCAGGTCCTTGCGGTAAACGGTCTCGGCCTCGGCCGGCCGGCCCGCGGCCAAGAGCGCCGCGCCCAGGTTGTGTCGGGAGGGTACGTACCAATCGGAGGGCTCCACATAGATCAGGGCGTCTTCCAGCCGGACCGCGGCTTCCAGGTGCCCGATGGCCTTCTCGTGCTCCCCGCGGGCCAGCGCGATCTCGCCGGCCAGAACCTCGCGGGAGATGGCGAGGATCTGGGCCATGGTATTGGTCTCCCAGAGCCGGGTGGCGGCCATCTCCGGGTCGTCGGCGATGTCGGTCAGGCGCTTCAGCGACGCCTCGGCCGCGTCCAGGTTGCCCTCGCGCACCTGAGCCAGACCGCGGGCGTAGCTCCAGATTCCGGTCGGGTAGATCAGGTCGTCGGCCGGTGCCGGCTCGGCCAGGAGCGCGTCCCAGCTGCCGAACCGGACCCAGACGAAATAGGGCATGGACCAATAGTGCTGCAGGGTCGCGTACCCGGGCTGGCGCATGAGCTTGGTGTCCTGGTGGCTGCGCATGTGCAGCGCTGCCGCCAAAGCCTTGTCCCGATCCCCGATGAAGCTCGCCGAGGCGGCCAGGAAGTGATGGTTGTGGGGCACATAGGCGACCGGGTAGAGCCCTTGGGCGTGACATTGGGCGATGTAGGCATTGTCCGCCAGGATCGCCTTTTCGTTGGCCACGATGGCATCCGCGTAGCGCCCGACCCGGATGTAGATGTGGCCGGGCATGTGCACCAGGTGACCGGCGCCCGGGACCAGATCCCGCAGCCGGTCGGCGGCGGCGATGGCCCGCTCCGGCTGGACCTTCTCGACCGCGTGGATATAGAGGTGGTTGGCGAGGGGATGGTCCGGATGGGCCGCCAGCACCGATTCCAGGGTGGCGATTAGGATAACGGTCGCCGGCTTGGGCGAGCCGTCCGGCTCCCAGTAGCGCCAGGGCATGGTATCCATCAGCGCCTCGGCATAGAGGCTCGCCGCGTCCGCGTCGTCCGGGAAGCGTTTCGCCACCTCGCCCATGGCCTGGGCGTAGGCCAGGTCGAGTGGGCTGCGGTCGTCCGGAGCATCCTTCGCATATCGCGTCGCCAGGGCCTCGATATAGGCGCGCTCCGGCTCGGTCGCCTGCTCCTTGAGCGCCATTGCCTGCTGCGCGGTCTCGTAGGCCCGAGGATTATCCGCCGCGTCCATTCCGGCGTTGATGTTGGGGCCGAGCACCAGGGCCTCTCCCCAGTAGCACATGGCGCATTCGGAATCGATGGCCTGGGCCTGACGGAACGAGCGTGCCGCCTCCTTGTGGTTGAAGCCAAAGGATAGGATTAGGCCCTGGTCGAAGAATTGCTGGGCCTGGGGCGAGGCCGTGGTGACCGGGTGGGTGTGGCTGCCCAGGCCCTCTAACTTTGGGGCGAAGGGTTTGTCCAGGGCTGTCGACGGGCCGGCAACCAGGGCGGTCAGAATCGCGAACAAGGGATATTTGGCTCTTAGGCTGGACATAGGGAATCCTCGATCCGACTCGGCTGGCCCCAGGGCGTGCAAGATCCCACCAGGCGGGCCGGTGCACGATGTGGAGAGGCTAGTACAAGCGACCGAGCGCCGCAGTCAGAAATTTCCCGGAGCACCATCCGCACTGCTACGGATGGCGTAGGATTCGGCCAGTGCACCGTCAGGGATGGGGCTGACCACAACTCTCCCAACGGATCGGCGCTTGACATCCCCCTGTTGGCGGTCAAGATGATCGGCCGCAGTTCGCCGACTGCCCGCACCCTTTCCCGGTCGCTCGCGCGTTTCGCTGCTCCGTTTATCCCCATGGCGGGTCGCCCGCCCTCAGCCGTAGGGTCCCACGATGGCCGCGCGCCCCGCTCCGTCCGATCTCCTGCACATCCTTCTGATCAAGCCGTCCCACTACGACGACGACGGCTATCCGATCCAGTGGTGGCGCTCGTCCTTGCCCGCTAACAGCCTGGCCACGGTCTACGGTATCGCCCTGGACTGCGCGGAGCGGCGGGTGCTGGGAACAGACGTGGAGATCCGACTCCACGCCCGCGACGAGACCAATACCCGGATCGTGCCGCGGCGCCTGGTCCGGGAGCTGAACAAGGCCGGGGGCCGCATCCTGGTCGCCATGGTGGGGGTCCAGTCGAACCAGTTCCCCCGCACCCTGGACCTCTCGCGCCAGTTCCGCGCGGAAGGGGTGCCGGTGGTCATCGGCGGATTCCATGTGAGCGGCTGTCGCGCCATGCTCAAGGATATGCCACCGGATCTTCAGGAGGCCCTGGACCTGGGCATCTCACTCTTCGCCGGGGAGTTGGAAGGGCGCCTGGAGGGACTGCTCCAAGACCTGACGCAGGACGGACTCAAGCCCATCTACAACTACCTGAACGATCTGCCGGACATGACCGGCATGCCCACCCCCATCCTGCCCGCCGACCGGATACGACTCACGATGGGCCGGCGGACCAGCTTCGATGCCGGCCGCGGCTGCCCCTTCCAGTGCAGCTTCTGCACCATCATCAATGTCCAGGGCCGCAAGTCCCGCTATCGGACCGAGGACGACGTGGAGCGCCTGGTGCGCGCCAACTTCGCGCAGGGGATCACGAACTTCTTTATCTCGGACGATAATTTTGCCCGCAACGGCCACTGGGAGGCGATCTTCGATCGGCTGATCGCGCTCCAGGACGAGGGCATCGTGCTCCAATTGGTGGTCCAGGTGGACACCCAGTCGCACCGCATCCCGCGCTTCGTGGAGAAGGCCGGCAAGGCCGGGGTCACCCGCGCCTTTCTCGGGTTGGAGAACATCAACCCGGACTCGCTCAAGACCGCCCAGAAGGGCCAGAACAAGATCACCGACTACCGGGCCATGTTCCAGGCCTGGCACAACGCCGGGGTCCTGACCTATGCGGGCTACATCCTGGGATTCCCGGACGACACCCCGGAGACCATCCGCCGCGACCTCTCCATCATCCAGCGGGAGCTCCCGGTAGATATCCTCGAGTTCTTCATGCTGACGCCCCTTCCCGGATCCAAGGATCACCAGCGGCTGGTGGAGTCCGGTGCCTGGCTGGACCCGGACATGAACAATTACGACACCCAGCACGCCACGATGGAGCACCCGCGCATGACTGCCGACGAATGGCGGGGCATCGCCCGGGAGGCTTGGGACATCTATTACAGCGACGCACATGTGGCGACCGTGCTGCGTCGCTCCCGCCTCTGGGGCTACGACCCCAAGCACATGATGGCCAAGCTCTTCGCCTTCCACGCCCCCATCGTCTACGAGCGCCTGCACCCCCTGGAGGGCGGACTGATCCGAATTAAGCACCGGCGTGACCGCCGCCCCGGTTTTCCCATCGAGCACCCGCTTGTGTACTATCCCAAGCTGGTCTGGGAATACATCGGTAAGTATTCTGGCGCCTATCGCATGCACAGGCGCTACCAGCGCATTCTCGCCAAGGTCATGGCAGAGTCCCTCGACGGCTACACGGATGCCGCCATCACGCCGGTGGACGCGGGCGAGGAAGGCAGTCTGGAGCTCTTTAGCGCGACCGACGCCGCGCGCCAGTATGTGGAAAAGCGCCGCGTCCGAGCGGCGCAGCGGGGCGTGGTCGCGGCCGTAGACCCGTAGCGGTCCACCACGCGGGAGCGCCGACATCCTGTCGGCCCGGACTGAGGCTGCGCTGGCCCGGCGATGATTGTCCGCTCGCCGGTGCGCGGCTCCGGGTATCGGAATAACCCGGTCGGGTGGTTGGCTGGCTCTGAGGTCGCCAGGCTGAGGAGAGTGGTGCCTAGGACCGGCCGCGGTCGGGAGTCGGGTCGGAGCCGGGCTTCGGGTCCCCGCCGAGCTGGGTCTTGCCGGGGCCCGTAAACGAGCCGCCGCGGCCGGGGA
>JBGSOR010000324.1:0-10001 GCA_041738985.1 Chromatiaceae bacterium | reverse complement strand
GCGCCAAGGCCCCGCGCACGCCGGCCCCGCCGCCGAGCCACACCGCCGACGGCCCCTGTCAGGTCTGGTGCTGGGATATCACCTACCTGCCCGGCCCCGTACGCGGGATGTTCTTCTACCTCTACCTGATCCTCGACCTCTACAGCCGCAAGATCGTCGGCTGGGAAGTGCACGCGCAGGAAAACAGCGACCATGCCAGCGCCCTGGTCCGGCGCGCCGTGCTCGCCGAAGGCTGCCTCGGCCGCCCCCTGGTACTGCACGCCGACAACGGCAGCCCGCAGAAGGGCAGCACGCTGATGGCCACCCTCGATCGCCTCGGCGTCACCCCCTCCTACAGCCGCCCGCGGGTGAGCGACGACAACGCCTACGCCGAGACGCTGTTCCGCACCCTGAAGTACCGTCCCGCCTACCCGGCAGGCGGCTTCGCCGACCTGGCCGAAGCGCGGGCATGGGTTCTGGACTTCGTGCGCTGGTACAACACCGAGCACCGCCACAGCCGGCTGCGCTTCGTGACCCCCGAGCAGCGCCACACCGGCGCCGACGTGGCCATCCTGGCGCAGCGCCAGGCCCTCTACGAGCAGGCCAAGGCCGCCCGTCCCGAGCGCTGGAGCGGCGCAGTGCGCGACTGGACGCCGCCCGGGCCGGTCAGATGAATACCGGGGACGGACCACGGTTTTCTGGTTACAGCGGTAGATCGAGCCGATTCGGATCGGGTGGTTGTTTCCTCGGTCGGCCGGACGTTCCGGGCCATGTGCGCCGGCCCACCATCGCTGCGATCTGTCGCTGGAAACGCGGACTGCCCAAAACGAACCCGCCGTTCGTCGCATCCCGGAGCGCAACGAGCACATCCTCCGGTATCCGCTCGGCGAATAAGTCTCGATAGGTCGAGCGTCGGGCTTCCTCGGTCTCGGCCAAGGCGAGGTAGACCGGGTGCGCCGCGACGATGGGATCGGCGCCGCCGAGGGCGTTGCAGCGGTAGCTCGACCACGGGTAGTCGCCCGGGGCGAACGCCATATTCGCTCGCACAGGATTAAGCTCGATGTCGCGTTGGCATGCGAGGAGGTAACTGTCGGCCTCGATGACGGACGAGCGGAAGCGCCCTTCGAAGAGCGTCCCGCTGCGTCGGTACGCGCGATTGACGTACTGAACGTAGCGCTGGCCGAGCCCCTTCATGAGCAGAGACGATCCGCGGTCGCTCTCGGGCGTCATCAGAAGGTGAATAGGGTTAGTCATCAGCACATAGGCACGGACGCGCACCGACTCGCTTGCGGCAAGTCCTGCCAGGGCATCGAGAAACGCCCGGTAATCGGACTCGGCGAAGAAGATCGCCGTCCGGTCGATGCCGCGCAAGATTGCGTGCATCGGAAAGCCGGCGGCGACGATGCGCGCGTGTCGTGGCATATCGATAGGCTGTTTGGAGAGAACCGGCGGGTGTAATGTACAGGATCCTTGTGGTGCTGGGTCAGCGACGCTGCACGGGTGGCGATATCGCAGGAGACCGACAGGCAAACGATGCCGGTGGGCGCCAGGGCGCGTTGAACCCACTGAAAGGCCGGTATTGGGAGCTCGATCCTGGCGCGCTGTTCCAACAGCACGACCTCCCAACAGGAAATACCCGAGACCGCAACCACGTCGGCCCCCCGGATCGCGGAGACCATGGCTTGCGGCAGGTCTGCCCCCGCGCCAATGACCCACCGAAGCCAGACATGGGTGTCGAGGACAATCAGCGCAGTGCCTCCCAGTCGTCCGGGTCGCTCGCAGGGGAGATGATGTCGCCCAGGATTCGGCCCTTGCCGGCGATGTCCGGCGGTGGCTGGCGCTTCGGCGAGGCGGGCGGCTCATCGAGGACTGAGAATGGCCTCCATCCGGACACTTGGGGAAAGCGGAGGCAGATTGACGATTTGTCCATGCTCGGTCGTCTCGACGATCAGCCGTGTCGCTTGCATGTTGGATGACCCCGACGGGAATCGAAAGAAGTCTCTGAAAGACTTGGCACTTGCCGCGACCATTACAAAAGGCGGCAGATGGCCTGAGGCAGAAGTATAGGCCGGACGGATTAGCCCCGGCCCAGACTTCCCCTTCAACACCCCGCCCGATACCGCAGATCGAGCGTATAGGGATGCTCCCCGGCCGGTTCTTCGGCAGGCGCGTCCATGGGTCCCGGGGTATGCCCCATCAGCCGGAAACGGGCGATGCGCCGGCTCTCGGCCTCGTAGGCATTGACCGGGAAATTGGACTCGCTGCGTCCGCCCGGATGGGCAACATAGTAGGTACATCCGCCCAGGCTCTGGCGGTTCCAGGTGTCCACGACTTCAAAGACGAGGGGACTGTGGGGCGGGATGGTGGGGTGCAGGCCGGAGGGCGGGCTCCACGCCTTGAAGCGGATGCCGGCGACAAATTCGGCCCGCTTGCCCGTGGGTCGCAGCGGCACCCGCCGGCCGTTGCAGGCGAGCACATGCCGGTCGCCGACCATGCCGTTGACCTTGACCTGCATCCGCTCGACCGAGCTGTCGACGAAGCGGGCCGTGCCCTGGGCCGTGACCTCCTCGCCCAGGACATGCCAGGGCTCGATGGCGGCGCGCAGCTCCATGTGGATGCCGTTGTCGGTCACCAGGTCGCCGTAGTGGGGGAAGCGGAACGCGAAGAAGGGGTCGAACCAGGTCGCCTCGAAGGGGTAGCCGGCCCGGCGCAGGTCGCAGATCACGTCCTCGAAATCCTGGCGGACGAAGTGGGGCAATAAGAACCGGTCGTGCAGCTCGGTGCCCCAGCGCACGGGCTTGCGGGTGTAGGGCTGCTTCCAGAAGCGGGCGACCAGGGTGCGCAGGAGCGCCAGCTGGGCCAGGCTCATGCGGGCATGGGGCGGCATCTCGAAGGCGCGAAACTCGACTAGCCCCTGGCGGCCGGATGCGCTGTCCGGGGAGTAGAGCTTGTCGATGCAGAACTCGGTGCGGTGGGTGTTGCCGGTGACGTCGGTCAGCAGGTTGCGCAGGACCCGATCCACGACCCAGGGCTGGGGGACCTGTCCGGGGGGCATCTGCTGGAAGGCGATGTCGAGCTCATAGAGCCGGTCGTCGCGCGCCTCGTCCACCCGCGGGGCCTGGCTGGTGGGTCCGATGAACATGCCGGAGAAGAGATAGGACAGGCTCGGGTGGTGCTGCCAGAAGGTGATCAGGCTCTGCACCAGATCGGGCTTGCGCAGGAGCGGGCTATCGGCCGGTGTGGGACCGCCAAGCGTGACATGGTTGCCACCGCCGGTGCCGGTGTGGCGCCCGTCAAGCATGAACTTCTCGGTGCCGAGCCGGGCGAGGCGCGCCTCTTCATAGAGGATATGGGTGTCGCGCACCATCTCGTCCCAGGACTCGAAGGGGTGAATGTTGACCTCGATGACGCCCGGGTCCGGGGTGACCGCGAGCTTCTGGAGGCGATGGTCGCGCGGCGGCTCGTAGCCCTCGATGACGATGGGCATCGCAAGCTCGGCGGCGGTGTCTTCCAGGCACATCGCCAGGTCCAGCCAGTGCTCCAGGTGGGTGAGCGGCGGCATGAAGCAGTAGAGTCGGCCCTCCCGGGGCTCGATGCAGAGTGCGGTGCGGACCAGGTCCGGGTGCAGGTCGTCGGGCAGGGCGACCTGGGGATGGACTGCCTGGTGGGAGTCGTCCGCCGGGGTCAGGCGGCCGTAACGGGCAGCCAGGTCCCGCGAGGCAATGCCCTGCTCGCGGATCTGCTGGGGGCGCTGGGCGGGCTCGACCAGACGGCTGTAGCGGCGCGCCACCTCGTCGAAGGGCGAGCGCAGGGGTGCGACCGGCTCGAAGGGGTTGCGCTCGGGCACCTGGTCCAGGTCGGACTCAGGCAGATAGGGCAGGGAGTCTAGCGGCAGGCGGAAGCCCATCGGCGAGTCGCCGGGGATCAGGAACAGGCGCCCGTCCCGGAAGGTCCACTTGCCGCTCTTCCAGCCGCCCTGGTCGCCGAAGCCCCACCAGCGCAGCGGCAGGGCGTAGCCCGCGGTGCGGCCCAAGCCCTGGTCGAAGAGCCGGGCGATGCGCTGGCGCTCATTGGGGTCTTTGAGCTTGTTGTCCAGCGGGTCCACGTTGACCGGCAGCCGCTGCTCCTTCCACATGTAGTACCAGACATCCTCGTAGGCCGGCTCGGCGAAGGCGGGGTCGACGCCCAGATGCCTGGCCAGGGTGCGGATGAAGATTTGGGCCTCCGCCGGCCCGTGGCCGTAGCTCGTGTTCTCCTGGCCAAACAGGCTTGGGTCCCGCCACACCGGCTCGCCGTCTTTGCGCCAGTAGCAGGAGAGGGCCCAGCGCGGGAGCTGCTCGCCGGGGTACCACTTGCCCTGGCCGATGTGCAGTAGCCCGCCGGGGGCGAAGCGGCCCTTGAGGCGCAGCAACAGGTCCTCGGCCAGGATCTTCTTGGTGGGCCCGAGGGCCGCGGTGTTCCATTCCGCACCATCCATATCGTCGATCGAGACGAAGGTGGGCTCCCCGCCCATGGTGAGGCGCACGTCGTTGGCCTTGAGCTCCGCGTCGACCTTGTGGCCCAGGTCCTCGATGGCCGCCCATTGCTCGTCCGTGTAGGGGTTGGTGACGCGCGGGTCCTCGTGGATGCGTCGGACCTCGTTGTGGAAATAGAATTCCACCTCGCACGTGTCCGTGGCCCCGGTGATGGGCGCGGCGCTTAAGGGGTCCGGCGAGCAGGCGAGCGGGATGTGGCCCTCGCCTGCGAACAGTCCGGAGGTGGGGTCGAGTCCGATCCAGCCGGCACCTGGGCAGTAGACCTCGGTCCAGGCGTGCAGGTCGGTGAAGTCGTGCTCCGGACCCGATGGTCCGTCCAGGGACTTCACGTCCGCCGTCAGCTGCACCAGATAGCCGGAGACGAAACGCGCCGCGAATCCCAGGTGGCGGAGGATTTGAACCAGGACCCAGGCGGAGTCCCGGCACGACCCCTTGGCGAGTCCAAGCGACTCCTCGCAGGTCTGGATGCCGGGCTCCATGCGGATCACATAGCCGATCGACTCGTGGAGTCGCCGGTTGAGATCCACCAGGAAATACACGGTCTCGCGGGGGGTGCGATCGACACCGGCCAGCCATTCCTTCAGCAGCGGTCCGCCCTCCTTGATCTCCATGTAGGGAGCCAGCTCCTTCTGGAGTTGGGCATCGTACTGGAAGGGGTATTTGAAGGCGTACTCTTCCAGGAAGAAATCGAAGGGGTTGATCGTGATCATCTCCGCGATCACGTCGACCTCGACGGTCAGCGTCCGGGTCATCTCCGGAAAGACCAGTCTTGCCAGATAGTTGCCGAAGGGGTCCTGCTGCCAGTTCAGAAAGTGCTCTTGCGGATCGATCTTGAGGGAGTAGGCGCGGATGGGCGTGCGGCAGTGGGCGGCCGGGCGCAGCCGCACGACGTGCGGCGACAGGGCCACCAAGCGGTCGAACCGGTACTCGGTCTTGTGGTTGATGGCGACGAGAATCGACATGGGGGTCCGTACTCCGAAGATTGGGTGCAGAAAAAGCGGGGGATGGCAGGAAGGCTCCAGCAGGACTTGGGATGTTAGCCGTCCGCGTCCGTGCCCGTCCATGTCGGTTTGTGCCCCAACTTGGGGCGATTGATCGTGGGGCGCTATTCGGATTCGCCTGCCGGCGCATGCCGGGATAATGAAGGCGAATGGCTCGTCGCAGGTGCGCGCCGAATACCAATAACGGCGATTCAATCGATCGATTGGGAATGACAGGGTTGGCAGCCAGGCGTTGCGAGCCGGATGCGCGCATGATGGCACTCGCCGCGATGGGCGCTCCGGGGCCGGCGCGCGGGTCTTGACGCGGTTGGGTCGGGGGGGGATACTCGGCGGCTGCCGGTTGGATTTCCTATCTTTTTTCGTCGGACGGCTTTCGCGGCCAGCAGCAACCGTCAGCCCGATCGTAGTCCTTCAACTACCCAAGCGCACAGGTGGCCGTAGATGAAAGCTGGTTTCTCCGATGTTCTGATCGGTCTTCAGTATGGCGATGAAGGCAAGGCGCGGATCATCGATACCATTGCCGAAGAATACGATGTCATCGCCCGCTTCAATGGCGGATCCAATGCGGGTCATACCATCGAGACCGGGGGGATCAGGATCTCGCTGCACCAGGTGCCGTCCGGGGTCTTTTACCCAGAAAAGCTGCTCTACATCGGCTCGGGCTGCGTTGTGAATCCGGTCAAGCTGGCCGCTGAGATTCGCGAGGTCGAGTCGGCCGGGGTGTCGCTCGACGGACGTTTCCATATCTCCGGTCTGGCGACCCTGGTACAGCCGCATCACGTACTGGTGGACCGATTGACCGGCTCGGCCATCGGTACCACGGGCCAAGGCATAGGTCCGGCCTACTCGGACCGGGCGAAGCGGCTGGACGGGACGCGCCTGTTGAATATCCGGGTGGGGGACCTGCTCTCCGACCGGGCTAAGACCTTCGGCATGGTCCGGGAGAATCTGGTCCACACCCTGAATCACCGAAAGCTCGTCGATTTCGACATCGATCGGACGATGGATGAATTCGCCGAGAGCGCCTCGGCCATGGCCAAGTATATCGAGCCGGATACCCTTTTCATGTCCAAGCTGGCAGACAAGGGGTTACGGGTCCTGTTCGAGGGTGCCCAGTCCTTCATGCTGGATGTGGTCAAGGGCTCGGTGCCCTATGTCACATCGAGTGCGACCCTGGCCGCCGCCGCCTATGTGGGGGGCGATCTGTCGCCCGGGCGCCATCGCAAGACCATCGGGGTGGGCAAGGCGATCATGTCCCGGGTGGGCTGGGGCCCCTTCGTCTCCGAGCTGGGCGGGGAGCGTTCCGAGGAATACTGTATGAAGCCTCCCACGGCGGATATGCGGGAGGCCGAGGCCGGCATGGAGATCGACCGGCTCGTCTCCTCCGCCGACCCCTTCGAAGTGGGTGTTGCGCTGCGGGTGCTCGGGAACGAATACGGCGCCACCACGGGCCGGCCGCGCCGCGTTGGCTACTTGGATCTGGTTCAGCTCGCCTATGCGGTCAAGTCCAATGGCGTGGACGAGATCTTCCTGAATAAGTGCGATTCCCTGAGCGACTTCTCCAGGACCCGGACAGGAACCATGCCGGTGGTGAGCGACTACCGTTCCGAGGGCCGCAGCATCGATTATGTCCCAGCCTCTATCGACGTCTATCGCAGTGTCGAGATCGTGTCCGAGCAGCTCCCTTGCTTCGCGGCGGACATCTCCGCGGCCCGCTCCACCTCGGAGCTCCCCAAGGAGCTGATCGGTCTCATTCAGCGGATCGAGTCCGTTGCCTGCCCGGTACGCGGTATCGGCGTCGGACCGCGCCGGGAGCAGTATGTCCTCATGAACGCTTAGCCTCATTCGAGTACAAGCTTGCGGCCATAGGGGGTCTCGGCGTGCTCCCACTCCCGGGGTACGACCCAGAGGACAGGCCAGGCCGGTCGATACTCGGCGGGCCCCTGGAGGTCCGTGAGAAATACGCCCATGTCCGGGCGATGGCGGTCCGCCTCATGGAGCAGGGGCGAGAAGTCGGTGTCACCGCCCCCCTCGAAGACCACCTCCCGCAGGTTGGACCGGCCGGGCTTGAAGGTCCGGACCAGCCGGACCCGGTCGTCCCCGACGATCACCGTCACCGCCGCCTCCAGGCGCCTGGAGATCGCCTCGATCTCCCGAGCGAAACGGTCCATCAGCGGGTCTTCCACCGAGCCCGAGCAGTCCACCATGACGACAAGCCGGGCCACCGCCTGGCTCGCGGTGCGTCCCGGCTCCCAGGGGAGCCTGCCCAGCCGTCCCGCGCGACCCCGGTTGGCGAGATAGGACCTGGAGGGACGGGACCAGGAGGTGGCGGGTTTGGTGGAGAGCCCCCGATTGAGATGGGTGCGCAGCGCCTGCTCCCAGGGGATGCGGGTATGGGGCAGGTCCGCCAGCAGGGTCCGCAGCATCGAGTGCTCTCCATCCCCGGCGTGGCCGCGGATCAGGCGCTGGGTCCACTCCCGGGATAGCTCCGCCTCGGCCTGAGGCTCTCCCTCGTCGGCTGTCGGGAAAAGGTCGCGCGGGCTGTCGGCCCCCATGGCGCGCACCCGGGCGGCATAGGGCCCGTCTTGCCGGGGGGAGGTTTCGGCCGTAGGGTGCGGGCTTGCCTGACGACGACCGGCGCCCCAGGGCTGGCGCTCGCCCTCGGATCGCCTCCGCCCGCGATCCCGATCGCTGCGCCCAAGATCCGGGGGGCGCCGGTCGTCGATGGCCCGGTACAGCCGCTCGACGTCCCATTCCAGCAGGGACTTCTCCACCGGCTGCTCGATGTCCAGGATGCCCTTCAGGATCTCGTCCAGCCCCACCGCGGAGGGCGCCAGCTCCAGCCAGCTCAGGTGGCTCAGCGCGCTGTTCACGATGGCATCCGCGCAGACGTTGAAGAGCTCAAGGTCCACATCGCCCAGCCGGCGTTGCAGGGCGAGGAAGCGTTGGGGGTGGCGGAGCGCCACATGCAGCACCTCGTGGGCCACCAGTCCCGCCTGGCGGGCCAGGGTCAAGCGCTCGAACGGGGGACCGTAATAAATGGTCGCGCCATCGTTGACGGCGAGTAGGTCCCCGGCTTCTTCGTCGTCCAGGTCCATATGCCGCACCCAGAGGGCGAGCCCTCCCGTGGAGGGGGCGTACTCCACCATCTGTTGGACGGCCCGGGTGCCCCGGTGCACAAAGAGATCGGGGATCGGGTCAGTCATCGCGCTTGCGCTGGTCCGCGTAGCGCTTGTAGGCGGCGCTTGCCAGCACCGCGCCCTCGAGCCCCAGGGTCAGGGCGCGCTCCAGGTGCAACTCCATGGCCAGGGTCTGGGACTCCCGGATGGGGAGCGAGCCGCGTCCGGGGGAGTCCGGGAGCTGCTCGACGATCTCCAGGGCCCGGGCCAGGGTCCGCTCCTCCGTGCACGCAGCGAGTAACCCATAGATCATGCCGTAGAGGGCGTCTAGGGTGACGGGCAGCAGCGCGGCGGTCTCGGGCCCGGGCTCCGCGTCCAGGAGCCGCACCACGTCCACCCCCGCCTGGATCTCCTTTAGCACCCCGAAGAACTCGGCGGAGTTGGCGGCCCCGATCCGCCCTTGGACGAAGAGCCGCTTGGCCTGCTCGGACATGGGCGATTTCAGGACGTTGGAGATGTCCTCCCAGCCCCGTGGGCTTGCACCCACCAGGTGGTCGTTGGCCACCTGGGACTGAGTGTCGTCCAGCTTGTCCGGTCGGACCTTAAGATAGGCCATGACCTCCGGGGCGAACCCCTGCCCCATGGCGTGGGCAAGGAAGGCGTCGATGACCGTCTGGACGTTGAAATGGAACATGCGGTCTGCGAGCGCGGTCCCCATGTCGTGGCTGACGGCGCCATGGAAGCTCGCATTGCCGGCGGCAATAACCTGCCAGCCGTCCGGGAGCCGGTAATGGCCCACCCGGCGGTCCAGGATCAGGGAGTAGGCGGAGATCTGGAGCCGCTGGTCCGCGGCGGTGAGCTCGTCCAGGAACAGGATGCCGTCCGGCTCGTCCGGACTCGGCAGGAACTCGGGGGGAAACCAGACGGTTTTCGCCTGCTTGTCGTCCACATAGATAGCCCCGCGGATGTCCACGGGCTCGATGGTCGTGAGCCGCAGGTCCACGAGCGGCACGTCGAAATGGGCGGCCAGCTGGCGCACGACGGACGACTTGCCAACCCCTCGGGGGCCCCAGAGCATGGAGGCGCGGCGCCGGAGCAACGGGTCGGCATACTGCTCGATGAGCGCGGTCTTGGCGGCGGCGATGGAGACCGCCGGGATGTTCATGGGATTTCCGAGCATGGAACGGCTTTCCTGTACGTCGATCGGGCGCGGTTGAGCGGAAGCGGGCGGCTGTTCGCGGCGGACGATACGGGGCGGCCGATCCATGGCCCACCCGAGTGCGTCCGCCCAAGTCATGGCGGTGGGTTCGGATCAGGAGCGGCGGCGGGCCAGGCCCCGGAGCGACCGTACGATGGCCCAGGGCTCG
>JBGSOR010000310.1:0-19023 GCA_041738985.1 Chromatiaceae bacterium | reverse complement strand
GCGGCCAGCATGGCGAGCCCCTGGGCCGCGTTGGTGCCCTCCAGACGCACCACGACCGGCACCGCCACGTGGACCTCGCGCACCGCCTGCATGATGCCCTCGGCGATCAGGTCGCAGCGCACGATGCCGCCGAAGATGTTGACCAGAACCGCCTTGACCTTGGAGTCGGAGAGGATCAGCTTGAATGCCTCGGCGACCCGCTCTGCGGTCGCCCCGCCGCCCACGTCCAGGAAGTTGGCGGGCTGGCCGCCGTGAAGCTTCACGAGGTCCATGGTCGCCATGGCCAGCCCGGCCCCGTTGACCATGCAGCCGATGTTGCCGTCGAGGCTGATGTAGCTCAGCTCGTGGGCCTTGGCCTCGGCCTCCCGCGGGTCCTCCTGGCTCATGTCGCGCATGGCCTCCAGATCTGCGTGGCGATAGAGCGCGTTGTCGTCCAGGTTGACCTTGGCATCCAGGGCAATCAGCTCCCCGGCCTGGGTCACGACCAGCGGATTGACCTCCACCAGGCTCGCGTCGGATTCGCGGAAGAGCCGGTAGAGTCCGTCCAGGATGCCGCCCAGTGCCTTTATCTGGGAGGGCTCGAGTCCGAGTCCATAGCCCAGCCGACGCACATGGAAGGGTTGCAGCCCAGCCGCCGGGTGTACGCGGATGGTGAAGATCCGCTCCGGGGTCTCGGCCGCCACCTTCTCGATATCCATTCCGCCGGCCGCGGAGGCCATAAACAGGATCTGTTTGGACTCCCGGTCCACCAGACAGCTCAGATACAGCTCCCGGGCGATGGCCGTCGGCTCCTCGATCAGCAGGGTGCCGATCGGCAGCCCCTCCGGGCCGCTTTGATGGGTGACAAGCCGACTGCCCAGCAGGCGCCTGGCCTCGACCTGCGCCCCATCCGGGCTATCGACCAGCACCACCCCGCCGGCCTTGCCGCGTCCGCCAGCATGGACCTGCGCCTTCAGCACCCAGCGCGCCCCGCCGAGCTGGGCACAGGCCGCCGCCGCGACCTCCGGCGTCGATGCAGTCACACCCCTGGGGACGGGGATGTGGTACTTCTGAAACAAGTCCTTGGACTGGTATTCGTGTAGGTTCATGGCTACTCGGGCATGACGCCTGGGGACGGGGGGCAAGGCCGGGTCCGGGCTATTCTGGTCTAATTCGCGCGCGGCTGCCAAAGAAGCCGCCATTCCCGGGGCAGCGCGTCGACCGAAAGGTGCCGGAGTCGGCCGCCATCGGTGCAGGCACGGGGCACGCCGGTCCGCTCCGCGGGCATCGCGGCGCGGAGCGCCGCGCATGGACAGCCCATTCATCGGAGGGCAGATCGCATGTCTATCGTCGGAGCTTCGGAGCGAGCGGTCTCGACCGCAGTCCAAGCCCTGGCAGTGCCGACGGGTCGGACAGCGTCGCGGCGCTCGGGCGAGCGCACGCGCACCGAGCCCAGAGTCAACCGCTTCCCCACCTGGGGTGCCCTGCGTCTGTTGCTCCTGTTTCGCCTGGTGGTCGTGGTCGTGCTGGTGTTGGTGTTTTCCCCCGCTACCGGGGATCCCTTGGTCCCACGGGCGGACTCCCAGCTTGCCTGGAAGACCCTGGTGGTCTACGCGATCCTGGTGCTGGCGAGCGGTATCAGCCTGTATGGTCGCTGGCCAAGCCGCGACAGACAGGTCCAGCTGGCCGTCTTTGTCGATCTAGCCGTCTTCACGCTCCTGATGCACGCGGCCGGCGGCGTCGCAAGCGGACTGGGCGCCCTGATCGCGATGGCGGTGGCCATGGGTGCTCTGATGATGGAGGGTCGACTCTCGCTGCTCTTCGCCTCCCTCGGCACCCTGGCGGTGATCGGGGAGCAGACCCTACTCCTGCTTCAGGGGCAGTCCCCGGCCTCGACTTATACGCAGGCCGGTCTCCTAGGCGTCGTGTTCTTCGCCGTCGCGCTCCTCAGCCACGTCCTGTATATCCGGGTGCGAAGCGTCGAAGAGCTGGCGGCCCGCCGCAAGGTGGACATCGACGACCTGTCGAAGCTCAACGAGTTCATTATTCAGAACATAGACACCGGCGTCATGGTGGTTGATGGGGATCGCCTGGTGCGGCTCATGAACCAGGCCGCCCGGGACCTGCTCGATGCACTCGAGGCCCAGCCCGGCACCCCGCTGGCGGAAATCTCCCCGGGCCTGGCCCAGTGGCTTGCCGAGCACGTGCGATTCGCGGCACCGCCAAGGGAGGTCCTGGCGATCGGCGAGCGCGAAGTGAAACCATCGCTCCAGTTCCTCGGGGACTTCCGGGCCTCCGGGGTGCTCCTGTACCTGCGCGACAACCAGGAGCTGGTCAAGGAGGCCCAGCAGATCAAGCTCGCCTCGCTGGGAACCCTCACCGCAAGTATCGCCCACAACATCCGCAATCCGCTGAGCGCCATCGCCCACGCGGGCCAGCTCTTGACCGAGACCGAGGGCCTGTCCGCAGACGACCGCCACCTGCTCGACATCGTCCGGCGTAACAGCGGGCGCATCGACGAGATCGTCGGCAGCGTCCTGCAGCTCTCGCGGCGTAACCAGGCGGATCCGAGACCCACGGATCTGGTGGCCTGGTTGGAGGAGGTTTCCGGCGAGCTCCGCGAAACCCATGGGCTGCACGACGATCGGCTCCGTTTGGAGCTCGAGCCGGCGCCCATCTGCGTTGAGGTGGACCCGCGCCACCTGCACCAGGTGTTGGCGAACCTGTGCGAGAACGCACTGTTGCACGGCGGAAGCGTCGACCGGCCCGCACAGATGCTGGTTCGTGCAGGCCAAGGACGAGGCGGCGACAAGGCCTGGATCGAAGTGCGGGACGACGGACCGGGGATCGACGACGCGACTGCGCGGGAGATTTTCGCACCCTTTTTTACCACCAAGGCGAGCGGCACCGGGCTTGGACTCTACATTGCCAGGGAGCTCTGCGAGACCAATGGTATCCGCCTCCATTACGAGCGGATCCAGCCGAACGGCAGTTGTTTCCGGCTGATATTCTCTGGCTGAGCCGCCGAGCTCCAAGTCACGGGGTGGCGCGACAGCGGCCCAGGGTCGCCTCGACCCGGCCCACCGGGGTTGGCGGCTTCCGGACCGGCCTGGAGCCGGTTATGCTGACTAAGGGTCCGAAAGAGCGCCCGGACCCGGGACGTCCCAGCACCCGACGACCCACAACCCGTCGCCTGCGGCCAATCCCGCAGCCGACCGAGCGACACGGAGCCGATATGGGAAGCGCCGGCATCAGCAAGGCCCAAGCACTGGTCGTGGATGACGAGGCCGACATCCGGGACCTGATCAGGATCACCCTGGCGCGCATGGATGTGCAGGCTGCCACCGCGATGAGCCTCGCGGACGCCAAGCGTCTGCTCGGGCAGGGGCGCTTCGACCTCTGCCTCACGGATATGAACCTGCCCGACGGCAACGGCATCGATCTGGTCCGCTTGATTTCCGAGCGCTACCCGGACCTGCCGGTGGCCATGATCACCGCCCACGGCAGCATGGACTCCGCGGTCGCGGCCATGAAGGCAGGGGCCTTCGATTTCGTGTCCAAGCCCGTGGACCTCCAGCTCTTGCGCCGACTGGTGGGCTCTGCGTTGAAGCTGCGTAATCGGTCCGGGACCGCGGAGGCCCAGGCGGAGGGGGTCGCCCGGCTGCTCGGAGACTCCGTCAAGATGCAGGAGATCCGCCGGTTGATCGCCAAGCTGGCCCGCAACCAGGCCCCGGTCTTCATCACCGGGGAGAGTGGCACCGGCAAGGAGCTGGCGGCACGACTGATCCATGGCCAGGGTCCCCGATCCGAGGGGGAGTTCGTGGCGGTCAACTGCGGGGCCATCCCCCAGGAGCTGGTCGAGAGCGAGCTGTTCGGCCATAAGAAGGGCAGCTTCACCGGGGCGGTCGCGGACAAAGAAGGGTTGTTCCAAGCCGCCGAGGGCGGCACCCTATTTCTGGACGAGGTGGCGGATCTACCCCTGCCGGCCCAAGTCAAGCTCCTGCGCGCCATTCAGGAGAAGAGCGTACGACCGGTGGGCGCCCAGCAGGAGGTGCCGGTCGATGTCCGCATCATCAGCGCCAGCCACCGCGACCTGAACGACGAGGTCGGTAAGGGCCGCTTCCGACAGGACCTGTTTTACCGCATCAACGTCATCGAGCTGCGCATGCCCTCCTTGCGCGAGCGACCCCAGGACATCCCGGTGCTGGCGTCGCGCGTGCTGGAGCGCATTGCCAAGCATCACCCGGACCGTGGGCCTATGAAGCTCTCGGAGGAGGCGATGGAGGCACTCAAGCGCCACGGCTTCCCAGGCAATGTGCGCGAGCTGGAAAACGTGCTGGAGCGCGCCACGGCCCTCTGCGACGGCTCCCTCGTCGGCGCTCACGACCTCTATTTGCCCCTAAGCGACGCGCCCGCGCCCACGGACACGCGGCCAGAGCCCGGGGTACCGCTGGAGGACTATCTCGGGGAGATCGAAAAGCAGGCGATTCTCAAGGCCCTGGACGAGACCCGCTGGAACCGCACCGCTGCCGCCAAGAAACTCGGCATGACCCTGCGCTCCCTGCGCTACCGGCTCGCCAAGCTCGGGATCGAATGAGGAAGTGGCGAGTGGCGAGTAGCTAGGGCCGAGGGAAGAGTGTCTCATCCTCGACCCTTAGCCCTCGCCCACGTTTCCAGACAGGCTAAGCGCCAGCCTCGCCACTCGCCACTCGCCACTCGCCACTCGCCACTCGCCACTCGCTACTCGCCACTCGCCACTCGCCACTCGCCACTCACCTCCATGCCCCACTCCACCGATCCCTTTGTCGACTGGGTCCGCCAGGCCACCCCATACATCCATGCCCACCGGGGGCGGACCTTTGTCATCGCCTTCGGCGGCGAGGCGGTGGCCGATCCGCGCTTCCCGGACCTGATCCACGACATCGCCCTGCTCCACGGGCTGGGTGTGCGGCTGGTGCTGGTCCACGGGGCGCGGCCCCAGATCGAGTCGCGTCTCAACGAGCGCGGGATCGAGCTGCGCTATGTCAAGGGCCTGCGCATCACCGACAACACCGCGCTGGCCTGCGTCAAGGAGGCCGCCGGGGTCGCGCGGGTAGAGATCGAGGCCCTGCTCTCCATGGGACTCGCGGACTCCCCCATGGCCGGGGTGCGCATCCCGGTGGCATCGGGCAACTTCGTGACCGCCAAGCCTCTGGGCGTGCTCGACGGGGTGGACTACCAGCACACGGGGGTTGTGCGCCGAATCGACCGGGATGCCCTGATCCAGCGTCTGGATGCGGGCGCGGTCGCCCTGCTGCCCCCCATCGGCTACTCCCCCACGGGCGAGGTCTTCAATCTTAGCGCCGCGGATGTGGCACGCTCCGCCGCCATCGCTCTGAAAGCACACAAGCTGATCTTCCTGATCGAGGAGCCGGGGGTCACCGACGCGCACGGGTCCCTGATCTCGAACGTCCTGAGCGGCGAGGTGGAGGACTTGCTCCAGGTCTCCCCGAGTCTCCCCGAGGACCTGGTCCAGGCCCTGCGCGCCGGGGCCCATGCCTGCATCCACGGCGTCGACCGCATTCATCTCATCGACCGCCGCCGCGACGGCACGCTGCTGCGGGAGCTCTACACCCGCGACGGTAGCGGAACCCTCATCACCGGCCAGCCCTACGAGGGGCTGCGACCGGCCCGTATCGAGGACGTGACCGGCATCCAGGAGCTCCTGCGTCCCATGGAGGAGGGCGGCATCCTGGTCCGTCGCTCCCGGGAGCGCCTGGAGACCGAGATCGACCGCTTCTGGCTCATGGAGCGGGACGGATTGGTCGTCGCCTGCGCGGCACTCTATCCCTACCCCGCCGAGCGCATGGCGGAGCTGGCCTGCGTTGCCGTCCACGACGACTACCGGGGTCGCGGGCGGGGGGATAAGCTCATCGCCCACATCGAGGGCGTCGCCCGTTCGCGCGGACTCGTACGGCTTTTCGTGCTCACCACCCAGACCTCCCACTGGTTCCAGGAGCGCGGGTTCGCCCCGGCGCCGGTCAGCGCATTGCCTGCGGATCGGCAGGCGGCCTATAACCCCCAGCGCAGCTCCCTGGTACTCGTCAAGGACCTATAGGACGCGCCGATTGACCCCACCCTTGGATACCATCAGCCCGCGATCCAAGGTCTTTGTTCCAGAATGGGTCTTGCCATGAAAGCGCCGGCCAACCCGCGCGTAAGCTCCAACCTGGACGCCGATTTGATCCTCAGTATTCTCGGCGCGCACCCTATGGGAATGACCACAGATCAGGTGCACGCGCAGCTGTTCGCGAAAGGAGCCGCGAAGCATTTCGACGTCTTCGTGACGGTTGATCGCAATCTGTCTTCTGCCAATAAGACTCCATTCTTAAAGCCTGACCACTGCATCTGCGGGACAGTCTTGACATCGTGTTCCGACAAGGCCCGCGCAAGACGCCGGTCAATGCACTCGTCAAGCAAGAGCCTAAGCCGCGGCAAGTGTCTTCTCCTTGACCTCTTCCAGAAACATGATCACTTGATCGCGGCGAACGCTGGGAAACCCTTCCAGAAAGACGTCGATCGAGTCGCCAGCCTCGAGATAGTCGATCAACGTAGCAATGGGAACCCGGGTGCCCGCAAAGACGGGAGCTCCCCCCATCACGGTAGGATCGACTTGAATAACTGTGTTAATCATAGACGTTCTCCCTTGTGTGCGATTTCCAAACGCGGTGAATAGCAAGCCACCTGGTTCGGCTCTCCAACGGCACAACGCGTAGCATATGCCAGTTGTTCTGCAACGCCCGCGTGCCGCGCTCGGCCGACAGGTGGCCATACAGCAGACTAACCTAGTCGGGACTTAGCGGCCCAGCTCCGCCTTCGGGCGCCGGGCGCGCCCGTCAGGTCCGGCTCCTACGTCAACAGCCCCGAATCCGGGCGCGGAGAGGCAAACTGCCCGATACGACTCCGCTGACCAGAGCGCGGCTTTTCCAAGGTGATGAGCGCCTCACCCACACCATCGACGGAAACCCTAGGATACATGCTCGCCGCCCCCCTCGACCGCCGCCTCTCCGTCGCTCCGATGCTCGACTGGACCGACCGCCACTGCCGGTACTTCCTGCGGCTGATCACCCGCCGCACCCTGCTCTACACGGAGATGGTCACCACCGGCGCCCTGATCCACGGGGATCGTGGCCGACACCTGGACTTCGACCCAGGGGAGCGTCCGCTCGCGCTCCAGCTCGGGGGCTCGGATCCGGACGAGATGGCACTCTGCGCGCGGTTGGCGGCGGACTGGGGCTACGACGAGGTCAACATCAACGTCGGCTGTCCCTCGGACCGGGTGCAGAACGGGCGTTTCGGGGCCTGCCTGATGGCGGAGCCGGAGACGGTGGCGGCCTGCGTGGCGGCCATGAAGGCGGCTGTCTCACTACCGGTGACGGTCAAGACCCGCATCGGGATCGACGACCGGGACAGCTACGGGGAGCTGGTCGACTTCGTGGGGGCGGTGGCGGCGGCCGGCTGCGACGCCCTGGTCGTGCATGCCCGCAAGGCCTGGCTGCAGGGCCTGAGCCCGCGGGAGAACCGGGAGATCCCGCCCCTGCGCTACGACTTCGTCGTCCAGCTAAAACAAGACTTTCCGACCCTACCGATCACGATTAACGGCGGCATTCGCACGCTGGAGTCGGCGGCGGAGTTTCTGACGAAGCTGGACGGGGTCATGATCGGCCGGGAGGCCTACGAGAATCCGTGGATGCTCTCGGAGGCGGATCGCGCGATTTTCGGCGAGGGCGTTCGGGCGCCGAGCCGCCGTGAGGTCCTTGCCCGTTACGTACCTTACGTGGAGCGCCAGATCGCCGCGGGCGTCCCGCTCGGAGCGATGAGCCGTCACATTCTCGGACTCTTCCACGGCCAGCCGGGGGCCCGAGCCTGGCGCCGCCACATCAGCGAGCACGCGCATCTGGCGGGGGCTCGCGCGGAGATTTTGACGGCGGCTACCCCGCCAATGCCCGGCGCCCGGAAATCGGGTACCCGGGGCGGGTACGCCGCCTCGGTTGCATCCGACACCGCGAATGGGTCAGCCCGAGCCCAGGCCGAATGAGCTCGGGCGGCGCACCTCGACGATCTCGGTGAATCATCCGGCCGGATCGCACATGGCCCCTATCTGGGTTGCGACAGGCGGACTACTTGGGAAATCGGTCGTCCAGGTTGGCGGGGCACAGGACCTCGCGCATGATGCCGATGAGCTCCAGGAGCTGGCCGTTGCGGATTCGGTAAAAGATGCGGTTCGCCTCTTTGCGCGCCACCACGATGTTCTTGTTGCGCAGCTGCTCCAGGTGCTGGGAGATATTGCTCTGGGAGGTGCCGGTGCGCTCCACGATCTCCCCCACGGACAGCTCCTTCTCGCCCAGGGAGCACAGGATCTTCCAGCGCAAGGGATGGGCCATGGCCTTCAGCGCATTGGCGGTCAAGGCCGTGTTCTCGTCCTCCGGCAGCTCGGGGCCGGTCGGTTCGCTCGTCATGGATGATCCTCAAGGCACTTCGCGTGCGTTCCGCGGCATAGTCGTTGGGGACTCCGAGTCCGGCTCGACCCGGATGTAGCCGGTCATATCCTTGGCAATGCAGATGATATCGCCGATGTGCCCCCCGGTGTCTTTCACCGCGGTGCGGGAGAACAGGATCGGCACGCGCCGCCCGTCCCGGGCGATGAAACGCGCCTCGATCTTGCTCAGGGCGCCGGTGCGGATCAGGGCCTCCAGCCAGGTGCCGAAAAAGGCCCCGGCCTGCTCGTCCCCCTCCTCCTCGAAGACGTCTCCGATGGACATGCCGATCAGGTCGGAGGCGGCATAGCCCAGCATCCGGCACGCGGCGGGATTGGTCATCTTGATGGCACCGCTGGGCTCCAGTACCAACAGGGCCTCTCCCATGTGGTCGATGATGCTCGCCAGATACTGTCGGGCCTCGGCCAGCTCCGCGGTGCGCTCGGCGACCCGCTGCTCCAGGACCCGATTCAGCGCCCGCTCTTTCTCGATTAACCGGAAATAGGTGCCGATCTTGTTGATCAGCTGGTTGTCCTCGATGGGCTTCAGGAGATAGTCCACCGCGCCGACCGCATAGCCGCGCTGCTGGAACTCCTCGGATTTGAACGCCGCGGTGAGGAAGATGATGGGGATGTCGCGGGTGCGCTTGCGCAGCTTGAGCATGGAGGCGGTCTGGAACCCGTCCATCGCGGGCATCTGCACGTCGAGGATGACGAGATCGATGTCTGGGTGGCTATGGGTTAGGTCGATGGCGGCCTGGCCCGAGGTGGCCTCCAGCACCGCCACGTCCATGTGCGCCTCGATCAAGGTGCGCAGTGTAAATAAGTTGTGCGCGTGATCGTCGACGATCAGCAGCTTGAATCCGGCGTAGCGACTCATGAGCTCCGGTCTGCCCCTTCTGTAGCCAATTCGGGCACCGGCGTCGGCGCCGTGGGCTCCGTCGGCTCCGCGGACCGGCAGGTCCCGCCGAAGTCGGGAAGCCCGATCAACAGGGAGCGCAGCCGCTCGGGATCAACGGGTTTGGCCAGGACGGTCAACGCGCCCGCCTCCCGACAGTCCTCCGCCCAGGTCCTCGCGAGCGCGTCCCCCAGGACCGCCACGGCCGCTCCGCCGCCCTGATTTCGTTCCAGAAGGGCACGGATCGTATCACAGGTCTCCGTGGCCGACGACTGGGCAGCCAGCAGGATCAGGAGACAGCCCTTCGGGTCTTCCTGGATGGTTTCCAGGGCCTCGTCCAGGTCCGCTGCGGTCTGCACCGAGAGGCCGCAGCGCCCCAGGAGATCCGCCAGCTGGACTAGGCTGGGCACGTCCCGGTCGACGATCAGCACCCACTGGCCCGAGGGCTCGACGGGCGCCGCCTCACCCTCCCCGGGAGATTCGAGGCCGCCGACGGGCGGGGACCCCGCCAGGCGCTCGCCAGGCAGATGCGGGAACCCCGGGACGGGCTCGTCGGTCGCACCGGGACCCGTCTGGACGGACCTGGGTAGGACCAGGGTGAAGCAGGCCCCCGCTCCCGGGGCACTGTGAACCTCGATGCGGGCACCCAGGAGACGGGCAAGCTCCCGGCTGATGGAGAGCCCGAGCCCAGTCCCCCCATAGCGTCGGCGAGTGGAGCCGTCCGCCTGTTGGAAGGCTTCGAAGATGATCTCCTGTTTGTCCTGTGGAATACCGATTCCGGTATCGGCGACGCTCAGGGCCAGGGACCCAGGAGGGTCCGCACGTACGTCCAATCCCAGGGTGACGCCCCCCCGGTCGGTGAACTTGATCGCGTTGGCCAGGAAATTCTTCAGGATCTGCCGGAGCTTCTCCCGGTCGGTATAGATCCGCGCCGGTGCGGCCGCGGCCATGCGCAGTCCGAGCTGCACCGGCTTGTCCGCCGCCAACGGCTCCACCAGCTCGATCAGCTCCTCCAGCATGGGTGCCAGGTCCACCCATTCCAGGCTTACCGCCACATGTCCCGCCTCGATCCGGGAGATGTCCAGGATGTCGTCGATCATGGTGCGCAAGTCCTTCCCGGCCTCGTGAATCACCTGGGCCTGGCGGCGCTGGGCATCCGAGAGTCCGCTGCCGTCGGCGGCGAGCATCTTGGAGAGCAGCAGGATGGAGCTCAGCGGGGTGCGCAGCTCGTGGCTCACGTTGGCCAGGAACTCGGACTTGTAGCGGTTGGAGCGCTCCAGTGCCCGGGTGTGCTCGCGGGCGCTCTGCAGATGCTCGGCGTGGGTCTGGGCGAGCGCGGTGAGCTGGTCGGCAAGCCCGCGGATCTCCCGGGGTCCACGCCAGCTGAAGCGCAGGGGCAGCCCGTCGCGGAGGATCTGGCCCACACCGCCGGTCAGCTCCTTACCGAAGCGCTCCGCCCGGGCCGCGATCCAGCGGGCCATGATCAAGACCGCCAGGACCAGCACCAGGATGATGGTCAGCACGCGCACCATCAACGCGTTGCGGAAGGCGTCCATGGGCGAGGGATCCACTGCCCGCCCCACCCACAGGGTCCGCCCGTCCTCGGTGACGAACATGGGCACCCACAGGAGCTGCCCGCCGCGCTGCCCTTTCCAAAGGGCCAGATTCCCCTGCTCGAAGATCTCGGCGAGGCCGGGGAAGTCCCGGAACGCCTCCGGCTGTCCGCCCGCGGGCTGGCCCGGGCGCAGGTAGCTCCCGTCCTGATTGACCCACAGCGTATCCCTATAGAACTGGGCAAGGCCCCCCACGTCGATCCCCATGACGACCGCGCCCAGGGACTTTTCCGGCCCATCCCCGCCGATCCGGCTCACCAGGCTCAGGGTCATGAGCCTTCGCGAGTCCTCTGCCCCAGCCACCGGGTCGACCCGGATGCGGCTCACCATGACCGCGCCCTTGTCCAGCTTGAGTCCGGCGTCCAGAAATTCCCGGCTCGGGACCTGGGGGGGCTGCGGGGTTGGACGCCACTGCTGGGTGCGAGGGTCCCGAGCGAGCCAGAACCGCTCCTGCCCATCGTCGTCCACAAACAGGAGCTGGATGATGTCGCGCTGGTCCGCAAGGATCTGGTTGAGCCAACCGGTGTAGCGGGCACGCGCCAGGTCCACCTGATCCGAGTCCCCGGATTCCCCCAGGATCTGCCCGGGCTCCGGTAGCTTGGACAGGAGCCGGATCATCTCGTGGCGGCTGGCCAGGTGCTGGTCCAGGTCGCGGAAGTCTGCGCGCAGGTTCTGGAGATAGGCACGCTGGTAGAAGAGCGCGGTGCGGTCCAGGACCAGCGGGAGATTGATCGCCACCGCCAACAATAGGGGGGTTAGCCCGAAGACCAGGAGAAAGATCAGGATGTAGGCTCGCAGCTTCACGCGGCGAGCGATCGGCGATCGGCGATCGGCGAGTGGCGAGTCAAGATCGCGACCTGGGTCTATAGCTCGACTGCGGGGGTGGATTCGACAAGGGCCAGGTCCCGCCGCGCCGGGGTGCACGGGCGGGGGATGCGTGTCCGGCGGCGCCTAGAGTGCGCGAACCAGCTCCAGTATATGCGCGGCATGGCCCTTGGGCCTCACATCGTACATGGCGTGGCGCACCACGCCGTCGATGTCCACAATGAACGTGGAGCGCACGATGCCCATGCGCTTCTCCCCGTGCGCCTCCTTCTCCTGCCAGACCCCGAAGGCATCGCACACCTCCCCGTCGGGGTCCGCCAGGAGCTGGATGGTGAGTCCGTGCTTGTCCCGGAAGGAGCCATGGCTGACGCAGGTGTCCCGACTGATCCCGATGACCTCGGTCCGGGCCGCATCGAACTCGGCCTGGAGCTCGGTGAGCTCTAGCGCCTCGATGGTGCAACCCGGGGTATCGTCTTTGGGATAGAAATAGATGACCAGGTTGCCCTTGCCGATGAGCCGCTCTAAGTCGACGGGCTCCATGTCCGCGTTGGGCAATGTGAACACGGGGGCCTTGTCGCCAGGCTGAATCATCGGGTGTCGCTCCGGTGGTTAGGTTACTTGGCCGCCTGCGGAATTTAGGCAGCGCTGGCCTGCGCGTCAACCGCACTCGGGGCGGCAACTGCGCCGGGCTGGGGGTCGGACCCGGACCCCGGAGCGGTCGCAGGCCCGGAGCTCGGCCCGAGATCGGGCGATGGCAATCGCACCTGTGCCACAGTGCCGCCCCCGAGGCGCGCCTCCAGGCGTAGCTCGAACCGGTTGGCTTCTGCCAGTTGGCGCGCCACCGCAAGTCCCAGTCCGCTGCCGCCGGTTTGGCGGCTGCGCGACTGCTCCAGCCTGTAATAGGGCCGGAACACCGCCTCCCGCTCAGACTCCGGGATGCCCGGCCCCCGATCCGAGATCGCGATCACGGGCAAGGGTCCCCCGCAATCGAGGTGGACCTCCACCGCGTCGCGGCTGTAGCGCAGTGCGTTCTCCAGAAGGTTCCCCAAGATTCGCCGCAGGGCGAGGCCGTCCACCCGCCAACGGCAAGAGGTCTGGGGCTGCCAGATCACCCGGGGACGGTCCGCCACCAGATCGCCGATCAGCTGCCCAAGGTCCATCTCCGCCGGGTTTCCGACCCCCAGGTTGCGCGCGAAGTCGACAGACTGCGCGATCAGCGCGTTCATCTCCTCGATATCCCGCTCCATGCGGGCGATCAGATCTCCCGGGGCATCCTCCGGCAGCATGGCGATCGCGAGCCGCAGGCGCGTCAGGGGCGTTCGCAGGTCATGGGAGATCCCGGCCAAGAGCACGGTCCGGTTGGCCAGCAGGTCCCGGACCTGTCGGCTCATCTCGTTGAATTGGGCGGCCAAGCTCTTGAGCTCGGCGGGCCCGGTCTCGGGCAGCGGGTTGGGGGAGCGCCCCCGCGCCACCTCGGCGGCGGCGGCGCAGAGCCGGTGCAGGGGTTGGCTGATCCGCCGGGCAAGCAGGGTCGCGCTCGCGAGGATCAAGAGCAGGGCAAGTCCGGCGATGGCCGCCAGACCCTCCACCGGGCGGGTGCGCAGACGCTGGCGGGGAAAGCCGGTCCAGACGACCCGATCCCCCGCATCCAGGGCGACCCAGAACCAGCGCTCCCCGTCCACCCGGCTGGCAACGCTCTCCACCGGCCGGCCCAATCGCTCCACCAGGGCTGACTCCAGAGGATCGATAAAGGGAAAAAAATAGGGGTTCGAATCCGGGACCGGTCGCGCCTCGGAAAAGCGCAGCTCGTAGTCTTCGGCGAGTCGCTGCCGGTAGCCCTCCCGCAACTCCGGCGGAAGCTGCACCAGGGTCCGCGCGGACAGCACCATGATCCCCGCCAAGTCCGCTGCGGAGCGCTGGGCAAGGGGGTAGAGGGCGAAATAGACGATTAGAAAGAAGGTCGCGACGGCGAAGAGCCCAAAGGTGCCCACCAGTGTGAGCAGCACCCGGGCGAAGAGGGAGGCCGGCAACAACCTCCCGACGAGGCGGCGCAGCCCGGTCACGGCTCCCCGGCTGGGGTGAACAGATAGCCCTTCCCCCAAACGGTGCGGATGTAGCGTGGATGCTTGGTATCTGGCTCGATCTTGGCGCGCAGCCGGGCGATCTGGACATCGATGCTGCGGTCGAAGGGCGAGCGCTCATAGCCTTTCAGGAGATCGAGGATGCGGTCCCGGTCGACCACCTGATCGGCGTGGTCGATCAGCACGCGCAGGAGATCGTGCTCGCCGGCGGTCAGTGCCACCGGCTCCCCGTCGCAGCGCAGATCCCGAAGATGGAAATCCAACCGAAAGGGGCCGAAGACATAGACGCTGGACTCCGGGGGCGCCTCCTCCGGGCCGGACGGCATGCGCCGCCGCAGCACCGCCCGAATGCGGGCGAGGAGCTCCCGGGGGTTGAAGGGCTTGGCCAGGTAATCGTCCGCGCCCACCTCGAGACCGACGATGCGGTCGATATCGTCCCCACGGGCGGAGAGCATGATGATAGGCATGTCCGACTGGGCACGCAGGCGGCGGGCCAGGGCGAGCCCGTCCTCGCCCGGGAGCATCAGGTCCAAGATCGCCAGATCGGCGTCGCGGTGGGCGAGCCAGGCGTCCATGGCCACCCCGTCCTCGGCCACCGCGACCTCGAACCCCTCGCGGGTCAGATAGTCCCCCAACAAGGCGCGCAGATCTGGGTCGTCGTCTACCACCAGGATTCGCGTTCGGCTCTCTGTCATGGCCCGTCGTTGCGAAATCGCAACATATGTGCTCGGTTACAACCTGTTACAACATTAGCGATAACTGAAATACTCTATCCGGGTCGTTCATGCAAACTTAACGCTCATCGAGCAGGACCCCCGGGCGGACCCGATCCGACCGGGGCCGAGCTATCGGGCGCCCCGGTCCGGGCGTCTCTGAAGGAGCAGTCGCTTCCCGCAACGGGTAATAGGAGGAGTCCATATGAGCTTCGACTCACTAACCATCTTCGGCATCCTCGTCAGCATGCTTAGCGGCGGCTTCGTGCTGTCGACGGTTTTTCGCACCGACACGGCCGCCGAGGCGACATTCCCCATGATCGGGCGTCCCGAGGGGGCGGCCGTCGGCGCAACCGATCCCCAATCCGAGACCGCGATCATCCGCGGACAGCCGGCCGCGGTAGCCAGCGCGCACCCCTGGCGAGATTTCTGAGGCAGCAAGCCCTTTGGGCCGCCACGACACGCCCTGTCGTCGCGGCCCTTTTTTCGCCGGGCGAGCCAATTTCGAGCAGGACGGAGAACCCACCGACAGATTCGGCCGGGTCACCGCCCGAGACGCCCCGGAAGGCCAAGCCAGGTCCACCGACCGGGTGCTCGTCACGAGACCCCAGTCACGGGTCCGTCCGCCCCGCCAGGACCCACAGGGTCTCCTCGAGGCCCGCACAGACCTCGCGGATCAAGGCCCCCAGGTCCGGCTCGCCGGCCCGTCCGGGATTCGGGTCGGTCGGCTGGGCCGTCGTTGGTCGGAAGGAGGTTTCTGCAGGGATCTCAATCCCCTGCGCGCCCTCAACCCTCTGGGCATGGCCCCCATCGGCCACCCCCGCCGGAGCCGGCAGGCCCAGAAGCCCCAGGTCGCTTCCGGTCAGTCGCTTCAGATGGATTCCGCGCGCCATGGGTCGACGGTGGGGGTCGGCCGGGCCTGAGCAGCAGGGATCAGGACATGCCCGAGGTCTGCCGGGGTGCCCGCAGGGATCAATAGGTCAGGGTGGACTTGAGTGCCTTGGCCTGGGAGACCCAGTCCTGCACCATCCTTAGGGTCGGGGGCTTGGTGGTGAGCTTGTCCCGGTCGTTGGTCTCGGAGATTTTGGCGTGGAGATGATCGGCGCGGCGCGTGGCCAATTCTTTGACGGTGTCTACCCCGGCGATCTCCAGCAGGTCCGAATAGACCCCAGCGATCCCGCGGATACGCGCCAGGTCTGCCCGATTGGCGAGGTGCAGGATGTCGCCGGACTCGCAGCCGCAATAGGCAGCCAGCTCCTTGCGCTGGGCCTGGGTGGAAGCCGCCTTCACCAGCTGCTCGTTGTCCCTGATGTCCCTCTCGGCCAGTGCCGCGACGATCTCGTCGGTGGCGCCCTCAAGGTCTTTCACGGGGATGGTCATAGGTCGTCTCCTGGTGGGCTGGGCGGAATCGGTGCGTGCATGGGCTGCCCGACGGGTGCTGCGGCGGCATGATAGGCCAATCCCCGAGCGCGATGCGACATTGACAGGCCCGCATGCGGTTTCTAGCATCGCGGCCTTCCGCGCCCCTACCCGAAGACCCGATTCCCATGCCCAAGCTCACTCCGCTTCAATGGCTTATACATGCCATCATCATCGCCTTCTTCGGCTTCGCCGTCTTTGCCCTGACTCGGGACTACTACATCCGTCACCCCCTCCGGCCCCCAGTCGCCGCGGGCGGCAACCCCCACGCGAGCGCGGTCCGACCCCAGCCTTCCGCCATGGAGGCCACAAGCGCGATCCCGGCCGCCATCGCGGAGACCGACCCCGCGCTCCTGGGCGAACAGGCCGATGCGCTACTGGGGGCCGGGCGCTTTGCGGAGGCCATACCGGTCTACCGGCGGGTGCTGGAGCTGACCCCGAACGATATCGAGACCCAGAACGACCTGGGGCTGGCCCTGCACTACGCGGGCGACACCCAGGGGGCGCTCGCGGTGCTGCGCCGGGGCGCCGACGCGGGACCGAGCTTCCAACGGATCTGGCTGACCCTGGGGTTCGTCTCCCTTGCAGCCGGCGACAACCCAGGTGCCCAGGATGCCCTGAAGCACGCCCGCGACCTGGACGCCGACAACCTGGTGGGTAAAGAAGCGGCACGGCTGCTGGCCAGCGCCCAGGGGGAGCATACCCCCGCAGAGAAAAAGTAGGCGAGTCAGCGGGCTAACTCGCACAGTATGGCGGGGTTTCGGGCTCAGCCGCCGTCCTCGAGCTCCGCAATCCGCCCCCGGAGCTCCGCGATCTCCTTGCGCTGCGCCTTGAGCTCCTTCAGCAGCGCGGGGAGCTGGGCAAGTGCCGCCAGCTCCCTCAGGGTGTCTTTAATGGGCCGCGCCGGGGTGCCGAATACCGTCGCCCCGGCGGGCACGTCCTTGGTCACCCCGGACTGACCCCCGATTCGCGCCCCTGCACCCACTTTGACGTGGTCGGAGACCGCCACCTGACCGGCGATCACCGCCCCGTCGCCCACCGTGCTGCTCCCTGCCACACCGCACTGGCTCACCAGGATGGCGTGGGCGCCGATGTCCGTGTTGTGGGCCACCTGCACCAGGTTGTCGATCTTCGCGCCCCGGCGGATGCGGGTGACCCCCAGGGTCGCCCGATCCACGCAGCAATTGCAGCCGACCTCCACATCGTCCTCAATGATCACACACCCAAGCTGGGGCACCTTGCGCTGGGTCTTGCCGTCCCATCGATACCCGAACCCGTCGCCGCCGATCACGGTCCCGGAGTGGACGATGCAGCGCGCCCCGAGGGCGCTGTCCCGATGCAGGGTCACATTGGCCTCGATGACACAGTCCGCCCCCAGGGTCACCGAGGGTCCCAGGTAGCAGCCCGGACCGATCACGCAGCGGTCCCCGATACGCGCCCCGGCAGCGATGACCGCATGGGCACCAACGGCCACGTCCTCCCCCAGCGCCGCCCCCGGGTCGATGGTTGCGGTCCGGTGAATCCCACGTACCTCGGAAGTGGGGACGAAGGACTCGGCCACTCGGAAGAATCCGGCGCGAGGCTCCAGGACCCGGAGCAGACGCGGACCGGACAGCTCGGGAAAGTCCATGGGTACCAGCACGGCCCCAGCCCGGCTCCCTTTCACCGCATCCGCCTGGTCGGGGCGCTCTGCAAAGCAGAGGTCCGTTTCCCGGGCCAGCTCCAGGGTGCTGACGCCGCGGATCTCCAGGGACTCCCCGGGGGTACTTTGGAGCGGGACCGGAAGACCGAGGCGGGCGCAGAGCTGGGGGAAGGCGAGAACCATGGGGGACTCCTAACAGGGGCTGACGGACTGGCTGGATCCGCGGAGCGGATCGAACCTCGAGCACTCGACTATGGGGCTGCGGCGCCGGAGTTTCAGGCCGGTGCGGGCGCGACAGCTCGGCTAGCGCAGATCGGCAAGCACCGGTCTTCCCGAAGTCCAAGCGACCAGCCGCCCCTGAAGCGATTTGCCATCACTCGTCTGGTTGTCGACGGTTAGGGGCGGGCCCCGTCTCCCGCATCCGCTCCGCCATGCCGACCGTGTAGTGGGCCCCTTGCTTGCACTTGTCGTAGTTGCCGAAGACCTCGCGCAGGTTGCGTTTCATGAACTCCCGCAACCCGTTCACAGTGACCACGTAGAGCCGGCCGCCGGGGTTGAGGCGATCGCGGGCATCGTGGAGCAGGATAGCGAGGAGCTCCTTGCCCACCTTGGCGGGAACGTTGCTCGCGATCAGGTCGAACCGCCGATCCGGGGGTATCCGGTCGAATCCGTTGCTGAGCATGGCCTGGGCATTCGTCAGACCGTTGCGCCGGGCGTTGCGGTTGGCGTAGTCGACCGCCACGAAGTCCTTGTCTACCAGGAGGGTGCGGCCCAAGGGCGCCAGGACGGCCAACGCCAGGCCCAGGGGGCCGTAGCCGCAGCCCAGGTCCAGGCAGTCCGAATCCGGAGCCACCTCCACGTGGTCCAGCAGGAGCCGGGTGCCCTCGTCGATCTCCCGGGGGGAGAAGAGACCCCAGGTGCTCGCCAGCGCCAAGGTGCGCCCGCCTAGGCTCGCCTCGAAGCGGATATCCTGGCGCAAGCGATCCAGTTGGTCCTTGGTCAGCATGGAAGGCGGCTCCGAGGAGGTCGATTAGGTGGGGCGGTTTGCGCAGGCGGAACGGGTTATTCTAGCGGGCGATTCGGATACACTCAGCCCATTAACAGGGCTTGGCCGCCGATTAAGCGGCTCGGCTACTCTTCGAGCCGACGCCAGCCCATGACCGACCCCGCCGGCAAGCTCCAGATCCGCATCGGCCCCGATAGGGTACGCATCCGCTCCACCAGGCCGGTGCGGGCGGCGAGGCTCTTCGTCGGTCGGGGGGTGGAGGAGACCGCCCAGCTGCTACCGGCGCTCTTCAGCATCTGCGCCACCGCCCAGGCGGCGGCCTGCGCCGGGGC
>JBGSOR010000228.1:0-7378 GCA_041738985.1 Chromatiaceae bacterium | reverse complement strand
GCCCGAGGCGGCGCGCTCGGCCCGAGCCAGCAACCGATCGAGCAGCGCCCGGGTACGCTGTGCGCCGTGCGAGTCGTCGCGCAGCCAGCGGGCGAAGGCGATCAGATAGGTCGTCGTCAGCACGGCTTCCTCCAGCTCCCGGCGCAGTCCGGTGGTCGGCAGGCAGGAAATCTCCCGGATCCATTGCACCGTGCGGCTGATGCGGGTGACCCCGTGCGCCTGGAGATGGAGGTGCTCCGGATGCAGCTTGTAGCCGATCATTGCGGCCGTCAAACGGCGGTGTGGAGCGAGTGCGTCGAGCCAGGCCATGATGGCTCGAAACAGCCGCTCTCGTTGGCTCAGCGACGCCCATTCCGGTGTTTCGTACATTGCCAGCAGAGCCTGATCGGCCCGGTCGAACCAGGCCTCGGCCAGATCGTCCTTCTGGGCGTAGTGACGGTGGATGTCGGCCAGAGTGAGGTTCAGGAACCGGGCGATAGCGTGCAGGTGCACTTCGTCCCAGCCACCGCGCTCGCCCAACTCCAGCGCGCTATCAAGAATCCGCTCGGCCAGGTCGTCGCGATTGTCTGACATACCGTTCTACCCCGGTGCGAGTCTGAAGCACGAAACCTAGTCCGTGCCCGGTATTCTCCCTCGCATCGATAATGGGGACGGCCCATATTTTCAGAACAGCGGCTCGCGCCGTCCTCCGTCAACGGCTCGCTTTTGTCGGCGAGGGATGACGGGTTTGCCGGTCGCTTCCCAACGCCCTGGCGGACGCGGGACCAGGAAACCAGGACGTACCACCAAATAATGCTGTAGGGCGTTAGGGTCTGAGCAAATTCGGGGCCTTAAATCGCGGAAACGCTACGCGCGCTGCGGCCTGATTGTCCGGCCTGGATTCACTCGGCTCCGGTTTTCTGCGGACCCAGCACCCGGGACACCTCCTTCGTGACGACAGGATTCATGTTGATCGGCTGAATGACGATCTGCGGGTGACGTTGGGCGAAGACGCGAAAGATCTCGTCAACGAAGGAGCGGCCCACGGACTCGATACCCTCGAAATCCAGCATGACGCTATGGAACCGCTCGACCCGATTCATGATGCGTTTGGCCTGGGAGCGGGAGACCAGTTGATCGCCTTCATAGAGGGCCAAACGCACGGGCACAACAGTCTTTGAGAAGTCCAGGGTATCGACATCCGTGTAGGCGTCGAAGATGGATCTCAGTGTCCTTTCCGTGTTTGGCTTGAGGAGCATTGTCACGCTCGTGCCGCTGATCTCCCCTGCAAGGTGATTCATCATGTCGATGTCCGAATCGTCCATGTGGTTAAAGGCCAGGTCGCCGGAGACGATGAAGAAGACGTCGAACGCCCTGGAGGTGAAAAATATTCCCTCTCCGGTATGTTTCTCCGGGTCGGTCGTCAGCTTGCCTTTGCTCAGCTCCAAGATGGACTCCCGAGGGTCGCCCAGGTCCATGAGTCGGGCGATGCGTCTGAAAATGCCCTCTCCGTCGTCTCGGATCTGCAGCAGCAGCCATTCCTCCCGGCGCTGCGATGCGACCTCAACGCGGCTTCCGCCGGA
The DNA here is from genome assembly GCA_041738985.1 of Chromatiaceae bacterium. Taxonomy (GTDB): domain Bacteria; phylum Pseudomonadota; class Gammaproteobacteria; order Chromatiales; family Chromatiaceae; genus Thiodictyon. The sequence continues at coordinate 5,816 of JBGSOR010000228.1, read as the reverse complement.
ATGGTCGATGGCATTGTTCAGTATCTCCGTGAAGCCGTAATGCCAAATATCCCGGACGTTTTTCGGTAGTCCATCGACAATGTAGGCGAAGTCGCGCGCGTAGACGCGATCCTCCGTAATCGCCGACAGATCGTAGGTTCCCGTCTGTTGTCGAATCGGACCGAGGGAATAAGTGCGGCCCCGCGTGGTTCCAGCGGCGTCCAGGAATCGCTGCTCGGTGAGGTAGGCGAGGTGCCGATGAACCGCCTGGCGGGAGATGCCGAATTGTTCGGTCGCGTCGGTGACGATGTCCGCACGCCCGGACCGGACGGCATCGATCAGGTGGCGACGTATCGCCTGGGATTGCTTAGTCTTGCCAATCTCCACTTGAGGTTCCCCGCGTTGTTTCAGGGGGAGATTGTAAACTTTCGGCCCTCGGTTTGTAATGCTAAAGGTGGGGCGATGGGTAGCGGGGCTTTGCGATAGTGCCAAAGGATGGGGCTAGCAGACGGCGACCGTTCGCGCTGCCCCGTCCACGGCACGGGGTTCAGCCGGCGGTCGTGGGGGCGAGGGTGTTCGGGCAAGGTCCTCAGGGCCGCTGCCCTCGCGTCAGGTCCAAACTCAGTCCCCGTGCCCGCTCACTCCGCCGTTGCCATGGTCCCCGCAGCGGCCTCCTCCCGCTCCAACTGCCGCGCCACGGCCCCCGGGCTGCCGGTGCGACGAGCCAGGATGTCGTAGGCCACCGGGACCACGAACAGGGTGAAGGCGGTGGCGGCGAGCACGCCGAACAGGATGACGGTGCCGATCACCCCGCGGGTCTCGGCGCCCGGACCGGAGGAGAGGAGCAGGGGAACGGACCCGGCGGCGGCGGTGAGGCTGGTCATGAGGATGGGGCGCAGGCGCACCCGGGAGGCTTCCAGCAGGGCCGCGCGGAATTCCATCCCCCGGTCGCGCAGCTGGTTGGCGAACTCGACGATCAGGATGCCGTTCTTGGCGGCCAGCCCGACCAGCATGATGAGCCCGATCTGGCTATAGATGTTGAGCGTCTCGCCGGTGACCCAGAGTCCGAAGAGCGCGCCGGACATGGCGAGCGGAACCGTGAGCATGATGACGAAGGGGTGCACCCAGCTCTCGAATTGGGCGGCGAGCACCAGGAAGACCACGACGACGCCCAGGGCGAACGCGAACAGGATGCCGCCGCTCGACGCGCGGAAGTCCTGTGACTGGCCCTTGTAGTCGATTTGGGCCTGCTGGGGAAGGTGCTCCCGCGCCAGCCCCTCCAGATAGGCCAGGGCATCCCCCAGCGCCAGCCCTTCGGCCAGGTTGGACTCGATGGTGATGGCACGGACCCGGTTATAGCGGTTGAGGCTCTTGGAATCCGCCAGCTCCGAGACCTGGACCAGGTTGGAGAGCGGGATCAGCTCGCCGCTGCGATCCGAGCGCACATAGAGGTTGTCCAAAGTCGCCGGGGTGCGCTGGGCGTCGCGCTCCCCTTCCAGGATGACGTCGTATTCCTCCCCGGCATCCAGGTACGTCGTGACCTTGCGGGAGCCGAGCATGGTCTCCAGGGTGCGGCCGATGGTGCCCACCTTGACGCCCAGGTCCGCTGCCCGCTCGTAGTCGATCTCCACCCGCAGCTGGGGCTTGGTCTCCTTGTAGTCCCAGTCGATGCCGGTCAACCCCGGGTTGGACGTGTCGATCTCGGCGAGCAGGATGTCGCGCCATTTCGCCAGCTCCTCGTAGGTCCCGCCGCCCAGGACGAACTGCACGGGCTTCTGGATCCGCGAGCCGAATCCCTGGCGCATCACCGGGAAGGCCTTGACGCCGGAGAGATCCGCGAGCTTCTTTTTGATCTCCTCCATGATGACGAAGGCCGAGCGGCGCTTGTCGAAGTCGTTCAGGACCAGCACCGCCATCCCGGAGTTGAAGATCTGGGCGCTACCGAAGATACGCGGGGCCCGCACCAGGAGCCGAATGGCCTCGCCGCTCTCCGTATAGGGCATGAGCCGGCGCTCGATCTCGTCCAGGTACTCCTTCATGTAAGCATAAGAGGCCCCTTCGGGCCCGTCCACCAGGACGAAGAAGGCGCCCCGGTCCTCCTTTGGGGTGTACTCCTGGGGGATCTCCCGAAAGAGCCAGACCGCGGCCCCCAGGGTGCCCAGCAGCACCGCGATCAGGATCCAGCGATGGCGCAGGACGAAGCCGAGCAATGTCATGTAGCCGCGGCGTACATAGCCGAATGCCCAATCGATGCCCTGGGCGAGCCGCGCGGGCTTGTGGTCCTGCGGCAGGATCTTGGAGGCCATCATGGGCGACAGGGTGAGCGCCACGAAGGTGGAGAAGCCCACCGCGGCCGCCATGGTGAGCGCGAACTCGGAGAAGAGCCGGCCCACGTCTCCTTGCAGGAAGGCGATGGGGACAAAGACCGCGACCAGGACGACCGAGGTCGCGACCACCGCAAACCCGACCTCGCGGGTACCGCGATAGGCGGCGACCAGCCGGGTCTCGCCGTATTCCTCCATCCGCCGGTGGACGTTCTCCAGGACCACGATGGCGTCGTCCACCACCAGCCCGATCGCCAGTACCAGGGCGAGCAGGGTCAGGATGTTGATCGAGAAACCCAGGACCATCAGGACGATGAAGGTCGCGATCAGCGACACCGGCACCGTGACCGCCGGGATCAGGGTGGCGCGCACCGAGCCCAGGAAGAGGAAGATCGTCAGCACCACCAGGATCACCGCGATGCCGAGGGTCTTATAGACCTCGTGGATGGCGCCCTCGACGAAGACCGAGCTGTCGTAGCTCTGCTTGATCGCCATTCCCTCGGGCAGGGTCGGATTAATGCGGGCTGCCTCGGCCTTGGCGGCGTCGGCCACCGCGATGGTGTTGGCCGTCGATTGCTTGACGATCCCCAGGCCCACCATGGCGACCCCGTTGCCGCGGAACAGGGTGCGGTCCTCCTCGGTGCCGCGCTCCACCCGCGCCACGTCGCCCAGGCGCACCAGATAGCCGTCGCTCCCGCGCCCCAGGACCAGCCGGGCGAACTGCTCTGGGGTGTCGAAGGCGCGGTCGACCCGCACGCTGAACTGGCGGGTCTCGGACTCGACGCTGCCGGCCGGAAGCTCCAGGTTCTCGGCCCGCAGCGCATTTTCCACGTCGGCGACCGTGAGTCCGCGGGCGGCAAGCGCCTGGCGGTCGAGCCAGATCCGCATGGCATAGGTCTGGTCGCCGCCGACGCGGATACGCGCGACACCGTCCAGGACCGAGAAGCGGTCGACCAGATAGCGGCGGGCATAGTCGGTCAGCTCCGGGACCGTCATCCGGTCGCTGACCAGGTTGAGCCAGAGGATCACATCCTCGTTGCTGTCGACCTTCTGGATCTCCGGCGGATCGGCCTCCTGTGGGAGCTGGTCGAGGATGCCCGAGACCCGGTCGCGGATGTCGTTCGCCGCCCCGTCGATGTCGCGGCCGACGTTGAACTCGACGGTGATGGCGGAGCGCCCGTCCTCGCTGATGGAGGAGACGGTGCGGATGCCCTCGACGCCGGAGATGCGGTCCTCGATGAGCTGGGTGATGCGGGTCTCCACCACGTTGGCGGAGGCCCCGGGATAGGTCGTCTCCACCGACACGACCGGCGGATCGATGTCCGGAAACTCGCGCAGCGGAAGCCGGTCGTAGGCGACCAGGCCGAAGGCGATCAGAAGCAGGGACAGGACCGCGGCCAGGACCGGGCGCTTGACCGAGACATCGGACAGGATCATGGCTTGGTCGCTCCCCGTGCCCCCAGCAGATCCTTCAGTGGCCGGCTCCCGTCGTCCATCCGAACGCTTAAGGACTGGCCGGGACGGGCCTTGTCGTTCCCGTGGGTCACCACTCGGTCGCCGGGGATGAGCCCCTCGACGATCTCCACCTGGCCCCGGCGGCGGGCGCCGATGCGCACCTTGACGCGCTCCGCCTTGTCGCCCTCGCCGACCCGGACGACGAAGTGGTCCTGGCCTTGCTGGAGCAGGGCGGACTCCGGTACCACCAGACCCTCCCGCGGATTGCGCTCCAGTTCCACCTGCATCAAGAGTCCGGGCTTGAGGCGGCCGTCCGGGTTCGGGATCAGGGCGCGGACCTGGATCGAGCGGGTCACCGGGTCGATGCGGCTATCCACCCCGCTGACCGTTCCGCGGAAGGCCAGCTCCCCGTACTCCCGGGCGCGGGCGGTCACAGCCAGTCCGGTCTTGAGGTCCGGCAGGAAGACGCTCGGCACCGCAAAGTCGAGCTTCATGGTGCTGGTGTCGTCCAGGGTGGTTATGAGGTCCGAAGGCTCCACCAGGGCGCCGACGCTGATGTTGCGCAGGCCCAGGACGCCGTCGAACGGGGTCTTGATGAGCCGGTCCGCGAGCCGCGACTCGATGGCCGCGAGTGCCGCCCGGGCCGTCTCCAGGTCCCTACGGCGCTCGTCGAGCAGGGACTCGGCCGCCGAGCGCTGACCGGCCAGCGACTTGACCCGGTCGTACTGGCGCTCCGCCTCGGCCACCCGGGCGCGGCCCTCCTCGATCAGGGCATGCTCCTCGGTGCCCGTCATCTCCACCAGGATGTCCCCTTTCTTGACGCGCTGGCCGTCGTCGAAATGGATCGCCGAGACGGTCTCGGTCACATTGGCCGTGATGGATACCGACTCCCGCGCCTTGAGGGTTCCCAGCGCTTCCACCGGGTCCGCGAACGCAACGGCATGGACCTCCGAGGCGATGACCGGCAGCGGCGGCGCGGCGGTCTCGGCGGGCTTGGGGTCCTTGGCCGCGCCGAGGGCGGGGGCAAGCAGCAGCAAGGCGAGGGCGACGCGTTGGGGCAAGGGCATGCTTCAAGGACCTGAGGTGGTACGTTCGAACGATGGGTGACGGTGGAAAACCCGGGCTGCGTCGGGGCCGGGGGTCGGTCGCGTGGGTGCGACACCAGGCGGTCAAGACGTCTTCGATCCCGTCATGCCGCGCTTCGTTCCCGCGCCGGGCACATCCGTGAGGCCGGCCAAGCCGGCCTACCCGAACGGCAGCTCGACCCGCGGGGGGAACGACGGCACTAGCTCGCTATGCTCAAGGACGCTGTGGTTGTTGTAGAAGGTCATGGCCCCTTCCTCGGCGCAGATCCAAAACTCTTGGGCGCCGCGGGCGAAGTACGGCTCCTTCTTCTCCTCCATTTCGGCGCGGGTGTTGGACTCCGACAAGACCTCGACGACGATCTCGGGCGACTCGGGATAGGGGTTGGCGGTACCGTGGAGACGCAGAAAGTCCCCGCTGGCCCAGGCGACGTCCGCCACCTTGGTGCCTTGGGCGGTGGCGATGCTGCACTCGATGAATGCCTCCCCGTCCGACAGGGCATGACTGAGTAGGCGCACGATCTGGCTTTGCAGCCGGGAGTGCCGATTGGTCGCAGGACTCATCACGATATGCCCCCACCGGTCCGTCTCCAGCTTGAACGGAAGGTCCTTGAGCTGCGGGTGTGCGCAGATCTGTTGCCAGTTCATCGGGTTCCTCCGGTTCTGGGATCGACGCCCGTCAATCCCGATTGTGGTCGCCGGTCAACGCGCCGCGGATGGCCGCAATCCGTGCCCGGCGGATGAGCTCCGGAACGAGCCGGGGCGCCGGGGCCGCGGTAGACCTCACCACTCGCACTGATCTGCCGGCTGCCGTCGGGCAGCGTCGGGCCCTTGGGCTGGCCTTCCGCCATGCCGGTGGAGGTGCCGGGGATGCCCCACACGAGCCAGTGCACCTGATCTTCGGTGGTCTTGTTGCGCGCCACGTCAGGGTCGCGCATGTGCAGCACGAAGCTCTGCGTGCCGGCCGGCACGTTGG
>JBGSOR010000282.1:0-7679 GCA_041738985.1 Chromatiaceae bacterium | reverse complement strand
CATGTACCGGATCGCGAAGGATTTTCGTCTGCCTTCAAGGAGCGCCGCCAGGAGCATAGCTGGGCTATGTGACTGTCGGTGCGACGCCGAAGGCGGGCGAAAAGACGAGCGAGGTGGTACATGATTTGACAGAAATCGCCTTAGCTCAGGACCCCGAGTCGCTGACCCAGACGCACCTTGGAGCCCGGGCGCAGCGCCGGATCCCAGGTCACAGCCCCGGCCGGAAGGAGCAGGACCACGGTGGAGCCCAGGTTGAATCGACCCATCTCCTCTCCGCGTCCCAGGCGCACCCGCTTGCCCTCGCCGGCGTAGTGCCAGCGCCGCTGGCTCATGCTCGGTATCCAGGGGGCGACCTCGCCCTCCCAGACCGTCTCTATCCCGCCCACGAAGATGGCCCCCACCAGCACCAGGGCCATGGGCCCCGCGTCGGTGCCGAAGATGGACACCACCCGCTCATTGCGGGCGAAGAGCCCGGGCACCAGGGCGGCCGTGACGCCGTTCACACTGAAGAGCCGTCCGCCGAGGTGAATCATTTCCTGAAGTTCCCCGGCCAGGGGCATATGCACCCGGTGATAGTCCTTGGGCGAGAGATAGATGGTCGCGAAGCTGCCACCCTCGAACAGGCGGTGCAGCTCCGCTCGGCCCCCGAGCAGGTCCTGGACGGAATAGTCGTGCCCTTTGGCCTGCACGATGCGTCCATCCGCGATAGGGCCAATCTGGCTGACGCTGCCGTCCACGGGGCAAAGCAGGGCGCGCGGGTCCGGGTCCAGGGGGCGCGCGTCCGTCCGGAGGGCGCGGGTGAAGAGGGCGGCGAGGTGGGGATAGGCCCCCAGATCGGGCTGCGCCGCCTCGCCCATATCGATCCCCACGAGACGCACGAAGGCGCGGATGGACACCCAGCGTACGGGCACCCATTGCACCCGGGCGAGCCGGTACATCAGGCGCGAGAGCAAGTGCTGGGGGAGGATGTGCTGTAGGACCACGAACAGGCGCGGGGCTAAGGAAGGCTTCCGATCGGTCATTACTTCTCCGGCAACAGCAGGTCGGCATGCGCGTGAAGCGCGACCAGGTCGGACGCCAGATCGGCCCCGGCCTGGTCGTCGGTGAGCAGGGCGACCAGATAGCCGCCCGGGGCGAAGACATAGAGTGATGCCGGCCCGCCCGGCGCGGTCCCCAGGGCCTCCATCAGGCCCTTGACCTGCGCCGGCTCTCCGCCCAGGACATGGAGCGCAGGGGACAGCGCGGCGAGCGCGCGGGCCTGGTCCGGGGCTTCGGCGGGGCTGACGAGGGCCAGCCGCAGGTCCCGGTAGAGTACCTCCCGATCCGAGACCCTGTTATAGACCTCGATCAACCGCTGGACGGCCAGCTGGCCACCGGCCTGAGACAGATCCCCGAAGGCCATCAGTGTCCAGCCCGTGGACAGGGTGCCGCGGTCGAAGGGTCGCCCGGTCGCATCCTGGAGCCGGAAGTCCGGGACTGTCGACGGGGGGCGGATCAGGACACCGCCGATGGCGGGTGGCCTGGCGCCATCGCGCTGAACCCGGTTGCCCCACTGGTAGCCGAGGAATAACAGTGCCGCCGCCCCAACCATAAACAGCAGGCGGATCCATAATCGGTACGGATTGCGAAGCAGCATGGTCGCGGATCTTAAGGGCCGCACGTCGACGCGTCGAGCGCCGGCCCAGACCCCGTCGCCTGGAGCTCGGATGGGTCGAGCCCCATAAACGAGTGGGGGTATGCATCGGGCTACCCAGTCAGCCACATCCGAAACACGAGATTCACATGAGCGACGAGACACCGAGCACCCAGACGATCGAGAAGACCGAGGCCGAGTGGCGGGCGGAGCTGACACCGGAGCAATATCACGTGTGCCGGGAGAAGGGCACCGAGCGCCCGTTCACGGGGCGCTACCATGCGTCCAAAGAGGACGGAATCTACCGCTGTAGCTGCTGCGGTGCGGCCCTTTTCGACGGGGCCCAGAAGTTCGACTCCGGCACCGGATGGCCCAGTTTTTGGCAGCCGGCGAGCCCGGATGCGGTGGGTGTCGAGGAGGACGGAACCTATGGCATGGTGCGCACCGAGGTCCACTGCAATCGCTGCGGGGCCCACCTGGGCCACGTCTTCCCGGACGGCCCTCGGCCATCGGGGCTGCGTTACTGCATCAACTCGGTCTCCCTCGAGCTAGAGCCCCGAGGGGAAGGTTAAGACGCGGGCTGAGACGTCGGTTTCCGGGTGCAGGGGTCGGGGTCGGGCTCGCCCGGACTTGATCGGCGCGGCGCCGCGCCGGATAGTGCCTTCCCCTGCTATCCGCCCGGCCACCGACCATGAGCGACGACCCCATCGACGAGCGCAAGGACCTGCAAGAGTCCCCGGACCAGCGGTCCGGGCGACGGAAGAACACGGGCGTGCGACAGCTCTTCCGTCGCCATCGCCGCCAGCTCGTCCAGACGGCCCCCAAGGTGCCCCGGGTCCAGCGGCCACCGCCCGGGACCCCGGCCGGGATCGAGTATCACGAGCTGGTCCAGACCCCCGGCTTCGAGTCCGCCCGGGTGATCTGTACGGACTACTGCGCGGAGCGCTACCAGGTCCAGGAGGTGGAGGACATCGCCGCCTTCCTCGCCGGTCACCGACCGCTCTGGACCCACGTCCGCTGGATCCATGTGCAGGGATTACAGGACCGCACCGCCATTCGGCTGCTGGCTGAGAAATACCAGATCCATCCGCTCGCCCTGGAGGACGCGCTGGACGAGGCCCACCGCCCCAAGGCCGAGGACTACCCGGCGATCGGCGATCTCCCCGGGCGGCTCTTCGTGGTCGCCCGGCAGGTGCGGTTTCAGGACTCCATCCCCCACGCGGAGCAGGTCAGTCTCTTCCTCGGCCGCAACACACTCCTGAGCTTCGAGCAGACCCCCTGCGAGGCCATCGAGCAGGTGCGCCAGCGTATCGGCAACCCCCGCTCGCGCCTGCGCGGTAACGACGCGAGCTTCCTTCTGTACTGCCTCCTCGATTCCATCGTGGACCGTTTCTTTCCCATCCTGGACGAAGTCTCCGGCCGCCTGGAGGAAGTCGAGGAGCGGGTGCTGGATCGGCCCCATCCGGAGACGCTCCAGTCAATGCATCGGATCAAACGCGACCTGGTGCTAATCCGCCGGGTCGCTTGGCCCATGCGGGAGCTCATCGGCCAGCTCCAGCGCGAGCGCCACGAGTGCCTCTCCGAGATCACCCAGACCTATTTCCGGGACGTCTACGACCACTGTGTTCAGATCATCGATCTGATCGAGACCTACCGGGAGATCGCCAACGCCGTGGCCGAGACCTATGTCTCGCTGATCTCCAACCGCACCAACGACATCATGAAGGTCCTGACCATCATCGGGACCATCTTCATCCCGCTGACCTTTCTCGCCGGGGTCTATGGCATGAACATGCACATCCCGGAGAACCAATGGCCCTATGCATACCCCACCTTCTGGAGCGTATGCATCGCCATCGCCGCCTTCATGCTGTGGCGGTTTCGGCGCGGCGGTTGGCTTTAGGGCGGAAATACCCAAAGGTGCTGAGGTCCGCCAGTCGCTCCTCGTCCGGAGTCCCAGGTTGTGCGTGCGACGAGCATCCGCACCCGCCCGACCCTCTACGAGCAGCTCGAAGCGCTGCCTGAAGGTCCGCGCCGGTTCATCTACGACGAGACGTACCGAAGGATTCGACAAGGAAAGGCGCGTTGATCGATCCCAAGCGACCGCTGCAAGGGATCCCGCAATGCCAGCGTCGTGCTCTGCCGAAACCCCGGGAGGATTACGCCTCACGCGACCAGGACCGTGACCGAGTGCTTGCCGAAGTCTGCCGCACGGGGGCCTCCAGCATGCAGACACTGGCGGCGTATTTCGGCGTCGGCCGCATGACCGTGAGTCGCGCGGTGAAAAAGGACCCGCAGAACGGCGTTGAGCCAGGTGTAACGTGTGAGACCCCAGACTTTGACCTTCTTTGGTTCTCGCCCGATCGGGCGGGCGCGTGCTTAACTGGTGGGACATCCCGCTTCTCAGACTATTCGAGGTGTCCGCATGACGACCGTATCCGTACAGCTGCCGGACGACGTGGTCGCCCGTCTGAACCTTCTGGCGAGCCGAAGCGGGCGCAGCACGGAGTCCTATGTCGCCGAGGCGGTGCTGGAGCATCTGGGCGATCTGGACGATCTGGCGCTTGCCGAGCAGCGCCTGGAGGAGATTCGGGCTGGCCGCTCCGAGCCGATCCCGCTCGAGGACGTGTTGAAGCGGTATGGCATGGAAGATTGAGATCGATCCGGCCGCGGAGCGCGAGCTCGACAAGCTCGATCCTGTGATCCACCCTGACGACCAGCACGAGCAGGCGCTCATCATCAATGCGCGCGACGCGCCCTTCATTGGCAACGCTTCCACGCGTTCTCGATGTCGAACGCCGATTCGAGTCCCTTGAAATCTTCTTCGACCAACCGACGCGCCTCTCGGAACCCTGGCGAGTCGCGTCCAGGCACCGTTCCAGACCTCGCCAAGCCTCGCCGCTCCAGCGCCTGTACTCGGCGGTTGAGCTGGTTCCGGAACGAGGGCGTACTGCTCGCCAGACACCGCAACAGAGACGCCATGGCCCCGGGATCGAAACCGGCCCGTCGCAGCAGCTCAACCGCCCTGGTGTCGGCCTCCTCCTCGGCCGCGGCGTCATAGTGCTGTACGAGGGTACCGACCTGATAGTCTCTACCCCCTTGTCGTCCCGGCCGGCAGAAGTGCCCTTCTAGAACATGAGCCATCTCATGCGCCAGCACGGCCGCCAGCTGGGACTCGTCGCGCACAAAGGACACCAGCCCGTCGGTCAGGACGACATACCCATCCCCTGCCGCGAAGGCGCTGGGCGCAAGATTCCGCGCGACATCGAAACGCCATCGCTTGCGCCCAGCACCGTCCAGCCCTTCCCGGAGGCGCTCCGCCAACTGTTGCACATAAGCCGTGACCGGGTCTCCAGAAGCCCGAAGCGGCCACTCGCTGGCGATCCGTTGCGCTGTTTCGGCGCTCGCCTCGCGGGTGCCGTAGCAAGCGCCAGTCTCATCCCCCGACGCCACGAAGGATATACCCGACAGCACCAGGACCAGCGCAATGAACAAGGGTCAGGACTTCACAACGAAGGTGGATTCGTCGGTGTCGTAGCTCGATCCGACCTTTACCTTGTGCTCGACCACATAGGTCCCGGGCGACGCATTCTTTGGCACGTCGATGGCGGCGCTCGTGCTCCATCCCCCGGGGGTTCGCTCGTTGACCTGTGCCGGAAGCGTGTAGAGCACCTTGCCGTCCTTCTTTAGCGCCCAACTCTCCGAAACCTTGGTATCGGACGTCGATGCCGGCAACATCAACGAATAGTCCGTCGTGATGGTCACTGCCTGCCCAGGCTTGATCGCGGTTGGATTGGATGTCCCTTTGCGGATCTTCACCTGGGGACTGTTGACCGGTTTGGCCAGACCGTAGAGGCGTGCGTCGGCTTTCGATGAACGTACCTGCTTGGCCTGGTATTGGTTGATCTTCACTGCAGTGAAAGCGATCGCGCCCCCAATCGCCGCCCCTGCCGCGCAACCCCGCGCGTCACGGGTAACGAGCGCACCAATACCGCAACCCACGGCCGCGCCCAACCCGGCGCCGAGCGCCTGCATCTGCCCCTCCTCCCCCATCGTTGCGCATCCCGACGTGACCAAACTCGCCGATACCGCAGCGGCCAAGACCAATGTCGTCTTCTTGGTGTACATGATTCGATTCACCCTTCGCTGTGCTGAGTGCTCAGTTGACGGTTCGCATCCATTCGCCTAACCGACTGACCGGGGACATTCCCCGTCCCCGGCCATGCTCAGGCCGATACCGGCCTTGAGGAATCCCGGACACCTTTATTGTTGCTCGCCGGCCGCCGGTGCCGGTGCCGCTGGCGGCGCGGGCATTGCCGGCTGGTCGAACCACGGGTTGCCGTCAGGGGGCGCGGGGATTCGTTGGGCCAGCTTTGCCTGCTGCTCCAGTAGGGCTGGAATCGGAGGCGGCTCTAACGCCTCGAAGCTCCCGTCGTCATATACGTATTTTCCGCTACCGCTCGGGTATTCGACACCGAGCTTGAAGTTGTGCTTGGCCCCGTCGACCGGAACGTAGGAACGAAAGACGACGACATAGTCGCTTTGGAGGATGTTTTGGATCTCCTCGACGATGCGCTGCATCTTGTCCAAGGTCTCGCCCACGTTGTAATAGAGGCCGAACGAGTTCTTGGATAGGGCCTCCAGGTTCCGGAAGTACGCGGGGGACTGGCGGGAATAGGCGAGAGAGTAAATGGGAATGGGGATCTGAAGCCCGGAGATGCGGGTCATGAGCTCTTCCCGAGAGATGGCGCTGCCGTCGTCGCGACCGTCGGAGAAGACGACGATAGAGCAGGAGACGACATAGGAGCCGGATTCCACCGATCCCTGCGCGCTCATGGCGCACGCCTGCATGGCGGCCGCGATGGTATCGTACAGACGGGTTCGGTTACCGTCAGCCCTGACATCGGCGATACGGCGGGCCAGGGCACGCCCGTCCCGTTCGAAGTTCGAGACGAATTCGAAGCCTTCTGGGTTGTCGCGAGTCGCCAGCACCGCCACCTCGTCCTGAGGACGCTTGCTCTCGATGAAGCGAATGACCGCCTTCAGCGATGCATCGAAAGGCGGTCCTCGCATGGATTTGCTGGCATCCAGGACCAGGACGCTGCGGGTCGCCTCCTGCCTCTGACGAATCGATTGAATGCCGTATTGGCGTTTGGACGGGTCATAGGATCGGCCTTTGACCATCAGGCCGATATTGGGCTCATTGAGATTGACCAGCGGCTGCTGCCGGTCGTCGAAGGTTCGCAGGTAGACCTGGACGAACGGATACAGGGAGGCATCGACTCGGTAGATTTTCAGACCATATCCGCCGGGTGCAGCAAAGCCATAGCCCTGAGCCTGGGCTATTCCGAGGGAGACAACCATGCAAGCGAACGCGGCGAGCAGGCTGCTCCAGAGTGCGCGCCGCGCCTTTCTCGATCTGTGGGAATGCATCAACAGCTCCTCTTTCTCTCGGGTTCATGGGAATCAATCGGTCTTGCGACCCCCAAGGTACCGGCCGCTCCAAGAGGCGTTTCCGGCCGGTGGCCGGGCGGGGCGTGGCTGCCTCGCCTGCTTTGGCGCGGTTCCGGTGCTCTGGGACGCGAGGCCCCTGGGCCTCACCTGGGGAGGCGCTTTCGCGGGCGTCTTGGGCGCCGCGGATTCGGGCGGCGGCGGCAAGTCTTGCGAGCTGGCCTGGCTCTTCGCTGGTTCCGCCGCGGGCTCCGATGGTGACGGAGCCGATTTGCTCAGGCTTTCTGCCCGGTCCTTCTCGTACTGCTCCATAAGCGAACCGGCCGGCGTAGGAGCCGCGGGCGCCGCCTCCGGCATGTCGTCGGAGAAGACCGAGGGCAGGTCACCGGAGAAGGCGGTCCTTGGCGTATCCCGCGGCTGCGGTCCGGCCTTGGCTGCGACGTCCAAACCCGCGGCCGCGCGAACCTGTGGCGCGATCGCGGGAGTGGGGCTTGCCGTAGTCGCCGGACCGGCCGCTGCCTCAGGAGCAGGTTGAGTCGGTGCTGCTGTCGGCGACGCGACATGCGTCTGCCCCGCCGATGCGGGCGCGGCGGAT
>JBGSOR010000273.1:0-6445 GCA_041738985.1 Chromatiaceae bacterium | reverse complement strand
GCCCCGGCGCGGGCGGGGCTCCAGCGCTTGCTCGCCCGTTGGATGCCGGAGCTGCGTGCCTTGCCGCGTCGGGGCGGGCTGCGCTGGTCGCTCGATGTGGACCCGCAGGAGATGGGGTAGCTCGCGAGGCGCTACGAAGGGCTCATCGATCGGGGATTAACAGCACCTGCCCAATCCGAAGCACATCGACCTTGCGGAGCTTCTCGCGATTGGTCTCGTAGATGCGCCTCCATTTGTAACCGTCTCCAAACTTCGCCTGCGCGATCTTCCACAGCGAATCGCCGGGCTGGACCCGGTAGGTGCCCGGACCGGCATCGGCGACAATCCGGGACCCCGCGGGCAGGGACTCCGGTTCCGACACGACGGCCTCCCTAAAGACCACGGTGTGGGCAACCTCGTCGCGCAGCTGGTCCAGGTATCCCGACTCCTGCTCGCTGGCCGGCTCACTGGGCGCGACCACAAGCGCCCTTAGTGCCTGCCGGCGGGCGTCGATAGGGTCGATGTCTGGATTCGGCGCTTGGGGCGTATGCACCTGCTCGGAAACCTGGTCGGTTTGAAGTCCCGCAAACGCTTGATTTACGGCCGCCTTGATTCGGTCGACGCGCTCCGGCGCGACACCCTGCGGCAGAGAGCCGGGCGTAGCGGCAGCGCGCGGTGACGGGTGGTCGGCGCGCTCTTCGGCGACTCCCTCTGGGACAAAATCGGCGGCCTCGTTGGATACCTTTCGCTCGTAGCTCGCTGCCTGGGATGCCTCGGGGACCGCCTGGGAGGTATCGACCGCATGGGTCGTCGTCGCGCAGACAATGCAGACGATGCACAGGGCAGTCGAGCCAATCGACGCGCGCCCCCACCGGTTGCTTTCATGGGAGCGCGAACAGGCAGTCATTTTTCGGGAACGACCGTCGTCAATCCCAGCAATTGCCATAGTTGCATGCCTCCGCGGTAGTAGTAGAGCTTCTCGGGCGGATAACCCAACGAGACAAGGTTCTTGATGGCAAGAGGCGATTGATCGCACCAAGGCCCGTTGCAGAACAGCATGAGGTGCAGGGCGGGCCGGAAATCCCATTCCCCAACCTCTTCCACAGCGCCCAGCGCGTGGAGGATTTTGGCGGTGTGCGGGTTGTCTGGTCCCGCTGCAAGGATCGTCCAGGGGATGTTGACCGCACCGGGAATGGTCCCCTTTTCGAACCATTCCGGTAACCGGGAGTCGATCAACAGGCCAGCGCCGGTGCGAACCTTCTCAATCAAGAAACTGAGCAGCTCCAGCTCGCCAACCGTCTGAACGCCGACTGCTGCCTGCATGGGGTGAATGCAGAAAGGCGGGCAAGGGCGCGACGTCTTTGTGAAGCTATTCTCCAGTTTGTGCTCAGTGTCTTGAATCCGCTGGATGCGTAACTGTTTCCCCTCATACTCGATATCGAGGTACGGTAGCTCGGCGGACAGGTTGACCTCCAGGGCATAGGGCGCCGGGGAGCAAAGCAGCATTCCTGCCGTCATGAAGATCGGTCGTGTCGATCGCCAGCCGCTCATGGTCATCGCTGTTCTCGCTGTTGCTCGCTGGTTCTAAATCGAGCCGGTTCTACTTGACTGCGTTGACGCAGCCTTATTTCGTCGCTGAATTTATTGGGTTGCTAGACCAGCCGCCGGATTCGCAAGATACAGGTCATCGCCGACCGAGGGAGGACTCGGTATTTGGCTGATCCCTGCTTGACTCTCGGGCTCGATTAACCTGATCTTGTCGAGCTGGCGGCGCGCGCCTGCGTGGTCGCCCCGCGCCTCCTCGGCTTGCGCGAACCCCATGAGCTTCGACTTGATTGCCGCGATGCCTGCCAGTGCCGCCGAATTTTCCGAATCCGCGCGTAAGACTTGGCGATACGTGGCGAGCGCGTTATCGAAGCGCGGCGCCACCAGGCGGTCGGCTCTGAAATGTCGTTCCGCCAGCGCCAATAGGCGTCCGATCTCCGCCTCATCCAGCTTCGCCTCTTCTTGGGGCAAGATGCCAGCCGATTCTGCGTTTCCTTGGCTGCCATCGAGCGTAGGGAATGAGGCTGACGATCCCGGCGGCACGATTCCACCAAGACGTAGCGGCATGGGTTCGGGGGTCGCCGACGCGCTTTGAGGGTTGGCAGATCCAGTGCCCAGCAACGCCACGAGCGTCGAGCCCCTGGGAGGCCATAACTCCCAATGCGCGTCGTAGAGTCGCGGGATGAGTAGCGCCGCGCCGAGCACAACAGTGACAGTTGCGGCCGCCCAGGCGAGGGCCACGCGGCGGTCCTGTGGACTGCTCTGCCGCGGCCTGCCAGCTTCAGCGGAAGTCTGTCCGAATGGATCGTTTACGGTCTTAGCGCCATCAAAAGGCCGCGGCGGCAGGTTGGCGGCTGGCGCAGGGCTCAAGGTCGGCGAGTGATTGGCATCGGACTGGAGGCTGATCGCGCTCTCGCCGACGCCGAGTGCCGACGGTCTTGGTGCCGATGCACTAGCGGTTGGGTCGCGTGGACCTATCGGAGAAGACGCCAAACGGGAGTGCCTCGATGCATGATTCAGCAAGACCGCCGAGGCCGCGAGCTCAACCGAGTCCGCCGTGACGCGCGTCTCGCCTTGCTCAGCACCAAAGAAAAAGGCTAAACGGCAGAGCGTATTGATTGTTCCCGGGATGCCATCTGCATAATCGCCGATGCGCTCGATGGCATCAGCCGTAAACGGGATGCCATCTGCGCAGTCCGCGGCCTCCAGCCGGTGACGTATGAAAGCCATGACGTCGGTGCGGTCCAATCGGTCAAGCTCGAGCCGGTGGCCGAGAGAGCAGCCCTGCTCGTCCGATGGTGCCTGCTCCAAGCGCAGTGCGAGCGACGGATCCCCAGCAAGAATGATCGGTAATAGGCTGGACTCGTCCTCTGCGGGCTTGGCCAAGGTTCGGAGCTGGTCGAGCAACTGATCCGGGAGCGACTGGGCCTCGTCGATCACCAGTAACCGAACGCGTCTCGGGTCCAGGTGGGACAGTAACCCCCTAAAGGCGGAGGCTGGATCGACGACCTGAATGCCCTCTTCATCCACCAAGCCTGCTTGTCGACGCCCGATCTCCACCAACGCATCTAGGGTGGGCACCGGTACGTCCGTGAGGAGAACGAACGGGTTATCCCGCTGAAGGCTGGCAACAAGCTTGCGTAAAAGGGTTGTCTTGCCCGTTCCGGCCGGACCTGTGATCAGGGAAAGGCCCTTCGGTGAGCTGAGGTCGCGGTGCAGTCGAGCCAGTGCGTCCCGCCAGGTATGACTGAGGTAGACGAATCGATCATCGAACGCCGTGCGAAAAGGATCCTCTCCGCAATGGAAGCTTCTCCAAGGCGCCGACCGCGCAGATTCAGGTTGTCGTGCACTGAGAGTAGACATTTTGAACAAGTCGGAGTGCCGACGCCGTTCAGGCAAACGACGCTGCTTCTCAGCTTCGCAACATGGCGTCTATCTGATAATAGCGGTCGGATTTCAGGGCCACAACAGTAGTTTTCCAATCTACACACTTCGCACGCGGGGGTGCTGAGCTGGGGCTGGCATGGCTAGAGCGGACGAGTCCCAAGGCGTGCTTCGTCGCCCACCCCCGGACATGCCCCCGCGTCTGGATTCGGGTATTCTTCGCGGCTTTCCCGCCGGGTGCCAGAGAGCGCCCCGGTGCCCGGCCATCTCCCAGTCTCATTGTCATGAAGCAACAGATCACGGACCTTCTGCGCGCCGGGTTGGCGCACCTTGTCGCCGACGGCGGCCTCGCGGGGGTCGCCCCCGAGGCGATGCCGGAGCCCCGGGTAGAACGGGTGAAGGATCGCACCCACGGGGACTTTGCCACCAATCTCGCGATGCTTCTGGCCAAGCCCGCACGCGCCCGTCCGCGCGACCTGGCCGAGCGGCTGGTGGCTACCCTACCGACCTCGCCTATGGTCGAGCGAGTGGAGATCGCCGGGCCAGGGTTCGTGAATTTCTTTTTGGCCGAGGGCGCCTATCGGGCCCTGGTGCCGGAGATCCTGGCGGCCGGGTATGACTACGGACGCTCCAATCTGGGCGCCGGGCGGCGGATCCAGGTGGAGTTCGTCTCCGCCAACCCCACGGGCCCCCTGCACGTTGGCCATGGGCGCGGGGCCGCCTACGGGGCGGTGGTGGCGGACCTGCTCGAAGCGGTGGGCTACAACGTCCACCGGGAGTACTACGTCAACGACGCCGGTCGTCAGATGGACATCCTGGCGACCTCGGTCTGGCTGCGCTACCTGGAGCTCTGCGGGGAAGATCTGGACTTTCCGAGCAACGGGTACAAGGGGGATTATGTCTGGGACATCGCGGCCACCCTGCACCGGGAGCACGGGGACGCCTACCGAATCGACGCGGATCACGTGCTCGCGGGACTCCCGCCGGACGAGTGCCCGGGGCTCGAGGGGGGCGACAAGGAGGCCCACATCGACGCCCTCATCGCCGCCGCCAAGCGGCTCCTGGGGGACCATCGCTATCGCTACTGCTTCGAGCTGGGCCTCAACACCATCCTGGACGACATCCGGGCGGATCTCGCTGAATTCGGAGTGGATTACCAGGAGTGGTACTCGGAGCGGTCGCTGGCCGAGCGGGGGGCGGTGAACCTGGCCATCGAGCGCTTGCGAGAGGCTGGCCAGGTCTACGAGCAGGGCGGGGCGCTCTGGTTCCGATCCACCGCCTTTGGCGACGAGAAGGATCGGGTATTGGTGCGCGAGAACGGCCAGACGACCTATTTCACCTCCGACATCGCCTACCACATGGACAAGCTGGAGCGCGGCTTCGAGCGGGTCATCGACATCTGGGGGGCGGACCACCATGGCTATGTCCCGCGGGTCAAGGCGGCACTCACCGCGCTCGGCGACGATGCCAGCCGGCTCGACGTCCTGCTGGTCCAGTTCGCCATCCTCTATCGGGGCGGCGAGCGAGCCCAGATGTCGACCCGCTCCGGCGAGTTCGTCACCCTGCGCGAGCTGCGTAAAGAGGTCGGTCGCGACGCGGCGCGCTTCTTTTACGTGATGCGCCGCTGCGAGCAGCATATGGATTTCGACCTGGATCTCGCCAAGTCCCAGTCCGCCGACAATCCCGTCTATTACGTCCAGTACGCCCATGCCCGGGTGAGCAGCGTCCTGCGCCAGGCCGCAGACAAGGGGCTGGTCGTGGATCCGAGCCCAGGGGTCGCCAACCTGGAGCGTCTGACGGAAGACCACGAGCAGGCGCTGCTTCGCACCCTGGCTCGCTACCCGGAGGTGGTGGAGTCCGCAGCGCTCGATCACGAGCCCCACCAGCTCACGACCTACCTCCGAGAGCTGGCTAACGACTTACACACCTATTACAACGCCCACCAGTTCCTGGTGGAGGACGCCCTTTTGAGAGACGCCCGCATCAAGCTCATCCTGGCCGTCCGCCAGGTCTTGCGCAACGGGTTGGGTTTGGTGGGCGTATCGGCCCCGGAGGCGATGTAGATGGCGCTTGGCAGTCGCAGTGCCCCCCGTCCAGCCCCCAGGCGCGGCCGTCCCCGCTCCTGTGTCTGGTGGTTTCTTTTCGGCGCCCTGGTTGGCGGGTTCGGGGTCGGCTCCTATTGGATGACCGCGGCCCCCACCCAAGTGCCGCCCCAGGTGGCAGCTATCCCTAAGACCGAGCGCCCGACCCCGCCCCAACCCACGTTCAATTTCCCTAACATCCTGAAAGATACAGAGGTCGATATTCGGCACGACGGCAAGCCCCTGCCGCCACCGGCCCCACGGCCGGAGCCGCCCAGGCCTGTGGTCGAGCCCACGGAGCCTACCCCGCCCGCAGCGGACAAGCCCAAGGCGAGCACGGCTGCGGTGGCCCCTGTCGGCACCTACATCCTCCAGGTCGGCTCCTTTAAGACCGCCAAGGATGCGGAGCAGATGAAGGCCCAGCTGGCCATGCTCGGCGTCTCCACCCGTGTCCAATCGGTCACCCTCAAGGACGGGGCGGTCTGGCATCGTGTCGTCACCGGCCCCTTGAAAACCAAGGAGGCCCTGGAAGAGACCCGTTCTGCGCTCAAGAAGCACGGGAAAGACGCCATGCCGATCAAGGTGAAGTGAGTGGCGAGTGGCGAGTGGCGAGTGGGGAGGGCCGAGTAGCGGGGGCAAGAAGAAGCGGGATTGCGCCTTGGCGACAGGCCGCTAGCCACTCGCAAGGCACTGGACCTAGCCCAGCTCCTCCGTCTGGCCCGAGGCAATGTAGACCACCCGCTCCGCCACATTGGTGGCCCGATCCGCAGCACGCTCGTAGTTGTGGACGATCCAGAGCAGATAGGTCCCGAGCGGCGCAAAGTCCGGGTCCGCCCGCATCAGGGTCAGCACCTGGTCGTCGACCGCGCGCTCCAGGTTGTCCACCTGGGGTTCCTGGGCCACCGCGGCGCGTGCGATGGCCGCGTCTCCGCCCGCGTCGAAGGCGCCGAGCGCCC